>JAYELE010000001.1:0-6548 GCA_034717255.1 Patescibacteria group bacterium
TTCCCCTATTCCCCTTATTCCCCTTATTCCCCCAATTCCCATAACGCTTTTTAATCTTAATTTATTTCTATATTTTCTAAAAATTCATCAAATTCTTGCGATCATTGCTCTATATTTTCAGGACCAGAAGTAATACTTGCCATATATAATTTATCTTTTTCAATGAAATATACAATTATAGAATAACCTATTTCTATACAATCAAATGTATTTTTTAACACTTGCTTATTATTTATCTCTATTTTTTTAAATTTATCAGATTTTATTCCGAACCATTCATGATCCTCGTTGATTTGTTGTTGTAAATCATTAAAATTCATATCCATATCATATCCAACTGCTACCTCAATCATACACCCTTTTTTCAATGGAGGTCTATCTTTTTTATTAGGATAAACGCTTTCTATATCTTGAGTATAAAAAACCATTGAACCCTCCATAATATCCATTTTTTTCTCTATCCAATTATCAGGAATCCGCGCTTTTAACCCGGCTTTTTGATTTTCAACATATCTCGCCCCATTTTCCTCTATTGTGACATAATCATCAGGACTGCCAACAATTTTTTTATTCTTAAAATAAAAAACGCCCCCAATAATAAGGCATAAAATCAAAAACCCAAAAATAACCTTTTTCTTGCGAATAACAAATTTCAGCGATCCATGAAATTTGTTATCGCTAAAACTTTGATTATTAGTAAAACTTTTATTATCGCCAAGCCCCTCTGTTTCGTCAGATATCTCAAAATCCTTTATTTTATCAGATATTTTATCAAACATTATTCCAAATGTATTTTAACCTTGAATTACAAAATACAATAAAGGTCGCTCCTCAAAAAGGAAAAAGTAAAGCGACTAACAAAAAGAAAAATCACTTTGAGAAGTATTTTATAATTCAAAAATTTTAAATATGTATTTCAAATATATTCTTACAAATATATTTTTTTATTATACTCCACCTCCCAAAATCCAGCAACTGTGGATAACTTTCAGTAAGACAAGGACTGTCCTTGTCCTACTCTAATTACTTTAATTTAAGCTCATTAATTTCATTAGCGGGACAAGGACTGTCCTTGTCTCACTCTAATTCCTTATTTCTTTTTTATATTTTATCCAATTTTTAACATAATCTTTGCATCCTTGTTCTCCATCCATTACTTTTAACATAAAATCTCTTTCTGTTACTGATGGAAAATTCTTTTTTCCAATATAATCTAAATAACTTGACCATTTATATTTTTCTAAAAATTTATTTGTTTTTTTAGAATCTTTAATCCCAAAATCTTTCCACCCCGGCTCTATAAGAGATATTGGATTAGTGTTGATATAAGTAAATACTGTTTTTAATTGTTCATTATTCTCAACAAGAACCGCTTTAAATCGCGATTGAAAAAGATGACCTTTGCGATCATATTTTTTATTAAAATAAGAAGCGTATCCCGTGCCTAATTTTCTCATAAAATTTGTTATCCCAACATCTTTAATCTGCTGAATTAACAAATGAATATGATTTGGCATAAAACAAAAAGCAAAAATATTTACCAACAAATCTCTCTTGTCAGGTAAAAAAGTGGCGGAAAATTCAGACAAGGGCAATATAAAGTCGGACAAGGACTGTCCTTGTCCTACTTGAACAAACTCATCTTTAAACATTTTTTTTACACTTTTAATCTCTTTTCGCCTTTTAAAAATTTGCACTGGATCAGTGTTATTAAATTCAAAAAGAGAAAAAATCGCGCGATAATAATCTTGCTCATTTTTAAAAATTGAGATATCACCAACTCCCCTAATAATAATATGATAAATTTCGTTATTAATTAATAATGGACGCTGAATAGACATAAAAAAATAAAATGATAAAAAATAATCCTTTGCTATTTTTATATAAAACTATTTTCTGATTTTTTCTTTGATTTTTTTATTATAGCAAAAAATAATTATTAGACAACGCTCATTAGTGGGACAAGGACTGTCCTTGTCCGACTCTAATTACTTTAATTTAAGCTCATTAATTTCATTAGCGGGACAAGGACTGTCCTTGTCCGACTCTAATCTGCTAATTTTGATTTCATTTACAAACAACAAATCTCGGCATTTGCCGAGATTTGTTGTTTGTTCGCTTTATTTAAAATTTAAATTTGTTGTTTGCCTTATTCAAAAATTTATTAGAATTGTATTTTTTAATTCAAAATTAAAAATGATTTTTTGTCAAAAAATAAACTATCACTCCTTTATTCCTTAAAAAAAGGAAAAAGGAAAAGAAAAAAGATTTAGTTTTTAAGGATTATTTTTTTAAAAAAATACTCCTGTTAGCGTCCAACCGAATTCGGTTGTTCTCACGAGAAGTTCCCGTGTGTCTCTTCTAACTCCAAAATACGGAGCTGTCTGGTTCTCGACAAAAATAATGACTTGTTTTGAACCATTCAAACGGACGCATCTCTTTTCTTTTGGATTGATAAGCCTTTTTAAGCTTTCAAAATCCAAAATTTTTCCTTTGTCTATAGATGAAAATAAAACATCTCCCTTTTTCGCTGTTTCTTCTAACAGCTCTTGATAGGTCATGCCTCTAATTTCCATCATTCTCTTGTAGAGCTTATCTAAATTTGAGCGACCAAACTCAAAATTTAGCTCTCTTGAACGATACTCCTGGTCGCTACTTTCCAAGCAACTTTGGTCTATTACGCCATTATTGCCTATTCCCTCTATATCTGTTTCCATCTATATCAAATCCTTGTATGTTGTGGCTATTTAGAATAGCCGATTTGCGCGCGAATATCTATTTGCGAACAAACCGACTATCCTATAATATAATTTTTTTCTTTTCCTTTTTATAAAAGAACTATTTTTATAGTAGCATAAAAACCAAAAACTTGTCAAATCAAAAAATAATAGATTTGATTTCCGTGTTCATATCGGATATGAACGAACTTAAATTTAAGGTAAAAAAAAGAAGCAAAAAAATTCTGTTTGCGGGGGAAGGAGGAAGGGCTAAAATGTTAGAGGGGAGGGGGTGGAGTGGTTATTACCCTTTGTTCCCTCTCTTCCCTTTCCGCAAGAATTATTTGCTTCGCGACGATATGATAATATATCGCCACTTATTATATAAAACAAAATCTTTAAACGGGAGAATTAAAACCCGACAGATAGCTGTCGATTCTCTTTCCGCAAAATTTTGCTTTACAATCTATGATTAGAAAGAACTAACTTCTAAATTTAAGATACATTATTAAAAAAATTTGTCAAGAGCAACCCGTGTTCATATCGGATATGAACGAGCTTGATTTAAATAATGTCTATATATCTTTCTCCTCTGTCTGGGAAAATGGTTATGATATTGCCTTTTTTAATCTTTTTGGCTATTTTTTGCGCCATAAACATCGCGGCTCCTGAACTTTGCCCAGTGAAAATTCCTTGTTTGCGAGCTAATAATTTTTGCCATAATAAAGCATATTTTCCGTCAACATCATAAATTTTATCAATTAAATCAATATCTAAAATTGGAGGCGCGTACCCGCTTTTTAATGATTGTAATCCTTCAATTTTTGTTCCAAGCTTTGGCTGAATTCCAATAATTTGAATTTTTGGAAATTTTTCTTTTAATAATTTCGCGATTCCAGTAATTGTTCCGCCAGTTCCTATCCCTGCAATAAAATAATCCAAATTTTTACCTTGCATTTGTTTCAATATCTCTTGAGCTGTTGTTTTATAGTGCGTTGCGCAATTAAGTTTATTTTCATATTGATTTAATAAAACAAAATTTTTATTTTTTTCAGCTTTCTGCTTAACAAATTTTATGGCGTTTTTCTTCCAATCCTCATCTTCCATTAGTATTATTTTCGCTCCGAAAAATTCTGTAATCTTTTGTTTTATTACGCTCGTTGATTTTGGCGCCACTACTATTACTTTATAACCTTTTATCGCGCCTAACATTGCCAAAGAAATTCCGGTATTTCCGCTTGTTGATTCAATAAGCGTTTTCCCGCGAACTAAAATCCCTTGTTTTTCCGCGTTTTCTATCATAGGCAAAACAACTCTGTCTTTTATTGAACCATTGGGATTAAACCCTTCCAATTTAGCGAATATATTAGTTTCAGAATTAGGGTTTAATTTATCAATTTTTACTAATGGCGTATTGCCTATTGTTTCTAAAATGTTTATTTTTTGAGTATTCATATTTTTGTATAAAAAAATCTCTTTCAAAAGAGATAAGATTTTTAATTTTTATAATATTTTTTAATGTTAAAATCTAATCTCTTTTGGAAGAGACGCTACAACAAACCGCTTCAAAATTTTTAACAATATATTTCGTAAACATTAAAAAAATATTTATTTTTTATTCTATTAAGTATAGAATAATAGATATTCAAACCTTGTCAAGACCTATTATTTTTGATAATATAAAAATATGAAAAAAAGAGACATTATCGCTTGTTTGATAGCGGGAGAACTTATTGCTTTGTTAAGTTTTGGAATTTTTAAAAATTTTGGGATAGAACAAAAAGCGCTATATTGGATGTTGCCTGTTTTTACGCCAATTTTTTGTTTATTTTGTCTTTATGTCGCTTTCATTCTAAAAAAAAGAATTCCAATAATATGGCAATTTGCTAAATTTATTTTAATCGGAGTTTTGAACACTGTTATTGATTTGGGAATTTTAAATTTATTGATGTATGAATTTAGCGCCTTTTCAGGATTGTTTTTTTCAATATTTAAAGGAATTTCTTTTCTTGGCGCCACAACTAACAGTTATTTTTGGAATAAATTTTGGACATTTAATTCAAAAAAAAGAATACACAAAAAAGAATTTTCGCAATTCTTTTTCATAAGTGGCGCGGGATTTTTAATAAATATAGGAACCGCGACAATAATAGTGAATGCGATTGGACCTCAATTTGGCTTGTCTTCTAAAATTTGGGCAAACTTTGGAGCTGTTGTCGCTTCTTTTGTCGGAATGTCGTGGAATTTTTTAGGATATAAACTTTGGGTATTTAAGAAAAAATAAATTTTATGACTAATATAGTATTATATCGCAAATACAGACCGCAAAAATTTTCCGAGATTGTGGGACAACAGCATATAGTTAAAACAATTACTAATGCTGTTTCTTCGGGATTATTATCCCACGCTTATTTATTTACCGGACCTCGCGGAAGCGGAAAAACAACTATTGCGCGACTTTTGGCAAAAGCCATAAATTGCGAAAACAAACAAAATAATTATGAACCTTGTAATGAATGCTCTTCTTGCGAAGAAATTATGAAAGGAAACTCAATGGATTTAATAGAAATTGACGCCGCATCGCAAGGCGGGATTGATGGGATGAGAGAATTAAAAAAAAATATAAAAATTGTTCCAAGCAAGTCATTATACAAGACATTTATTATTGACGAATGTCATCAATTGACAAAAGAGGCATCTAATGCTTTACTCAAAACATTAGAAGAACCGCCGGCTCACACTATTTTTATTTTAGCCACAACGGAAATTCATAAAATGATTCCAACTATTGTTTCAAGATGTCAAAGATATAATTTTAGAAAATTGACAATACAGGAAATAATTGAAAAATTGGAATTTATTTGCAAAAAAGAAAACATAAAAATTGAAAAACCGGCGCTGGAAATAATCGCTTTATGCTCCGAAGGCGCGATAAGAGACGCTGAAAGTTTTTTAGACCAAGCTTTAAATCTTTCTGGAACAGACAAAAAAGAAATAAAAGCTCAAGACATTAAAGACTTTCTCGGGTTAGTGGAAACAAATTTGTTAAGCTCTTTTTTTGGGTTGATAATTGAAAAACAGCAATCTCAAGCTGTTGAATTTTTAAATAAAATAATAAATCAAGGCATTGATATTCAAGAATTTGCGAAAACATTTCTTAATTATTTGAGACAAGCCGTTATTTTGAAAATAAGCGAAGAAAAATACAACGAAAATTCTATTATTTCGGGATTGACAAAAGAAGAATTTGAAAAACTTGAAGCGCAAACACAAAATATAAGCGAAGAAAAACTTAACAACATTATAAACTTTTTTATGGAAGCGGAAAACAAAATAAAGTATTCTTCTATTCCCCAACTTCCATTGGAATTAGCAACAATAAAATCTTGCGGGATCGTCTAATGGCAGGACTCTGGGTTTTGATCCCAGCTATCTAGGTTCGAATCCTGGTCCCGCAGCATATTTAATTCTATAACTAAATAAAATTATTTTATCATTTTTCATAAATTCGTTGCGCATATCGGATGCGCGCGCAACTAATCTATAACAAACTTGTCGCGTTGGCCAAGTTTGTTGTAAAATTATTAAAGTTATTTTTGTGATTTTATAATTCAATCTATAACAAACTTGAACGATCGTCCAAGTTTGTTATGAAATTATCATCGCTATTTTTTTAATTTTTAGTATAATAATACAATAAAATATAAAAAATATTATGGATAAAAAAACTTTTGAAAAAGAAATTGCAATGTGTAGAAAATTATCGCGAGAAAATATTTCGCGTTTTTTTACTTCTTTTTTAGGAAAAATAAAAGAAAAAATAATTGGATT
>JAYELE010000002.1:0-1283 GCA_034717255.1 Patescibacteria group bacterium
TTATTATCGGCGCTTTGCTCATATTCAAACCAGAAGTCTTAATGTTCGGGTAAAATGTAAAATAATATCTTAATAAAAAAAACAGGAAATTTAAAAATTCCCTGTTTTTTTTGTGGACCCAGCGGGAGTTGAACTTGCGATGCCTCTATGCCATAGAGAAATTTTATTTTACACTTTTATTTATTCCTTATAAAAAGAAAAATAGGATTTATTCATTTTTTGTAAAATTATTGTAATTTTTTTATTTTCTTGTTTTGTAAGCTTTTTGCATTTTTCGCAGAGATAGCGCTTTTCCCTGTTTTTTGTTCAATATCTTTTCTTGCTTTTTTAGCTGTATTACCGCCCTTTTTCGCAACTTCTTTATTTTCTAAAAAAGTTTTTGGTTGTTTTCCTTTAGAAATTTCTGTTGTTGAGACTTCGGCAAGCATATTTAAAACTAACTCAAGGTTTGTCATATTATTTCTCAGGTTCTGTTTTTAAAGACTTTTAAATTTTTTGTAAGATTTAACATTTTTTCCTGACCACGCTTTCGTGATTTCGTCAGTCAAAATAGCAAATTCCAAACCTTGTTTTACTCCTCTTTCTTGCCATTCATCTGTAAGCTCTTTACGAATTTCAATTGTTTTAAGTCTTTGGTTAATCCACTCTTTAGAATATCCCTTTTTAAGATATGTTTGCATAGCCCTATCAATTGCTAATTCTGGATCTTCGGTTTCCTCTATTCTTTCATAACCAACTTTTGCCAGCCAAAGTTTCAATGGCTCTGCTTTTGGCGAAGGAATTGACTGAATTAATCTTAATAGTGTTTCTGTATCAGCAACATCCGTAAGATATCTTTTTTCCGTCAGAAGATTTTAATTTCAGTTGTCCCACTTTTTGGGACAACTCACTTCCTTCCTCTTTTAGTTTTGTTTTGAGGGCATTCCAATATTTACGCGGTCTTGGGCTATCAGTCAATATTTCAACCACATCAACAATAGAAAAATACCAAAGTTTCTTATTCTCATCCCAATGACGACGAACCTGTTTTTTTTGAAAAAGCGCGATTGAATTATTTTTTTTAGTCATATTTTTTTAATTTTATATAATATCAGAAATAAAAGAAATTTTTGGAGTAGAGTAAAGGAAATTTAGGAAATTTGTTAAATTCAATTTGGTGGACCCAGCGGGACTCGAACCCGCGACCTTTGGTATGCCATACCAACACTCTAGCCAACTGAGCTATGGGCCCGTATTTAATCTAATTTAATATTTTTCTTTTTGCGAAAATTATTCAAGATTTT
>JAYELE010000003.1:0-1269 GCA_034717255.1 Patescibacteria group bacterium
TAGTAATTGTTGTTTTGTTTTTTCTGTAACATAAATTGTTTTCATTTAATTTTTCACCTCTTGTTTTTTCTCCTTATTCCTTTCTGTTTTTCGTTTTAACATGATACATCATTGTAATAATGTAAATGTGTTATTTAATATAAATGTTGTGTTTACTTCATTTATGTCATGTTTCTTTAAAATTTAAAACAAAAAAAAACTTTTTTTATTTAGATAGTTATTTTACGAATAATTTTATTAATTGTTTTATTTATTGTTTTTTCGTCGCCATCTAGTCGAGTAGTAATTCCCTCGACGATCCTCTTTTGTGGTCATATTTTTGACCATTTTTTTCTTTTTTTTTGTTATAAATGAAAATTAACAATGAGAAAAAGTTTATAATTCTTATAATGTATATATTTATTTACTGACATTGTCAGGGGTGTTTCAAGAGTTGTTCCCTCACAATAAAAAACTTTGTTTTTTATTTTTCGTTGTTAGATGATCTAAATTGTGAGGGTGATTCTCTTTTTTTTATCAAAAAGTTTTTTAATTAAAAAAAACATAAGTGGTGATAGATCATCTAAAAAAACGATAAATTATGATTTGATCTAGGATATGATAGTTGGGTTTGAACTTTTGGTTTAAAAAAGCAATTGATCGGGTTAAAGAAGAATCGTTCAATTATGAGAACGCGTGGGGATCTCTAGATGACGTTAATTTGTTTGCATCTTTGTATCAAGAGTCGATAGAGGACAAGAAGATTGTTTTAGTTGATAGAGAACAAGAAAAAGCACTTGTTCTTGATTACTTCACTCGTTTCAGTGAGAATTATCTTAAACGTGTTCGTCGGAAACTCTGGTCAATTAGTAAGAAAAAGTTTCGTTATGCATCTCATTTGACTTTGACCATTGATCCTAAATTTTTTTCTTCTTTAAAGCAGGCATGGCGAGGTATACAGCAAAGATCTAACATTCTTTTGACTCGTATCAGAAAAAAGTATCCTCGCATAAAATTTCTTAAAACTGCAGAATTTCAAAAAAATGGTGCCCCCCACCTTCACGTTTTGTTACTCAATGCCCCTTATATTCCACATGAAGAATTGGAGGCAATGTGGAAACTTGGTTTTATAAGTATCCGTCAAGTTTCAGTGAAAAAGGGTTTGAATTACATTATTAAGTATATTACAAAAGCGGATGAGCAAAACACTAATCTCCTTTGGGCCTTGAGAGCGCGTTGTTATAGTTGTTCGCGTGGTTTACTTGATAACTATAAGACTAATTCAAACTC
>JAYELE010000004.1:0-1268 GCA_034717255.1 Patescibacteria group bacterium
AAAAAGTGATGATATTTTAGTTATCACTTTTTTTGTTTTTTAAATAAATTGAGCAAATGATTTGAAATATATTTTACAGTTATTTTTTATAATACTTTCTTTTTCAATTTGCGATACTATATAACCTTTCTCAGGTTTATATCTATCAATGAAACTCAAAAAAGCTTTTGTTATTTTTGGTTTTGTTTTTATTTCGATTGGTATTTTTTCATCTTGAATAAAGTCCACTTCTGTTTTTGAATGTGTCCGCCAATACTTTAATTTTATACTCTTTTTTTGGAATTCGGAAAATATTAGATTTTCATAATATGCTCCTAATTCTTGTGATTGAATATCAAAATTATTCACACATTGATTGCGGAATCCATTGTCGAAAAAATATATTTTAGGTGCTTTAACTAATTCATTCCGTTTGTTAGTAAAAAAAGTATTACATCTCTGACAAATATATGTTTCTTCTAAAATATATAAGTATTTTTTGAGTGTCTTAAAGTCAAAACCTGTAATTTGTGAGAGTTCATTATAATTGATAATATTACCAATTTGCAAGGATAGTGCTTTCAATAATTTTATTAATTTATCATTTTTACTGAGTTGCAAAATCTCTTTAATCTCTCTTAATAAATAAGTGTTATAAATAT
Organism: Patescibacteria group bacterium; assembly: GCA_034717255.1. GTDB lineage: Bacteria > Patescibacteriota > Minisyncoccia > Minisyncoccales > JAGMDC01 > JAYELE01. Next base: position 642 of record JAYELE010000004.1, read on the forward strand.
TCTCAAGAACTATTTTTTTTTCTTCATCTGTTTTTGAAATTACAACTCGCGGATATCCGCCAAATTTCATAAATTCGTGAATAAATTTTAATAACTTTTGATTAATCTGATTACCAAATTTCTTTTTTATATAAATTTTATAAATTTTTTCATCACGAAATTGTAGAAATTCACTAAATGAAAAAGTATGCAAATGAAATATGAAAATTCTACCAACTAAATATTTTAAACTTTTTATCGAAATATCCGTTGATGATGAACCGGATATTATGATCTTTATATCTTGTGTATCAAAAATATACTTCAAAATTTTCCCACTATTTTTGGCATATTGGACTTCATCAATAAAAAGATAATTATATCCGTCAACATATAATTCTATAAAGGATTCTATATCCTCTTCAAATAATAATTTAGTGTTAATATTTTCAAAAGTAATTGATTTTACATTTTTATATTGTTTGAGAATATGATTAATCATCGTTGTTTTGCCACATTGCCTTGCACCAATTACTGCAATTATTTCTTTGTTATCCATATATTTTATAATTTTTTTCTCTAATTCTCTTTTGATATACATAATATAATCCTATAATTGTTAGCATACTATCCAACAATAACTGAGTT
>JAYELE010000005.1:0-1230 GCA_034717255.1 Patescibacteria group bacterium
TGATCTATCAGCAAGAGTTATTCAACATGAAACTGACCATTTAAATGGAGTTTTCTTTACTGACAGATTAAGTTTCATAAAGAAAAAATTATTGAATAAACAGTTAAATGAAATAGCGAAAAGTTAATATATTCGTTAAACTATATATTATTAATATTTTGCTTGCATAAAAAGAAATATTTTTATATTATTTACAGCTTTTAGAAATTGAGAGGGGCGCTTAACTCAGATGGTTCAGAGTACCTGCCTTACAAGCAGGGAGTCATTGGTTCAAGTCCAATAGTGCCCACAAAAAAAACAAGTAGAATTATGAAAAGTAATAGTCAAGGGAAATGGTATTTTTTAATTTTATTATTACATACAGGGAGTCATTGGTTCCCTGCCCGCCAATGTTTTGTAGAATAAATTTTTCAATATTTTGTAGGCAGGCATAAGCAGGCGGGAAGTCCAATAGTGCCCACAAAAAAAACAAGTAGAATTATGAAAAGTAATAGTCAAGGGAAATGGTATTTTTTAATTTTATTATTACATACAGGGAGTCATTGGTTCCCTGCCCGCCAATGTTTTGTAGAATAAATTTTTCAATATTTTGTAGGCAGGCATAAGCAGGCGGGAAGTCCAATAGTGCCCACAAGAAAACAAGTAGAATTATGAAAAGTAATAGTCAAAGAAAATGGTATTTTTTAATTTTATTATTACATACAGGGAGTCATTGGTTCCCTGCCCGCCAATGTTTTGTAAAATAAATTTTTCAATACTGTGTAGGCAGGCGGGAAGTCCAATAGTGCCCACAAAGATTTAAAAAAAAATAATTTGAAACATTTACTGAATAGAAGTTTAGAAGCAACACAAATAAAAATTTTCTAATTTTAATTAGATCAACACCCGAATTCTTGACTTGTGAAATGCAAAGCTATTTTTACTAAGTTATTCGGGTGAAAATGATACAGTAAACACTTAATAACAACCGTTTTAACGGTTTTAAATATTTCCGTTGAAACGTATACGATAAACGAAAAATATGGGTGTGCATACGGTTTTTTACTCACCATAATAAATTATGGTGTTATTCTGAATTTTCCCTTCTCCGTTTTCCGTTATTTTACTTCTTCCAACTCCAATAAACAGTAACTTGAGTAAATCTTTGATTTGGAAAAACATTTTGAGCAGAATAAACATAACTATTTAAAATATTTCTCACCTGTAATTCTATTGTAAATGTTTGAACAG
>JAYELE010000006.1:0-6218 GCA_034717255.1 Patescibacteria group bacterium
ATGTAACAAAAAACGCCACAAATGTTGCAATAATATCAGAAATTAAAATTGTAAATTTAAAACGCATCTATAATTTATCCTTTTGTAACATAATTATAAAATAGTAAATTATTTTTGATATTGCAAAAGGAGAAAGAAATAAATATTGAACTTTTAAACAAATATTAGTTTTAGTGATTATAATGATTTTAGGTATTTTACAAAATCTTTTATAATAATATCTTTAGTATATTGAGTAAAAACAAGCTCATATGCATTTACACCCATTTTTTCTTTCAATTCTGGGTTACTTACAAGTTTCTCAATTGCTTTAATCCAAGTATCCGATCTATTATTATCTAAATATATTCCCATATTATTCTTTGTAACCATTTCCCCTGCTTTTTCTGTTGATGAAAGAATAACAGGTTTTTTATATGCAAAAAATTCAAACATTTTCGCAGGAAAAGTATCGCGAAAAAAAGGATTAGTTAAAATTGGAATCATACACAAATCGCTTTTTTGCATATAATATTTAATTTGCTCACGAGATACCGAGGGTAAAACTGTTAAGTTACTTGCTTGATCAGAATATTTAATCAATTCTGCTTTTTTTACGCCATCACCAACAAATAAAAATTGAATATGTTTATTAGTTTTCTCAAAATATTTTAACATTTCAGGTAAAAAATAATAGTCATAAGCTAAACCAAAATTACCAAAAAAAAGACAAATAAATTTATTTTGCAGTTTGTTTGGTAAAGGGAAATCATTCGTTTTATTACTATTAATAAAATTTCTTGGAACCCCATTAATTAAAGTAAAAATAGGATGATCTTTATTTACAATTGATAAAAAAGTATCTTTAAATGCTGGCACTGCACCGGTCAATGCAATTGAATTAATAAAAAGAGATTTTTCGATCCTTTTAATGCAAAAAACGGCTCCTGGAATTTTAACATTTGAAAAAACATTAATAGATTCGCCCCACAAATCTCTAACATCTAAAATAAAAGGAATTTTCAATAATTTTGATAAAATGTATCCTGCAATTCCAACAGTAATTGGTGGAGAAGTAACCCAAATAATATCTACATTTTTAAATTTGTTATAATTAAATATACTGGAAAACATAAAAGACATATAATAAAAAAATCTACCAAAGATATTTTCCCTAGATGTTTTCCATACTTTAGTACGAACAATTTTAATATCTTCAATATATTTATCTTTATCCATTATTTTTGTTGGCAAACAATATGATGGTTTCTCAGTTAAAACTTCAATATTAAACCCGTTTTTTTTCAATTCCATCGCAAAATCACTCATTCGTGAAGCTGCAGCTCCAGTTTCTGGTGGAAAATACTGAGTTAATATTAAAATATTTTTTATGTTTTTTTTCAAAATATCCCTTTTCAAAAAAATTGATTTATTGTACTTAATTTACAGCATTTTAATAAAATATTCAACATTAAAATTTATAAAATTCTATTTATATGGAGGCAGATACCCAAATGAACTAGCTAATTTGCCACATAAATTATAAATCAATTCAATCTCTGAATTTGTAATTTTTGAAAGATATTTTTCATTTACATCCGGCCTTAGCGGGTACCATCTATCTCTTCTTTTCGATCCAAAAGGAATTACATCATTTTTTTGAGGAATCATTTCTGGAAAATATTCTATTTCTATAAAATTACAAATTTTTCTTAAATTTTTCTCGGGGAATTTTAATGTATCTTCAAAACGAAGAGTCATAAAATAATTTACCTTTTCTCCGTCTACGGTTGCTGTTTTGTTATAATTTTTCCAATGCTGACATGCAAGTTCAAGCCTTTCTAAAAAATTATTATCTTCACCACAATATTTTTTAGTATAAGTATTACCGGTTGCTGCCCTATAACAACTTGCATAGGGATTTCTCGTTACTAAAATAAACTTAGGAGATGAATCTTGAAATATTTTTTCTAATAACAACATTTTAATTGTAAAAGTTTGACTTTTATCAAGAAATCTCACATTTGGATTTTTCCCATATCTATTAATTAGCCATCTTATAACTTGAGTAAATTGTTCTTTTAACTCTATACCGAAGTCAGATTCATTATTTCTAAATAATGGAAAATACTTATCTGTTCCGCAAAGCCAATCTACCGGGTATTTAATTTTATCAGGATAAGGTTTAAGATATTCTATAGATTTAAATTTTTTCGGAAGAATAGGGCCTAGTACACTATTCATTTCATCCGCCCCAGCCCAGTATTTATAATTTCCAGTTACGCTAATAATATTACGGCTTCTTCTTAACATCCTGGAAACGAATGTATTTCCATTTCCCTGTGTGCCTAACAAAAAAATTGGATGTTTAATGTTTACATTTTTATATGATCTAAAAAATCTATTAGGATCAAATAGATAATTATTTCGTTTATAAATATAGTATAGAATATTCAAATCAAAAAAATAATTATTTTCTTTTAAAAGTTTTTTAATTCTTCTAAAACTATTATCCATTTTTTTTATTTTTTGCTTAATCATGTGTAATTTAATATTTTTAAAAAAATTGGTTACTCATTATCATTTAAAGTGATAATAACTCTTTAATTTTAAAAAGTTTCGCTTCCTCGTTTTTCCATTTATATTTTCCCATAACTGCCTTGTATCCATTATTTCCCATTTTTCTTGCTTCTTCTGGATGATTTATTAAAAATAAAAGTTTATCAGCAATCTGATGAGGTTCTGTTGGATCAACATACAGTCCACATTCGTTGGTTTTGATAAAATTTTTCCACAAATTAAAGTCTGAAACAATAATTGGTAATTTATTAATCATATATTCATAAAATTTAGTTAATAACTTTTTATTATAATGCAAAGAATAAGGAAACAGTGCCAACCCAATATCAGCATCAATATATTCACGATCAATTTCTCCTCGATCAACAAATCTATTTTCACCTATAATAACAATCTTATATCTTAACTTTTTATCAGATTTAATTTTATCTATTATTATTTGATCTTTGCATTTACCAACAAAATATAATTTTACATTATCAACTTTAGTGAGCAGTATTTTAAATCCTTCAATAACATTAAAAGCTCCTCTATCTTGTGTTATCCCACCTGTATAAATTATCTTATGAAACTTTTTTTTAGATTTATATTTTTCCACCTCATTTTTATTAAAATATGATTCTACAATAGGATAATTTAAAATATCAATTGAAATTTCTCTTAATTTCGGAGAAAGTCTATTTTTATAATATTTTTCCGCTAATAATAACAAATCAAACTTTTGTAAAAAAAATTTTTCTATAAAAAGATAAATATTAGCAATTAATCTTCTTAATATTTTTGTTGGTATCCACTCCTTTAATAAAATCTGTGTATAATAATCTTCATGAATATCATAAATCACCTTACCTTTATGAAACAATTTTATTTTTAGTCCTATCCAAATAAGTTCTGGATCATGAAACCAAAAAATATCTGCATCTGACAGTTTGATTCTATCCCAAATAATTTTCCTTATTTTACTTCGATCTATCGGTTTGTTCCATTTTGGTAATCCCACTATTTTGACTCCATTTTTTTCAATATAATCAAATTCAGCAGGCGCATGCAACTCTACTTCGTGTCTTTTAGCAATGGAAATTGCTTCTTTATAAAAAATTCTTGTATCGTTCCAGGGATGTACTGAAGTAAAAATAAATATTTTCATCTTATAATTTTATTCATAATTTATTGTATAGTTTATCTATCCTTTTTTCATTTTATTTAATCTTATATTTAATTCTTTAATCCACAGGAATTTATAATTTTTGTAAATAAATAATGAAACAATCACAATAATAAAAGAAACAAACATTTTCAACGACAATGATAACAGTATATTATTAATAATAATATTATTTTTAAACAAATAAAATAACCCAAAAACTATCATTATCCATAATATAGAAATTAAATTATTCCGAGATAATAGTTTCAAATCTTGTTTTTTAATTAAAATCCAAATAGAGGCTATTCCCAATAAAGAAATACCTAATCCAAAAGAAATAACAACTCCTAATATTCCCAATGAAAAAATATATGAAACAAAAAGGAAAACAATTACAGATAAAAAACCTAACAGGCTAATATAAATAGTGTATGGGAAAGTATAAAGACCATTGAGGATACTTCGAATAAATATATATCCTAAAAGAATCCCAATTAAAGGACCTAATAAACTAATATACCTAATTATAACAAAAAAATCATTACCTAACCATAATAATACTAATTCTTGAGATGTAAAATATACTATTAAACCAATTAACATCGGCAAAGTAAAAATAAATTCAATTATAATTTCACAATAGTTTTTTATAAGTTTTTTCTTCCCATCTGCAAGCACTTTAGAAAATTTAGGTAAAAATAATTTATTAAAGGGATTGCCTAACACTTGAAACATTCTAATTGTAGTAACAATAAGGCCTACATATCCTGCACTTTTTATTGAAATATTATGAGTAGTATAAAAAACCGGTAAAAAATATATTCCTGCCATAAAGAACCCATCCGGTAAACGAGATATACCATATTTATAAAAATTCAAATTATTTTTAATACTATTAATAATATTAAATTGTGTCATTCTTTTTATTATTATAGACCTTTTCTCTAATGTGAAGAAAATAAACAAGCAACATACTACCAATATTATTATTGAAGTTACTAAATAATAGTATTTCAAAAAAATCCAATTATCATTAAAATATGGTTTCATTATCAAAAAAACAAATAATTGTATTATCCAAAAAGTAATAAGAAGAATATTCATATTAACAAAATCATGTTTGCCTCTTAAATATCCGGTTATCATTACATAAAAAGAATTAGCAAATAAAAATATTAACATTGGAATTATTAATGAAATATATTTATTACTTGCAAAAAGGAATAGCGATATTTTTTCCATAAAAACAAGCGATATTAAGAGTAATATTAAAAACAATATTATTAATGGTAATACTGATAAAATTAAATATTCCATTTTTTTATTTAAATTAAAACTTACATATCTTGACAAGCTAATACTCATATTGATAGTTAATATTGGAAAAGCAATACCAATAAATCTCTTTATGACCATATAAATTCCATAACTGTTTTCTGTTAGATACTCAGAGAACATTCGTATAAGAATCAACCCTAATACAAGAATAACAAATTGAGAAATAAATGTTAATGTCAAATTATTAATAAATGAGGTGTTACTTTTATGTTTCAATTTTTGATTAATATTCAAACAATATATTCCTTATTTTAATTATTATATTGATTAGAAATGCTTTTAGTATTTCTATTTGCTAATGTCATTATTCCAATAGTTGCTCCCCAAAATAACCATAACAATCTATTCCTCTCAATATCACCACTTACTTGAGCATTAAGGAAAAAATAAATCATGCCAAATAACATAGGTGTCAATAACTCATTAAACTTTCCATTATTAATATTTATTAATTTTAATTCTTTTGTGAAAATAGTTATACTAAAAATAAATATACTTATACCAACAAGCCCTTGTTCAAACAATATTTCTAAAAAAACATTATGAGGATAAAAATATGCTCCATAGTCTTTAAATAAATTCGCAAAGCCACCAGCCCCAGTTCCAATAAATAATGTAAGGGGATGATTTGTTAAATATTGTAATAGTCGTTTTGCAAAAATTATTCGTCTTCCACTACTACTTGACATCCAAAGATTTTTTTCAATATTTAAATTACCTTTTTGAAATAATAGTGAAAAACGATCACGCATATTCTCTGGTAAAATAAATATTAATGCAATTCCAATTACAACTAAAAAAATTATAACAAATATTTTCTTTTTTTTAGAAACCTCTAAATAAAAAAACAGATACCCCAAAATAATTAATAGTGTGAATAATATCGGACCCCGAGTATTTGTTGCTAATAGAGAAATGATAATTGGAATTAGAGCAAACCATGCAATAATTTTATATTTTTGATCTTCAGATTGGAAAATTGATAAAAACCATAACAATACCCCTAGTCCTGCTACCCTGGCTAAATTAATAGGGTTATTACTCTCTGTAATTGTAAATCTGACTATCATATGTTGCAACAGAGTTCCCGACATTAGATATTTAATTAATAGTGCTACATTAACTATCGTTATAATTAATATCAAATATTTAAAAAATTCAATAAAGTTACGAA
>JAYELE010000007.1:0-1229 GCA_034717255.1 Patescibacteria group bacterium
AGGAAGAAAAAGGATTTATTCCCTGGTTATGGGCAACTAATAGTTTCTGTTCAATTATTGCCTCTGTCTCTGCAGTGATAATCGCCATCTTTTTTGGGTTTAGAGTTGTGGCTATATTGGCTGCTCTGATATATCTCTTTGGATTTCTCAGTATAAACTATTTTAGAAAAATAATAGAGCGATGACAATAAAAGGCTTTATCACATTTTAACAGGCAAGCGGGCCTGTTTTAGTGAAAACGGGAACGCCTATTCTACATAGAGAATATCACCCCCACCTTAATCCTCCCCCCTCAAGGGGGAGGAGAGAGTTGGGGAGTATACCCTTTACATGGGAGGAGAGAGTTGAAGAGTATATCCTTTAGGTGGAAGAGAAAGTTGTATAACATATCCTTCAGGTGGAAAGAAATACGGAGGTTAAAAATTAATAACATTTTTAAATTCAATACCAGTAAGAATTATATTTCGTTTTTCTCGATTCTGATTATTTTTTTCAGTATTGTTTTTATATTAAATTTTTCAAGCACATTAGAAATTTTTGCATTTGATTCTGGCAACAAACAAGATATCGTCTCCGGAGTAGTCCCTCATCATCTATTAGCTAAAGAAATCATAGAAGATTTTTTTAAGCATATTTCCTCTCAGGAAAAAGTGGAAACTATTATTCTGTTAAGCCCAGACCATTTCCATAGTGGTACTCTTGATAATGACAATGAATTTATTACTCTTGATTGGAAATCAGGTTCAGAAAAAATTCATAATTTTTTAAATATATTTATTTTATTAAATCTCTAAATTTTTTTCTTTTTACAATTTTAGAATTTTTTCTACTCTCATCCCCTCCTTTTTTTGTTAAGATATGTGCTAAACTCAATTTTTACTGCCAACTTTCAAATAAAAAACTGCCAACGCTTTTTAATTTTAAAAGTTGGCAGTTTGGCAGTCGTATTACTAAAGTGATTTAGACCTATAACTTTGTGTCCTATCCTTTGGGATAGTTTGCCATTTTCAACATTTCATAAAATGCTTTTATTTTTTTATTTTTCTTATAATATTTATATACTTTATGATTACTAAAATATCCTTCTTTTTTTTATAATATTTTTTTAACTCCTGAATAGAACTTCTTCTTTGTTGAAGAGTCGTACAGCTCCATATAAAGTTATCCCGGCAATAATTATATTGGAACTAAAGGTAGTTAATATGTGACTCCAATAAATTTTACCCATT
>JAYELE010000008.1:0-1220 GCA_034717255.1 Patescibacteria group bacterium
TCAAGGGGAGGGCTCTTTGCTACACTCCGAAAATATATATTTACCTTATTAAATCGCCATCAGCGGTTAAAAGAATTAGCCTTTTTCAATTTTTCTATACTTCTATATTAATACGACAAAAGATTTATAAAATCCTTTTTTCTTTATAAAAAGCTTTAGGCAATAAAAAAACTCTTTAGTAAAAATCAAAGAGATTTATAGGTAAATCATTTTTTATTGCTTAAACTTCTTATTTTTCATCTGAATAATATTTTAGAATCCTTTTTCGATCCTCTTTTTCTTTATCTCCCTTAAAATATATTTCGACCAACTCTATTCGGTCATTATCTTCAAAATACGCGTAGGTAACTCTAATTCCACTAAACGATCCCCTTCCCTTTAAAGATTTACAGGCAAATTTTCTGGCTTTGTAGATTTTGGGTTCCGGTATGGAAATTCCTGAAATTTGGACAGTTCCGCTATTTTCAATATTTAATTTGTGAGATAATTTAAGCTGGTTATTTATAAATACTTCTAAATCCTGCTTTAGGGTAGGATAATTTTTCTTCAGATTTTTTAGATCTTTCATGAAATCAGGTAGCATTAAGACTTCATTAAATATTTTCTTCAATATAAGTCCTCACCGAATATGGTTTTGTGCGGTAGAATACAGATTCATAATCTATTATTTCTCCATTTTCCGTCGTTAACCATGGTACATCTTTATGGGAATAATTACTTATTTCAGTAGCATTCATATCAGACAGTCTATCTAATACGCTATCAATCATTTTTATTTCGTGGGCTTTTAACACGGTCAAATCTGGTTCTCTTTTAGATAAATATTTAGTCTGAGGATGCTTAAAATAGCTGTCTTTCACTTTAATCAGGTCTTTGCCTTCCATCTCTTTAACTATTTTTATAAATTCCTTGGGAGTAGGACCATAATGATTTTTTATATAGGTTGCTCCAATGAGTTGTTCTTCATATTTTTCATAAAAATCAAAATCAATAAAGTAGAGCAGTTTGTACAATACCGATTCTCCTATATTTGGTTTTGACCCAATTTTATTTAATATATAGAGCAATGCTTCTTTGAATTTCTGCAGATTTTTTTGGGGAACACTTATTCGTATTTCCTTTTTTGGTTTCTGCTTAGTGGTATTTTTTTTAATGATTACTTCTACATCTTCTTTTAAATCAAGTAATACATCTGAAGAAATATTAAAATACTCAGAAAG
>JAYELE010000009.1:0-6155 GCA_034717255.1 Patescibacteria group bacterium
GCGCCGGCCAAAAAATTACGATAATAGAAGATAAAAAGGAGGGAACATGCACAACACTTCTAGCAAATATTTATTGCAAATTTACCCGAGCGACCCGAAACAGAAAAGCCCGGTAAACAACGCTTTGACTATAAAAAAGGATTAATAAAATGATAAAGATTAATTGTAAATGGAATGATAATGGAGCATGGTGCAAAAATAAAAAAGTAAAACGCAATTTATTTGGCCTTGGTGCTAGATGTTGTATAGAATATGATACTAATAAAGTATGCCAGTTAAAAGAACCACACCTTTTACCCAAAAAGCTTCCATTACGCCCACCTTTAAGAAAAAAATTTAAAACTATAAATATAAATATTTCAGACAAATTTAAAGCAAAGATGGGTGAAAAAATAGTAAACAAATTAGATCTCCAAGTATGCTACGACGAACATGTGGATGTTTTATATGTTTCGTTTGGAGATTCACGCCCAAGCATTTCAACAGAAGCCAATGATGGTAATTTGGTAAGACTTGATTTGTATACTAACGAAATCACAGGAATAACGATAATCGATTTCAAAAATCGTTATATGTCAAACCCATAGCTACTATTGAAAAAACCACAAAAAATATTATTCCCAAAATTCTTTAGAATTATACAGGATAATCCACCAATATTTTTAAAAAAGGATGCCAATTCCTCCCACGGTTGAAACACGTGGGTTTCCTCGGCATAATTCTCATGAAAAAATATGTAATAGTTACTATTATATTAATGTTGGTTACTTTGAGTGTTATGTTTATACCAAATAACAACTACAAAGACTCAGATTATTTATTAAAAGATATTCAAAATAATTATTTATTTATTATAAATAAACAAAGAAAATCAATTCAAATTTTGGAAAAGAAATTACAAAGAAAACAAACTGTGAACTTGTCTTTTTACCATCCAGAATCTAAAGGCATTAATTCAGATATAGATCCTAATAATACTGCGACTATGACAAAACCAACAGTAGGCAGAACTATAGCCATCTCTAAAGAATTATTTGATTTAGGATGGTTAGGAAACAAGATTTATATTGATGGATTTGGTGTTTTTATTGCTGAAGATAGAATGAGTTCAGGAATTAAAGGTAAGTGTATTGATATTTGTGTTGATTCAAAAGAAAAGGCTTTTCAATTAGGCAAAAAATATAATGTGTTAGCTGTAATGTTATAACTTCAAATAGAAAGAAATAATAATGGATAAATATATAAACGAAATAGTCAAAATTCTCAAAAAAAATGAGGAAATATTAAGTGATGGATATAAATATTATTGTGGTGAAGATAGAGTAGAAAAAACTCTCAGAGAAATAGCACTTGATATTATGAGACGTATCAATAAACGATAAAGGAACAACAAAAGATCTTAAATGCCTATATATACATTTAAATATTTGTTGGAAATAAAAAAATGGAAAAAATTTATAATGAAAAAATATCGGCTAAAATTATGGACAAAGTAACTGAATTAGAAAAAAATTCTATAAATTTTAATAGATGTTTAAACGTAAGAATATGTCCTAAATGTGGAAACAAACTAAATTATGATATTAAATTAAAGAAATGGAATAATGAAAAAACAACTGAAAAATTTAAATGTTTGTCATGTAAATTTAAATACATTAATGTATATTTTAATTTATCTGAAAAAAATAGAACTTGAAATTAGGCGTGTCGTCCAAAGGCAGGACATCGGGTTTTGATCCCGGTAATAAAGGTTCGAATCCTTTCATGCCTTCCATGATGTATTTCCATAATTAAAATACGTGGATTTTCTTGGCAAAATATTTAAAAAGGAAAAAAATGACTAAAAAATTATATAAAATAGTTGTGTTATGGACAGAAACCGGAACAATTCTGATTAAAGATGATAATATTGAGTCTGCTATTAAAAAAGCAGAAAGAACAATAGACAATATAAAGTTACCAGAGGGTGAATATTTAAGTGAATCTTTTCAAATAGATAAAGATGTTACAAGATTACTAAATAATTTGGAAGAAAAAAGTCGACAAAAAAATGTTTAGTAACCCGATAGAAGGAGGACAAAATGCAAAAACCGACTGTAGTATATAAAGGAATAGAAGTCCCAGCAAAAACAATAAAACTTGGTAACAATGTATCAAAACTCATACCCATTAGTACAAACCAGTACACTCTTTACGGAGTCCCAAGGCCGCAAAATGCAGACGTGAGTGCTAAAACCATCCTTATTGCAAAAGACATAATAAGGAAAAATAAAGAAACAATTGGTTCTAAAAAAACCATATTGGCAAAATATATCAGAAAAATAACAACAAAACGTCCTGGTCAAAAGGGAATGCCAATTGGAATATTAGTTGCATTTATTTACAACAACGAGTTATTAATTGGTTGGTCAAAATATTTAGAAGGCAAAGAAACAGTGATAAATGTTTTAAGAAAAAATGGTGTAAATGAAGTTATCAAATCTAGACTAAAAGAACCACTTGTTTTTACAAAGAAAGACGCTATGCTTTTAGCTGTTGAACGTGGTTTGACTGATATTATAGCATTTCATGGATCAAATACTTATACAAAAAGGAAAAAAGTAATACCAAAAAATATAGCAAAAGAACTAGATAAGTTTATAAATCGTTGTGAAAAATATTTTAAAAGAAATGTTTCCAATATAACTACAAAATTACAAGTTTTATAAACATAAAAATATCTAAATCAATACCTGGGGGAGTAGTATAAAATATTTTAAAATAAAGTTCGGTTTAAAACTAGAAGAAGATTTAAAGTCTAAAGAAAATAGATAATTATTTATAAACACAAAGAAAGGATTGTTAAAAATTATATGAAAATATTTTATACAACAGATTTACATGGAAAAGTTTGGAAATATGAAGCAATTGTAAACTTGTTAAAAGATATAAAAATTGATCTAGCAATTATTGGTGCCGATATACTTCCAAATAGATGTACTGTAACAAAAACGAAAAGATTTATAACTGAATATTTGTCTAAATTTTTTCAACGAATTAAAATACCTATTATAATTGATTTTGGAAATGATGATTTTTATATGTTTTATGATTTATTTAAAAAATGTGTAAATAAATATAACCACGTTCATATATCTCACATGAAAGAAGTAGTAATTAAAGATTGTTCAATAATTGGAATGCATTACGTACCAGATTACCCCTTCGGGATTAAAGATTGGTGTAGAAGTGAAAAAGAGTATCTTATGGATCCTTATCAAATAAGTGTTCCAGTAAAAACAATAAATGGACGTGTTGAAGATATAAAAGATCTAAGAAAATATTTTAAGTGCTTGTTAATGATAGAAGAATATTTATTTAGATTACCAAAACCAAATTGCAAAAAAGTAATTTACAATATACATTGCCCACCAAGAACACTTGGATTTGACATATGTGGTAATGGTAATGAAGAAGTCGGTTCATATGCCATTACAAAATTTATAAAAAATAAGAAACCGTTACTTACTTTACATGGCCATATACATGAATCTTCACAGTATTCCGGCCTTACAATTAACAAATTAATACCAGAAACTGTATCTATTCAACCTGGTCAATTACATGGTTTTACATATTGTACATTTGATTTAGACAATGTTGAAAAAACCTATTTAAGAACAACCATACCTCTGTCAAATACCAACGGTTAAAACACGTTGGCTTGAAGGAAAAAAGTATTCTTGAAATGAAAATAGGACTTTTATAATAAAGGGGATAAAAATGTTTAATATAACGGTAGGTGATAAGACAAAAAAATCTATGAAATTATTAAATATAGAATCTTTTCCATTTACTGAATCCGAAATTAAATCTAAATTTAGAAAAAAAATCAAAAGTTGTCATTCAGATAAAGTAAAAGGAGACGATTTTTTGGCCAGAAAAATAATAGAAGCCTATTCACATATAAAACATCTTGCCATTGGCGATAATGAAATTGCTAAAAAAGGCAAAGGTATATTAAAAGCGGAACAAGAAAACGAAGATATGTTTGATTTTTTTGATACTTGTAAACAATGTAATGGAAAAGGAAAAATAATTCAACATCATGAAGCTGATACAGAATTGTGCAATGTTTGTATGTCGCATTCCTCATTTTTTAGTGTTAGAAACTGTCCCACCGGAAAAATTAAGGAATCGTGTAGAGCTTGTAAAGGTATGGGTAAATTTAAACAAAGAAGTGGAAGAATTGTTACTTGTTACCGATGTAAAGGAAAAGGTTGGATAATCAAAAAATGCCCAAAGTGTAAAGGAAAAGGATTAGTACATGTTAAAGCCCATACTACAGAAAATATTTGTTTAATTTGTGGTGGAACTGGGAGAATTAAACTTAATCCTTTTAATCCTGTTATACCAAAGGGAGCTGTTTTATAAAAAAGTTTAAAAATATGAGAATGGATAAGTAAACAATAAAAATATAAGGATTTATTATGATAATTGATTGGCAAAGAGGAAAGCAGTGATGAAATTAATAAAACCAAGTCATAAGATACTTTTTATTTTTCCTTTTATTTTTCCAAAGCCTCTTAAGACAATAAAAGCAGCTACCGAACATGTTCATTGGAGAAGTAGATAAATGGAATATATAAAGATTAATTCTAATAAGAAATATAATAGAAAAGAAGTTGATAGTGAAGTAACCTATGCTTTAAATAGAACAAAACAGAGATATGAGGAATACTTAAAAACTCTGTTGCCTACTTTAACGAAAATAAAGAAAGTAAAAAGAGAAGTTAAACTCAATTCTATTAAAAATAAAAAAGCTATTTTAAATGATATTAATATAATAGAAGAAGATATTATTTATATTCTCAAAAAGTTCAGGATCAAAAAATAAGATTACTATGATTATATTTTTAGATGTAATTTATACAAAAAAGGAAGATTATGTTTTGTCCTAAAATTGGTAAGGAATGTATAGGGGGATTGTATGGCTTTTAGAAGAGGTGTTACACTAAAAGTTTTTGATTCCTCTATTTTAATAAGCAATAGTTTGGGGAAAGACTACTCTAATACCCAAGTACCTATGACTATTGCCTTTGATCTAGGGATTTGCGTGGAGTATAATAAAGTAATTGATCCTGAAGGACTCATAGAAAAAGTCCGAAATTTTGTTAATTTTTAAAGAAAATTCGTAATAGAAAAAGTAAAGATAAATGCTATTCTTACCTTTTAGACAATTAAGGAGGTGATGCCACCATGCCCGCTACTTCAAGAATATCTGATTTAGGGGTAGGATGACAGGAAAGTGAAACAGGTAACCAGTTATATGAGCTAAATTAAACATTATACTTATAGGAACAACATGACCGATAAATACTGGGTGATAACACACAATACTAATACTGAAACTAGTGTGCCAACAAGAAAATTGTATGTAAAAACCACCTGGAAAGATTTTCCGACACAACAGTTATCAGAAATAGATATACTTTCGAAATATGTCCAAAGCATATCCAAATGTCATAGTTGGGCAATACGGCCTTCATCAACAAAAGAATTTATTAAAGCTATTCCTATTAAATGGAGTGACCATAAAACCAAAACAATGAGACTTGAACTTGAAATTAGTAAAAATGGTAGGGTAACTATATTATCGAAACATGAAATGTAACCACGGACACTCACCATAATAAATATATTCTAAGAAAATTATTATGAGATTACACAACAGAATTGTTATCTTGAAATTATTGAAAATGATAGATAGAATATATGAGGGTTGAAATGAAAAGACCAAAACGACTTACACAACGTCAAAAAAAAGAATTATATACGACAATAGAAAATTGGCGTCAAAATCGGAAAAATAAAATTCGTAAAGAAATTGCTATGAAACTAAACAAAGAATTGAAAAAGTATTTTTCATCAAACAGTGTCAACAATACTACCCTGAAGGGATAGGGGTTTTACATCGTCAATATAAATGAAATTATTGTTTGTAAATAAAACTTAAGGAGAAAATAAATGAATGAAAAGCAATCTAATTATATACAAAATAATATTTATCTGGCCGCTAAGAATATAAAAAATATTATCAGTAATAATGAAAGTGAAAAAAAGATGAATGGAACGATAATTTTGAATATCATTTTCCCAGACTCAAAAAAATACAG
>JAYELE010000010.1:0-6129 GCA_034717255.1 Patescibacteria group bacterium
ATTATGGAATGAATGTTATTGATTCCGGTGTGCCTGTTTTGGATATGCACTCACCATTTGAAATTACAAGTAAAGCGGATAATTGGATGATGTATAATGGATTTATTGCTTTTCTGGAGGATTAGGGGAAATTTCTCGCAAAGACGCTAAGACGCAAAGATGTTTTATTGTATCTCTCGCACACTTCGACATTGCTCAGTGCAAGAAGACGCGAAGGGTATTTCAAGATTGAAGTTGATAACTGGCCGGACATTGAGCGGAGCCGAAATGTAGCCACGAATATACAAGAAAGTCACACGAAATATCTCTCGCACACTTCGACATTGCTCAGTGCAAAAAGCCGCAAAGTTTTAATTGATAATCGTCTTGTGAATTTAATTTTGCAAGACGATTTATTTATTGAATAACATATTTAATAAAAACATTACATTTGTAAAAAATTTTGATTATTTTTTGATAATAGTAAATGAGAGAAAATGAATGCAAAAGAAATACTAAATAAATTGTAAACAATTATTTATTTCGGAGAATTAATTATGGATATAAAAAATAACGACAATTTTAACTGGAGCAACTTTTATAACGAACTTGCTATAAAACTTCTGGATTATGAGAATAAACAAAATGAGCTAATAAATATTATTGAAAAAATTAAAAATGAAAATGAAGACATTTTATTATCAAGTGTGCATGATAAAAACTTAGAAGGAAAAATAATTAAATTAAAAGAAATCGATCCTTTTACATTTTTTGCTTGCTTCAATGGCGGAGTTCAAACTACTGAAAAACGAAAAATAATTTTATCAACATTTAAAGAAAAATTTTCATTAAAAAACAAAATACCAAATAAATTTTATGGTGTTCCTGTAAGAAATCCACAAAAATTAAATTTTATGTCATTTGAAAGAGATCGTAAAAAAGATGATATTAATAATTTATGGAAAATTTTTAAACAGGCATTAAATGGTATTGAATATATTGATGAAAATTTGTTCAATAAAGTAATTAAACAAACTTCAGTTGGTTTAACATCATTAACTATGGGATTTTTCTGGATTGCTCCCAAGCAATATCTCTCTTTAGATAAACACATTAAAAAATATCTGAAACATAAATTAAAAATAAACATCTCAAAAAACTATGATTTTATTTCTTATAAGGAATTAATTAAAGAGTTGAAAAATAAAAAAACAAATTTTATAGAAATGTCTTATAATGCTTATATAGAAAATAAAAAAAATCCTTATAAACCATTTTCAGAAAACCAAATTAAAATATTTCAAAATATTGCCAAAAAAAGAAATTTACGATATAGGTTGCCTTCAGTTAAAACTTTTTTTCAAATTTTTCCTCATAATGTACCCAAGAAAGAAGGTGGTGGTGGTATTCATTATGAGTTTTGGAAAAAAATTGATGATGAAACATTTGAACTTCAAATTCATGTCGAATCAAAAGCTAAAGATTATATAAAAATGAGAAAAAATATTTTTGGTATAGAAAAAAAAACAGTAAGAGTAGCAAAAGAAATTATTGATTCTAACTCACAAATTGAATCTGTTTTTAATAAATTATATGATAAATGGGAAAATAAAATAAATAGTTGGTATTTCTCAAAAGAACCTCAGAAAAAAATGATTGAAAGATATAAAAATTTGATTCGAGAACGAGGAAATGATGAAGAACTTTATAAATGGGAATTAATAAAAAGAAATCAATCCATATTCGATTTAGACGCAACAAATTTTTCGGAAATGATAAAACAGCTTCAATTTAAAAATCTTATCTATTTTAATTCATTGAAATTTATAAATGAATCTCAACAATATTCTGAAGAACTTAGAGAAATGTTTAAAAATTTATTTGATGAAAATTCTAATATAAATGACAGGATTGAAAATTTCAAAAATAAATCAAAAATTATTTTCAACAAACATTTTCCCAAACTAACTGCTTCCCAAGATGAAAGAATAATTTCGACCTATTTAACTTTTTATAATCCAAAAAAATATACATTCTATAAAAATTCCTATTATGATAGTTATGTAAAAAAATTAGGAATAAGGAAAAAGAAATCCGGTAAAAAATATTCACATTATTTGGAATTAATTAATAATTTTATTGACAATTATATTACAAAAGATAAAGAATTAATTAAATTATCAAAATCAACATTAAATAATGATTGTTATAAAGACGAAAGTTATAAAATATTAGCACAAGATATATTGTATAAAGTTTTAGATCAATACGGTTTTTCTGATGAAAATTATTGGATCTTCCAAGGGAATCCCAAAATATATGATTTCAAAACTGCAATAGAAAATAATGTTTTGAAAGATTGGACAGTTTCTAAATATAAAGATAAAATTCAAGTTGGTGATAAGGTTATTCTTTGGATAACTGGTAAAAATACAGGATGTTATGCACTTGCTGAAGTTACTGAAAATCCAAGAATTAAAGAACATTCGCCAGGTGATGATCTTTGGAAAATCGCAGATAAAAATAAGTTAAAGGCAGGAATAAAAATTACACACAACTTTGTATCAAATCCAATAACAAAGAAACAGATTGATGAAGTTGAAGAATTATCAAATTTAAAGGTAGGAAATCAAGGAACTAATTTCAGTGCTACAAAAGAAGAATTTTTAGCTTTGAAAAATTTAGGAGGAGTTGTGAAAAAATATTGGCTATTCTCGCCTGGTGAAAATGCAAGTAAATGGGAAGAATTTTATCAAAAAGAAATAATGGCAATTGGCTGGGATGATTTAGGAAATCTTAAACAATATGCAACGAAGGACGAAATTAATCAAGAACTTCAAAAATTAGAAAACAAAACAAGTTCAAAGAAAAACGATGCAATTGCCAATTTTGATTTTAAAGAGAATGTTTCAATTGGCGATATAATAATTGCTAAAAATGGAACTCATGAATTGTTAGGATATGGCGAAGTAACTTCAAATTATTATTTTGATAAAAATAGGACTGAATTTAAGAGTTGTAGAAAAGTAAATTGGATTAAAAAGGGAATTTGGGAAACAAAAGATAATTTAGTAATAAAAACACTAACTGATATTACTAATTATTCTTCAGAACATAATAAAAATAAATTTTATTTTGAGGATTTAATGGATTTGTTTAATAAAGATAATAAAATTAATAATTTCCAAAACCAAATATTATACGGCCCTCCGGGAACCGGAAAAACCTATCATACAATTAATAAAGCAATTGAAATAATTGATCCAAAATTTTATGAAAAGAATAAAGAAGATACAGAAGAAAAACGAAAAAATTTGACAAATAAATTCAAAGAATTCAAAGAAGAAGGTCAAATTGCATTCGTAACATTTCATCAATCTTATGGATATGAAGAATTTGTGGAAGGAATCAAACCTAATTTGGAAGCTAATGAAGAATTAAAATATCAAATTGAAGATGGCATTTTTAAAAATATTTGTGAAAAAGCAGAAAAGAATTATCTTAATTATCAAGATGCATCCAAAGGGAAAAAGATATTTGATTTTGAGGATTTATTGGAGAAATTTATTTCATCTATTGAAGATGATATTTCTTCAAATAAAAAAGTAATTTTAAGGAAAAATGTTGAAATAGTAAATGTTAATAAGAATAAAGATGGTGAATTTATTTCATTCACTTTGGGTGGTTCCATTAAAAGTGAACAACGACTAACAAAAAACATTATTGAAAGAGATTATAATTTATTTACAGAAGGTTCTATTAAAACTTTTGAAGACATAAAACCCAAATATGAGTCAAATAGTACAAGACATGGAAATGCACTATATTATTTTGCATTATTAAAAATGATGAAAAAATATCATGACAATAATCCAGTAAAAATTCCGGAAGTAAATTTAAAGAACTTCGTTCTAATAATAGACGAAATTAACCGAGGTAATATTTCTAAAATCTTTGGTGAATTAATTACTTTAATTGAACCGGATAAACGAATAGGAGCAAAAGAGGAATTAACTGTTACACTTCCATATTCAAAAGAAGAATTTGGTGTCCCGGAAAATTTACATATTATAGGCACAATGAATACAGCAGATCGTAGTATTGCATTGATGGACACAGCACTTCGTCGTCGTTTTCAATTTGAAGAAATGATGCCGAAACCTGAGAAATTAGATAAAATTCATATAGATGGAATTAATGTAGTAGATTTACTAACAAGAATTAATAAACGAATTGAATTCCTTTATGACAGAGATCATACAATCGGCCATTCATTTTTTATGGGATTGGAAAATTATCAAGATTTATGTGATATTTTTGCTAATAATATTATTCCGCTTCTTCAAGAATATTTCTATGATGATTGGGAAAAAATTCAAATTGTTCTCGGTGATCATCTCGAACAATCTGGAGAGAATGATGATATAAAATTTATCCAAAGTAAAAAAGGAAATGAGATAAAGATTATCGGATTTGATCATGATGATTATGAAAATTCAGTTTCTTATGGAATAAATTCAAAACTTTTAACAGGAAAAATTGATAAAAAAGCATTTAAAAAAATCTATAATAATGAAGATGAAAAAGTAATAAATGAATAAGAATAATTTCATTTTAATTGAACATAGTTTCATCTTTACAGGTGAAAAAACAAAAGAGCCAAAACAAGATGGAAAAAACATAAAAGTTCCTCAAAAAGTTTTTGATGAAATAAAAACATTTGTACTTAGGAATTCTAAAAAAGAAGATAATGATATTGTAAATTTTCTTATTCCTGCTTATAAAAAAGGTTACGGGGAAATTCTAAAAGCTAAAAACTATGTGGGAGTAATTCAAACTAAAAATGGAATTACGATTGAGATTTTGCCAAAAATTTATGGAGTTTCTGACGATTCTAAAGATGGAAAAGAAATATTTTTAAAAATGCTAAAAACTTTAAAGAAAAGCCCATTTAAAGTTTCAAATTTTGCTAATCTCGATTTATTAAAAATGCCACTTCTTGATGTTTTTATTAATATGTTTTTAGATGAGTTAGACACTTTAATAAAACAGGGTTTGAGAAAAGCATATATCCCAAAATCAGAAAATCTTTTTACTTTAAAAGGGAAATTAAATTTCAATAAAAATATTCGTCATAATCTTGTTCACAAAGAACGATTTTTTGTTGAATACGATGAGTTTAGTGCGGACAGAGCTGAAAACAGATTAATAAAATCTACACTATTATTTCTTAATCAAAAAGCTCGAAGTAATTCAACACAACAACGAATTAGAAAATTTATTTTCATTTTTGATGAAATATCGGAATCAAAAAATATTGATAAAGATTTATCAAAATGTAAATCAAATCGTCTTATGACTCATTACGATACTATATTAGTTTGGTGTAGGATTTTTCTAAAGAAACAGACATTCACAAATTATAAAGGAAACGATATTGCATTTGCTATTCTCTTTCCAATGGAACGAATTTTTGAAGATTATGTGGCTGCTTGGTTGAGGAAAAATATTGATGTAAAAAGTATCCAACTTCAAACTCAAAAAGTGATCGGCTATTTATTAACTAATAATAAATATAAAATGATACCTGATATTGTATTTAATAATGGTAAAATAATTGCTGACACAAAATGGAAAACATTAAATAACAATAATAAAATTTCACAGAATGATCTATATCAAATGTATGCTTATGCAACAAAACCTTATGCTGATGATAATTCAAAAGAGAAAACAAAAAGAATAATTTTAATTTATCCTCAAACAGAAAATTTTAATGAAAAGATTGATTACAAGTTTTCTGATGATATTGGTTTAATAATTTATCCATTTAATATATCAGAATCATTTGCAAATAATTATTATGAAAATTCAAATCTATCAAAACTTTTATTCGTAAATTCGTGGCAAATAAAAACAGGAACAAAAAATGAAAACAAAACTTTTACTAATCGCAATCATATTTCTATCAATTTTCGGTTGTGAAAAAAGTCAGAATTATGAAGCACCAAAGACAAAGATTCAAACCGTCACAGACACAATTTTTGGGCATGTTATTTCTGATGATTATCGTTGGTTGGAAGATGATAATTCTGAAATGGTGAAATCATGGACGAAGAAACAGAACAGATTCACAAGAGAAATGCTCGA
>JAYELE010000011.1:0-6087 GCA_034717255.1 Patescibacteria group bacterium
TAGAAAATTTTTTTATTTTAATTCAAGAGCGCGCAGGATATTGTATTTTGCCTGTCTTGGAGATAGTTTGCTTTCCATTATATCTATTGATTTTACTTTGAAATTCAAATCAATGTCTTGTTTTATTTCTTGTCTTTCTTCAGGTTCAATTTTTTTATATTGCCATTGATTTATTCTGCCAAGGGTAATGTGGGGAAAAAAATTATCATTTTTTAGCTTTAATGATTTTTCCAAATTTTTATTTATTTCTCGCAACGCGCTGTTATCCCCTATTGTCGCCCATATCATTCGCGGAGGAAAAATATTTTTAGGCCCGTAATCAATTTCAATTAAATTTACAAAAAATTTATTATAATCAGCCACAATATTTTTTACGATTTCGCCAACTTCTAAAATTTGATTGTCATCTATTTTTCCTATAAAACTTAAAGTAATATGCAAATTGTCTTTTTTAATCCATTTAACAGGCAATTCGTTTAGCGCGTCTTGAAAACGCGAAAGCTCATCTTTTATTTTGTTTGGCAAATTGATAGCAATAAAAATTCTTTTTGTTTTCATTCTTGTATGATAGCAAAATTTTATTTTTCCGCAACACAATCACTTGCTTTTATTTTTTTTATTTGGTATGATTATAATATATTTAATTATTAAATGTTTTCTAGAAACCTTTTTTTACAAATTATTATAGGGATTTCAGGGCTTTGGTTTGCCAATGAATATATTTCAGGAGTGGAAATTATAAATTCTTGGCATACTTTATTTTGGGCTGGTTTGATATTAGGAATAATCAACGCTTTTATAAAACCGATTCTTAAGCTTTTATTTTTGCCGTTGCGAATACTCACTCTTGGACTATTTAGTTTAGTGATAAATATAACTATTCTTTGGGTAGTGGATATTTTTTTTGTTGATTTAATTATATCCGGAATTACGCCTTTATTCTACACTACTATTATTATATGGATATTAAGCATAATAATTCCAAAGCTTGTTAGAAAAAAAGAAACTAATCAAATAATATAAATAGACCTGTTGCTTAATAACTTTTCTGATGAAAAATTAAAGATTTTAAGATGAAAATTGTGAATAACGAGGATGTTATATATTATATAACAGACGAGTTATGAATAATTTTCAGCCAAAATATTTAGTTTTTGGCGGAAAGTGTTATTAAGCAACAGGTCTAATACAATACAATATAATATACAATAATTATATATAACATGGAAAATTTTTTATCTATTATTCAAATCATAGTGGCAATACTTTTAATCATATTTATACTTGTCCAACAACAAGGAACGGCTCTTGGTTCCGCTTTTGGCGGAGGTGGAGGCGAAGGAGGCGGTAGTGGCGGATTTTATGCCACTAAAAGAGGAATCCAACAAAAAATTTATTGGGCAACTATTATATTGGGAATTTTATTTATTTCTCTCACAATTTTAGATCTTGTTATTTAAGTTAAATAATAAATAAAAATAAGAATTTCGCGATTTCATAATTAATGACGCAAAGCGTTGATAGTATATGTTAAAAATAGCAGAGCATAAATTAGATTTTATTCTAAAATTTAAAAATAGTTTCAAACAAAAATCTTTTCGCTTTCCAAAGTCTTGTCAATGGAAGCAAATTTTTTGTGTTTTAAGCCAAAACGAAAAAAAGTTTTTAACTCTTTTTTTAATATTGGGCATAAGCTCTTTTTGTTTTTTAACATCTAATTTTTATATTAAAAATACTGAAATAGTTCCCGCTTTTGGAGGAACTCATATAGAAGGAGTTATTGGACAGCCAAGATTTATCAATCCGATTTATTCCGGGTCTAACGACGCTGACCGAGATTTAACAGAATTATTATTTTCAGGTTTAATGACATATGATTCTAACGGAGAGATAATTCCAGATATTGCCGAGAAATGGCAAATTAATGAACAAAACAATGTATATGAATTTTACTTAAAAGAAAATGTATTTTGGTCAGATAAAGAAAAACTTACAGTTGACGACATTATTTTTACTGTTAAAACCATACAAAATCCTGATTATAAAAGTCCGATAAGAGCAAATTGGATAGGCGTGGAAGTGGAAAAAGTATCAAACAAAATTGTTCGTTTTAAGTTGGAAAAACCTTATGCCGGTTTTATGGAACGATTAACCTTAAAAATCGCTCCAGAACATATTTGGCAAAACATTTCTCCTGAAAATTTTCCTTTGTCTCCATATAATCTTAATCCTGTATCCTGCGGTATTTATGAAATGCAAGAATTAATTCAAGAACAAGAAACAGGAATTGTAAAATCATTGGTTTTGAAATCAAATTCTGATTATTTCGCGAAAAAATCAAATCTTGAAAATATTGTTTTTTTATTTTTTGAAAATGAAGACAAACTTGTTCAATCGGCAAAACAAAAAAAAATTACGGGATTTTCTTTATCTTCTACTGAAAAACATAATGAAATAAAAAATGAATTTTTAAATTATAATTTTACTTTGCCAAGATATTTTGCCGTATTTTTTAATTCTGACAAATCAATTCCTTTAGAAAGTGAACATTTGACAGGCAAAAAAATTCTGGCAGATAAAGATATAAGACAAGCCATAAATTTTGCCACTAACAAGAATGAAATAATTGAAAAAGTATTTTCAAACAAAGCAAAAATAATAAACTCCCCTATCTTGCCTGAAATTTTTAATTACAACGCGCCTAATGAAAGTTATGATTACAATCCTGAAAAAGCTGAAGAAATTTTAGAAAAACTCGGATATGTTAAAATTGAAAATGGAATGAGAGAAAAAACAGTTGAGATCAAACCCAGTTTTCAATTTAGCAGACGGTTAGAAAAAGGTTCAAAAAATAGCGAAGTTACTGAATTACAAAAATGTTTGGCAAAAGATTCTGAAATTTATCCTGATGCTGAAATCACGGGTTATTTTGGATCTAAAACCAAAACCGCGGTAATAAAATTTCAAGAAAAGTTTGCTGAAGACATTTTATATCCCAATAATTTAAAAAAAGGGACTGGAACAGTCGCAAAATCAACAAGAAAAAAATTAAATGAAATTTGTTTTGAAACAGGATTAAAAATTACTCCTCTTAAATTTTCGTTAATAACAGTGGAAAATCCTTTTTTGGAACAAACGGCTCAAATTTTGAAACAACAATGGGGGAAAATAGGCATTGACATAGAAATACAAACTTATCCTGTTTCTGAACTTCAATATGACATTATTAAACAAAGAAATTATGAAATGTTTTTATTCGGAGAAGTGTTAGGCGCCACGCCTGACCCTTATGTGTTTTGGCATTCTTTACAAAAAAAAGATCCTGGATTGAATTTAGCTTTATATGAAAATAAAGATAGTGACAAACTTTTAGAACAAGCGCGAGTTTCTATTGACGCAAAAGAAAGAAAAAATTTATTGGAAGAATTCCAAAATATCTTAATTCAAGACGCTCCTTGCGTATTTTTATACAGCCCTGATTATTTATATTTTATTTCCAAAGAAATCAAAGGAATAAATCCAACAATAATTATTGACCCTTCAAAAAGATTTAACAATGTTGAAGATTGGCATATTAAAACAAAAAGAAAATGGAAATAAAAACAGAAATAAAACCCGATATAAGATATGTTTATGATATTAAATCCGTAATTTATGATAAAAAATGGCTTGAAAGCGCTTCTAATTTTGAAATTTACTATATGTATAGAAAGGTTAAGGAGCAAAATAAATTACGATATGATATTACAATAATCCCTGCAAATATGCTGGGCAAAGAATTTGTAAAAACAAAAGGGCATAAACATAAAGGAAAATATCAAGAATTATATCAAGTGTTAGAAGGCTCTGCTATTTATTTAGCGCAAAAAATGAAAGCAGACAAAATTGTTGATATTTACGCGGTAAAAGTCAAGAAAAATGAATTTGTGATTATTCCTTGCGATTATGAGCATATTACAATCAATCCAAGTAAAAAAGAATTAAAAATGGCTAATTGGATTTCTAAAAAATGCGAGAATAATTATAAAACAATTGAAGAAAAACACGGAGCAGGATATTTTTACACAAAGCAAGGATGGATTAAAAATAAAAATTATAAAAATACGCCAAAACTTCGCTTTGAAAAATCTCTTAAACAAGCTCCGCAAAATTTAGAATTTTTAAAATAAAAAAATAATATGTATAAACAAAAAAAACAATTTAACAATCAATTTAACAACATTAGAATTATCCCTCTTGGAGGATTAGGCGAAGTCGGCAGAAATATGACATTATTGGAATATAAATCAAAAATTTTAATTATTGATATGGGATTTCGTATGCCCGGAGAAGATATGCCGGGAATTGATTTTATAATTCCAGATATTTCTTATCTTAAATTAAGGACAAAAGATATTGTCGGAGTAGTGTTCACGCATGGTCATTATGATCATATTGGAGCTGTCCCCTATTATATGGACAAATTAGGCAATCCGCCTATGTTTGCTTCAGCATTAACAAAAGGAATTATTTTAAGAAGACAAACAGATTATCCTAATCAACCAAAATTAGACATAACAACAATAAAAAATAAAACAAAAATAACATTAAATCCTTTTAAGATTGAATTTTTCAGAATGAATCATAATATACCAGACAATATGGGTTTATTTATTGAAACGCCTGCTGGAAATATTTTACATACTTCTGATTTCAAATTTGACCATTCCCCTGTTAATGATTTGCCTACTGATATTGAATATCTAAAAGAAATATCCAGAAGAAAGATAACGCTTTTAATGTCTGATTCAACAGGAGCTGAAGAAGAAGGACATTCTCTTTCAGAAGCGGAAATTCAAAAAAATCTGGAAAAAATTTTTATAAAATCGCAAAATAGAATTATTGCCGCGACTTTTAGCTCATTGATAAACAGAGTTCAACAATTAATAAGTTTATCTGAAAAATATAACAGAAAAGTCGCATTAGGCGGATATTCTATGGAAACCAATGTGGAAATAGCCAGAAATTTAGGTTATATCAAGGCAAAAAAAGGAACTATTATTAAAATGAATGAAGTAAAAAAATATCCTGATGACAAAATAACATTTATATGCACAGGAGCTCAAGGAGAAGAAAGAGCGACATTAGTTAAAATAGCGAATAAAGAACATAGACATATAAGTTTCAAAAAAGGAGACACGGTTATTTTTTCATCTTCCGTAATTCCTGGCAATGAACGAAGCGTTCAAAATTTGAAAGACGATATATTAAGACAAGGAGTGAGGGTTTTCCATTATAAAATGATGGACATACACGCTGGAGGACACGCGCAACGACAGGAACTAAAACAAATGATTAGAATTGCGCGACCAAAATTTTTTATGCCTATACACGGACAATATTCAATGCTTGTCAATCACGCTGAATTGGCGCGTTTTATGGGAATACCAGAAAAAAATATTGTTGTTGCCGAGAACGGACAAATTATAAATATAAATCAGAATAGAATTATTTTTGAAAATAAAACTATTCCGTCAAAAAATATAATGGTTGACGGTTTAGGTGTTGGAGATATTGGAGAAATTGTATTAAAAGACAGAAATATGCTTGGAAAAGATGGAATGTTTGTGATTATAGCGGTGATTGACAAAAAAACCAAGAAAATCATAAGCTCTCCTGATATTATTTCACGAGGATTTGTTTATCTTAGAGAATCAAAACCATTATTAGCTGAAACAAGAAAACAAGTTAAAAATCTTATAGACAACGGATTTGATTCTATCCCTGATATTAAAGAAAAAATAAAAAACGAAATTGAAAATTTGCTTTTCAAAAAAACTCGTCGCCATCCAATAGTATTGCCTGTTGTAATAGAAGTGTGATAACGCGCTTTGTCATTCCGAATCCCTTTTTGTTATTCCGAGCGATAGCGAGGAATCCTTTTTGTCATTCCGAGCTGTAGCTCAAAGCGAGAAAGGTCGCTCAAAGCGAGAAAGGTCAGCCACCCTACGGGGAAATGCTTCGCATTTAAGTAACCATTCGCTTCGCTCATTGTAATTGCTTCGCAATTATGCGGAGGAAGGAGCGTAGCGACTGACGGAAAAGGAC
>JAYELE010000012.1:0-1195 GCA_034717255.1 Patescibacteria group bacterium
TTTAAATATTACTATAAATACATTTTAATTCATTTTCTTAATTATTTCAATAGCCCTTTCTAATTGCGGGTCAATATCTTTTTCAAAATCTTGTTCTGTTATTTCCACTTCTATATCTGGCTCTAATCCCTTTTTGGTGATTAAATGTCGGTTTGGCGTTAACCAATTTGCCACAGTTATTTTCAAAGACCCTTGCTTTAATTTTTCAACCATTTGCACTGTCCCCTTTCCAAATGATTTTTTCCCAATAAGCTTTATCCCTTTGTTGTCCCTTAACGCTCCAGCTAAAATTTCAGAAGCCGAAGCAGACCCCTCATTTATCAAAACAACTGTTGGAAAAAATTGAAATTTATAAGGTCCGTTTGATTTATATTCTTGTTTTTCATTTTGTCTGCTAAAATCTTCAATCACCACAATCTCCCCTTTTTCCAAAAACCATCCAGCGATATTTCTGGCAATATGCAAATATCCTCCCGGATTATTTCTTAAATCTAAAATTATTTTTTTTGCTGGAGAATCTAAAATTTCTAAACTCGCTTCCTTAAAATCAGAACCTGCTTTTTCCGAGAAATGATAAAGTTTAATATAAGCGATATCATCTTGTTTTAACTCCCATTTCAAAGACGGAACTTGTATAACATCTCTAATAATTTTAATTTCTTTTGTGATAGTCCACCCTTCCCTAAAAACAGTTAAAATCACTTCTGTTTTTTTTGGTCCTCTAATAAGCTTCACAGCTTCTTCAATCGTTAAATCATAAGTAAAAACATCATCTACTTTTATAATTTTATCCCCGGCTCGCATTCCAGCTTTTTGCGCAGGAGTTCCTTCTAACGGAGCTATCACAGTAAGTTGCCCTTCTTTTATTCCTATTTCCATTCCCACTCCTTGAAATTCTCCCTTTATATCTTCATCAAAAATTTTAGAACTTTCCGGGTCTAAAAAAATAGTATAAGGATCATCTAAACTTGCTGTCATACCAGAAATCGCTCCATACATAATTTTCTCATTATCAATATTTTCTGGATGAACATATCTTTCTTGAAGAGTATGATACACTTCCCAAAATAAAGAAAAATCCAATCCTTCAACAGGAGTAATTTTTGCCTTGCCCTCAATCTCTCCATAATAAAAACCAATACCAAAACTAAACAATACAGCTATTATTAAAACAACAACAAAAAATAATTTTTTA
>JAYELE010000013.1:0-1181 GCA_034717255.1 Patescibacteria group bacterium
ATTCTGAGGGAGTTAAATATTATTAAACTACTCCGTAGTTTTATTTTTGTGATAGTTTCTAATCTACAGGTTGATACCTGTAGTTATTAAAATTAAATCCCGTTCGGGATTGTATTTTATTATTCTCTTTCAGAGAATTTTTTTTATGTGTGCATTTATTCACAGGGCGTTGCCCTGTGTTGTGATATTTTTCTCCTTCAGAGAAAATATTATGTATACATTTATATATAGTGTTATTAAACTTCCGAAGTTTCTTATTTATGGGTCCGGAAATTTTTATTTTTTTTTGATTTCATTATTTTTTAAACTTCGGAAGTTTTTATTCTGAGGGAGTTAAATATTATTAAACTACTCCGTAGTTTTATTTTTGTGATAGTTTCTAATCTACAGGTTGACACCTGTAGTTATTAAAATTAAATCCCGTTCGGGATTTTATATTTATTATTTTCTTTCAGAGAAAATGTTGTATATACATTTATATATAGAGAACACTTTCAGAAAAAATATTCAAACTAAATATACACTTTTAGATAAAATATATCTTCCCCAAATTCCCTGACAGGGAAGATAGCCAAACATTTTTTTTAAAAGTTTCTTATTATGGAGTAAAATATCCCCGATAGAAATATATTTGCATTTCATCGGGCAGGCGTTTTCTTTGGGCTGAAGCCCTGTTTGCTTGTGTGTTCTTTTTCTCCACGAAGTGCGACTTTGCGGTAAATTTCTTTCTTTCCTTATCTGCGGAAATCCGCCCAATCCGTGTCATCCGTGTTCTATCAATAAAAAAATAAAAAAAAATTTCAAAAAAATCCCGTCTCTACTATGCTTTATTTAGTATATTTTGCTATTTTTGACTGTTTTTGATGATTATTTTCACATATTTTACAAAAAAAACTTGACATTGATTAATATATTGTATAATCTTAAACAGCTGATAAATGATGAGGAGAAAATGAAGCAAAATAGACATAAACAATTTTGTTACAGAAAAACTTGATATTGATTAATATATTGTATAATCTTAAACAGCTGATAAATGATGAGAGGAAAATGAAGCGAAATAGACATAAACAATTTTTTACAAAAAAAATACTTGACATTGATTAATATATTGTATAATCTTAAACAGTTGATTAATGATGAGAGGAAAATGAAGCAAAATAGACATAAACAATTTTTTA
>JAYELE010000014.1:0-1179 GCA_034717255.1 Patescibacteria group bacterium
AATCGCAGGAATTGGAATCGTGGTATTAATTTTGGCATTTTTTACTTGGCAGTACTTCCTACAGACTTCAAGTCAACCTCATGTCATTCAAGATACAAAAAGCAATATTGCCGGAAATTATTTAGGAAGTGATTATAAAGGAAATTATGTCTGGGGTGGAGCTATGAATTTGGCTTGGACAGAATTGGCAGAGAATATCATTAAAGAAGATATACAATTAAACACACAAGATAAAATTGCTTTGGAAATGGTATCAAAATTAAACAATGCTCCATTCTCTAAAAATGATTTAGACGAAGAAAGCTATTATGTTAAAAGTGGCTATGGGCAAAGTATTGTTGACGAAATTAATCGTGAATCAAAAAAGAAATTTCCTTCAAAAAGTTTTGGTGATTTAGAAATGAGTTTAAACCCAACAGATATTATTTCTTATGCTTATTTTTTGAAAGAAGTGGAATATGAGACGAAATTTGAAAAAGATACCGTTTCATTTAACGGACAAACGGTAAAAGGTTTTATTGCAGATAACGAAGCTCAAAGAAAAAATGTAAAAATTATAAAATATGAAAATGATGATAAATTCATCATTAAATTACAACTTAAAGACAAAGACGACGAATTGATTTTGGCAAAAGGATATAATATGAGAAATCCTCAAGATGTTGTAAATGAAATAAATAAAAATAATAAACAATATCTTTCAACTATTGGAGAGTCCGATCGTTTTAAAGCTCCAAAATTACATTTAGATCATCATCGCGATTACATTGAATTGATAGGTGAATATTTAACCAATAAAGGTTTTACCGATTATTATATTGCTCAAATGTTTGAAAACATTAAATTTGATATGGATGAAAAAGGTGCAAGAGTAGAAAATGAAGCAATAATTGTTATGCATAAAGATGTAATGATGGAACCAGAAAAACCAAAAAACTTTATTTTAGATAAACCGTATTGGGCTATCATGAAAAGAGCTGATTCTCAAAATCCATATTTTATTTTAGGAGTAAATAATGTGGAATTAATGGAAATAAAATAAAGTGTTTTTCTTTATAATATAAAAAATCTCTCTGCAAAATAATAGTAATGATAAAAAAATGACTTTTCCGCTTTGCTCCGACCCTGTTGCACTCTCCTCGTACCTCGTCGGGACACATAACACAGTATATGCGGTTC
>JAYELE010000015.1:0-1173 GCA_034717255.1 Patescibacteria group bacterium
ATTTACACCTCAAAATGTTCATTTAGAAAACACAGAATATTTTGAAATGGAAAAAAAGTTTCAAATTGGCGATTTCACAATTACACCATTCCGAATGGATCATTCTGCTTTTGATTCTTATGCTTTTTTGATTGAAGCAGACGGAAAAAGTTTGTTTTATTCCGGTGATTTTCGTGGTCATGGAAGAGGAAAAAATTTCCTATATTGGTTTACACATCATGCACCACAAAATGTAGATTATCTACTTCTCGAAGGCACAACTATTGGAAGAAAGGATAAACCATTCAAAACAGAAGAAGAAATTCAAAAAGAACTAATCGAAGTTTTCAAACAGCCAAATAAAATAAATTTGGTCTGGACTTCCGGGCAGAATATTGACAGGTTGGTTTCAATTTACAAAGCATGTAATAAAACAAATAAAATAATGGTTGTTGATATTTATGTTGCAACGGTTTTGAAAAAGTTATCAAAATATGCTAAAATTCAATATCCATCTAATTCTTTTAAAAATTTAAAAGTGATGTTTCCGTTTTTCACAAGTCACAGATTAAGAAATGAAGGAAATGAAAAAATATTATATCAATTCAAGAAGTTTAAAATCACAAAAGAAGAAATAAGTAAACAATCAAATGATATCGTAATGTTAGTTCGTCCATCTATGAAAGATGATTTGAAATTAATAACAAATATCGATGGTGGAAATTTAATTTATTCAATGTGGCTCGGTTATAAAAAGAAAGATTACACAAAGAAATTCCTTGATTTTTTGGAGGCACGGAATTTTACAATTTACGATATTCACACGAGTGGACATGCAGATATAAAGACATTAAAAAAATTAGTTAAAGCAATAAAGCCTAAAAATATAGTTCCAATTCATACATTCAAAAGCGATGAATACAAAAATATTTTTGATGTTCCGGTTGTTGAATTGAAAGATGGTGAGACGAAGAAAATCTAATTATGAAAAATAAAGTTGAGAAAAATTAAACTACTCCGTAGTTTTTTAGTTGTAAGTGTGTTGATTTCTACGGGTTATACCCGCAGTTATTAATATTAATCTACTTTGTAGATATAATTTTACTGCGAAGCAGTGAGATGTTAATAGCTATGAATAAAATCCATAGTGATAAAAGTTTGCACAAACCAGAACTCTGAAAGAGTTCAACAAAA
>JAYELE010000016.1:0-1162 GCA_034717255.1 Patescibacteria group bacterium
AAATTAGTAGTAAATTGAAAATTAATTGTTTCAAAATCCCAAACTACGCATAGCCAAACCGTTATACGCAATTCAAAAAATATTTTTTTAGTGTATAATGAATATAGGTTTTCTAAAAAAAGGAATAAATTTGATTTTTTCTAAAATAAAATATTAGTAATAATTAGTAATAAATGCTATATTCAAAAATGCCAATGTTTATAAATTTTAATTTTTAATTTAAATATTATGGAAAACTTACAAAATACTCAAAATGAAAAAATAGGAATGCCTCTTTTAGGTGATAGCTTTCCTGAAATTATAGTTCAAACAACAAGAGGACAGATTAATTTACCTTCACATTATAAAGGTAAATGGTTTGTTTTGTTTAGTCATCCAGCTGATTTTACACCAGTTTGTACTACTGAGTTTATTGCTTTTCAACAAAGATATGACAAGTTTAAAGCATTAAATTGTGAATTAATCGGACTAAGTGTAGACCAAGTATTTGCCCATATGAAATGGGAGGAGTGGATAAAAGAGAATATGAATGTAGAGATTGAATTTCCAATAATAGCAGATACTGGGAAAGTAGCAGAAATTCTTGGAATCATTCACCCTGGAAAAGGAACAAATACTGTGAGGGCTGTATTTATTGTTGACGCAGGCGCAAAAATTAGAACAATTCTCTATTATCCACAAGAATTAGGTAGAAATATGGATGAAATATTGCGAGTAGTAAAAGCAATGCAAATTTCTGATAAAAATAAAGTTGCAATGCCTGCTAACTGGCCAAATAATGAATTATTAAAAGATCGTGTAATCATTCCTACTGCAACTGATGTTGAAACTTCAAAAGAAAGACTTGAAAAAGCTAAAAATGGGGAATTTGAATGTTATGATTGGTGGCTTTGTCATAAAAAATTAAAATAAAATAGAATTTACCAATTTTATTTTCTATTTTTCAAAACTGAAAAAATTAAATTTATATAAATACAAGTGTTAATTTATTAAAAGGTGGTTGTCGTCGCCATCTATTCGGGATAGTTAGTCAAAAACTTTGTTTTTGAAATTAATAGAAATAATATTTTTTCACACTATAATTTCAATTCAATTTGAATTTAACAAAGCATTTATATATTATAATATTTATATTCATTTATTATGAGCAAAAAAATTTTAA
>JAYELE010000017.1:0-10683 GCA_034717255.1 Patescibacteria group bacterium
TTATATTCTATACATTTTTTATCAGAAAATATAATTATGAGGCTTCGCCAAATAATTATATTCTATACATTTTATATTAGAAAATATAATTATGAGGCTTCGCCAAATAATTATATTCTATACATTTTATATTAGAAAATATAATTATGAGGAAAAATGGAAAATTTTTTCCAAATAATTCTGAAAATTATGAGGAAATAATGATTACATTATTTCCAAATAATTATATTTTATACATTTTTTATCAGAAAATAAAATTATGAGGCTTCGCCAAATAATTCCGAAAATTATGAAATTAAGATTGCAACAATTTATAGAGAATAAATTATCTAAAGCTCATTATGAATTTGATGAGAGTGTTAATCAGTGGGTTGGTTGGATTGAGGATGTTCGCGGAGTTCATGCTCAAGCTGAAAATATTGAAATGGTTAGACAAGAATTAGCTGAAATTTTAGAAGAATGGATTTTATTCAGTTTGCGAGACAATGAGAAAATAAAAGGTCTTAATTTGAATATTATTTTAAAACATAAGGTTTATGCTTAAACCGATTCATCGTAGAATTTTAATTAAAAAATTAAAATTATTGGGTTTTGAGGGTCCATATTCTGGCGGTAAACATCAATTTATGACTAAAAATAATTTTAAGTTATCTATTCTAAATCCGCATAATAAAGATATTGGTATTGTTCTTTTGGCTAAAATAATAAAAGAATTAAATATAACATCGCAAGAGTTTATGAATTTATAAATCATCCTATATGGATGATTTTTCAAATTTGACTTATTGTTTTCACGATTTGCGCTTTAATTAAAAATAAAGTAAAATAGATAAAATTACTTAAAATTATGGTTGATGTTGTAATACAATATATAGAGTGGCATTTTAGGGAACAACCAAAGGCGATTTTGCGCGCTTGGAAAAATTTTCTTTTGTTTAATTTGGATTATTGGTCGGTTTTTTTGATGTTGAAAACTTTTTTTTCTCCATGGAGAAAATATAAATATGCTTATGAAAAAGGATTTGATATAAAAAAGCATTTTGAAGTTTTTACATTTAATGTTTTTTCCAGAATAATGGGAGCTATAATGAGAACGATTTTAATCATAATTGGAATTTTAACTGAGATTTTTATATTTTTTGCCGGCATAATCGCGTTATTGATATGGTTATTTTTGCCTGTTTTAATATTATCAGGCATATTATTCAGCATTATAATAATTTTTTAAAAAAAAGAAAAAGGCAAAGGATTGTGTTTTGCTGTTTCTAAAAAATATGTTTAATTTTTATTTAAAAAATACAAAGATATATAAAGCAATAAAGCAAGGGAGTAATTTATTGTTTAGACGGGCTGGTTTTTTGAAAAAAATATGTTTTTTTGCGTTTGCTTTTTGTCTTGGTTTATGTTTTTTTAATTTTTATTTTTTTGGATTTTTTATATTATTTTTATGTTTAGGACTCGGGTTTTGGCTTATTGAAGCGTTTTTTAATTCAAAAATAAAAAATCCGTTGTTAAAATTAGATATTAAACAAGCGATATTAAATCCTGAAAAATATAATTTGGTTCAGTTTTTAGATTTTGAAACAGCGAGAGCTGTTTATAAAGCGCAAAAATTCGCTGAAACAAAAAATATTTTAACAAATTCATTTGTTTTATTATATTTTATTTTGAAAAATAACAAGGAATTAAATTTTGTTTTTGCGCGAGCGGTTTTGAATAAAAACCAAATACAAAAAATATTAAAACAATATATGGAAAATGCTCAAAAAAAAATAAATAAAGACATAATTTATTCATTGGATTTTGAACAGACAATTTTAAAATCTTTAAAAATAGCTGTTAAAAATAAGCATAAACAAATACAAATAGGGGATATGCTCACAGCTCTTTCCGAAAGCAATGTTTTTTTTAAAGAAATTTTAATGCAAAATTCGCTTAAATCGCAAGATATTGATGATTTATGTTTATGGTTGGAAAAGATAAAAATGGAAAATTCAAATAGAAAAAAATTTTGGACAGCTAAAAATTTAGCGCAGAAAACAAGTTTGGCAAAAAATTGGGCAATGGGCTACACAATAACTTTGGATAAATATTCCATAGATTGGAGCAACATAATGAAAAATAGGGTTTCGCAAAAAATAGGACATTTGAAAGAGATTGAACATATAGAAAGGATTTTATCTCGCTCTCAAATAAATAATGTTTTATTGGTTGGCAGAAATGGGGTTGGGAGAAAAAGCATTATTCAAGCAATAGCGCAAAAAAGCGTTTTTGGAAAATCAATTCCTCAAATAAATCATAAAAGAATCGTGGAACTTGATATGCCTAATCTGCTCGCGCGAATTGATAATGTTGAACAAGTGGAATCTGTTTTGAATGAGATTTTTGAAGAAGCAATATCTGCGGGAAATATTATTTTAGTAATAAATAATTTTCATAATTTTGTTGGAGGGAATGAGGGACCTGGGACAATAAATATAACAGGCATTATTTCTTCATTTTTGCGTTTTCCGCAGTTTCAAATTATTGCTGTTTCAACTTATGTTGGTTTGCATAAATATATTGAAAAAAATTCTTCCATTATTTCTTTTTTTGAAAAAGCGGAGATAGAGGAAGTTTCGCAAGATCAAGCATATTTGATTTTACAAAATTTAGTTCCTGTTTTTGAAAAAAGCCATAATGTTTTTATCACGCAATCAGCGTTAAAAAATATAATAAAATATTCTGATCGCTATTTCGCGGATATTTCTTTTCCTAAAAAAGCTATTGATTTGCTTGATGAAGCAGTGGTATTTGTCGCTAATCAATCAAAAAATAAAGTTGTTTTGGCAAAACATATTTCTGAAATTGTTTCGCAGAAAATTGAAATTCCTGTTGGCGAAGCAAGAATAAAAGAAAAACAAATTTTGTTAAATTTGGAACAATTAATTCATAAACGCATTATAAATCAAGAACAAGCAGTCAATGAAATTTCGTCAGCCATGAGAAGAGCGAGAGCGGATATTGTTGAAAGAAAAAAACCAATAGGAACTTTTTTGTTTTTGGGTTCTACTGGTGTTGGGAAAACAGAAACAGCAAAAGCGCTGGCTGAAATTTATTTTAAAACGCAAAAACGAATAATTCGTTTAGATATGTCGGAATTTCAGGAAATTAGAGATATTTCCCGTTTAATCGGGTCTCATAATCAAGAAGGGATTTTAACCACTAAAATCAAAGAAGATCCGTTTTCATTAGTGCTTTTAGATGAAATAGAGAAAGCGCATCCAAATGTTTTGAATTTATTTTTACAGATATTAGACGAGGGTTATGTTAATGATGGATTAGGGAGGAAACATAGTTTTTTGAATTCTATTATTATCGCGACTTCTAACGCCGGGGCAAATATTATATACAAAGATATACAAGAAAATAAAGAATTAATCGCCACAAAACAGGATTTATTGTCAATGTTTTTTGAAAAACGGATTTTTAGACCTGAATTTATAAATAGGTTTGACGGGGTTGTTATATTTAAGCCGTTGTCAAAAGAAAATCTTTTGGATATTTGCGGGTTAATGCTTAAAAAAGTGGTAAAAGGAATGAAACAAAAAGAAATTGAGTTTATTGTTACGCAAGAGTTAAAACAAAAAATTGTTGATTTAAGCTATTCGCCAGAATTTGGAGCAAGAGAAATGAAAAGAGTTATTCAGAACAATATAGAAAGCGCGCTGGCAAACGCTATTTTAGCGGATAAAATAAAATCTGGAGATAAAATAGAAATTACTCCAAATGAATTTAAGTTGTTAATCAAATAGTTTTTTATTGATTAAAATCAAAAAATAAGTATAATAATAATATAGATAAATTTTTTATAAGGACCTGTTGCTTAATAATACTTTCCGTTAAAAACTAAATATTTTGGCTGAAAATTATTTATAACTTGTCTGTTATGTAATAAAAATGGAACATAAAGAAGATAAAAAATTAAATATAAAGGATTTGGAAAAAAAATTTATTGAATGCGAAAAAAAGAGAGATGAATATCTTACCGGGTGGCAAAGGGCTCGCGCGGATTATTTGAATAACAAAAAAAACGAAGCTGAAAGAGCTGGAAATTTGATTTTTTTCGCTCAATCAGAAATAATTTTAGAGATAATATCTGTTTTAGATAATTTTGAAAAAGCTGAACAGGAAATTCAAAAGTTTTTAGATGATGATTCTTGTGTTGGATTTGAAAATTTTTATAATGGATTTACGCAAATAAAAAAACAAATGAGAGAAATTTTGAAAAACTATGAGATAGAAGAAATAAAAACCATAGGGGAAAAATTTAGTCCTGATTTTGCGGAAGCGATTGAAGAAATTAAAGAAGAGGATAAAGACGCTGGAATAATAGTGGAAGAAATTGAAAAGGGATATAAATTTAAAGATAAAATAATAAGACCGGCAAAAGTAAAGGTCGCAAAATAAATTCAAAATTTTATTTATTATGGAACAACAAAAACAATTGCAAATTAAAGCAAAAGACCAAGATTTGAAGGGTTTTTATTCTAATTTAGCGCAAATTATTCATACAAAAGACGAGTTTGTTTTAGATTTTTTTATGGTTTCGCCTCCGCAAGGAATTTTGGGTTCAAGAATAATTATGAGCCCCGGCCATATAAAAAGATTTGTTAAAGCGCTTGAAGAAAATTTGTCAAAGTATGAAGATAAGTTTGGCAAAATAGAAGAAACTGAAGATCCAAATGTTAATCCTTCAGATCAAAATACAATAGGATTTAAAACATAAATTAGGGCGTTAAGAATAAACTTTTGCGTCGCGCAATGAGAATTGATTTTTAAATTTATTATGGCAAATCAGACAGACAGACAATCTAATAATATTTTTCCAGAAATGGAAAAACAAGTTTTGGATTTTTGGAAAAAAGCTAAAACTTTTGAAAAATCAGTTGAAAAACAAGCTCCTAATCGGAGTTATGTTTTTTATGATGGGCCTCCGTTTGCCACAGGCTTGCCTCATTATGGGCATATTGTGGCTAATGTTATGAAAGATGTTGTTCCAAGATATTATACAATGCGCGGGTATAGAGTTGAAAGGCGATGGGGATGGGATTGTCATGGTTTGCCTATTGAAAATTTGGCTGAAAAAGAACTTGGCTTGAAAAATAAAAAAGATATTGAAAAAATAGGAATAGAAAAATTTAACACGCATTGCAGAAGTATAGTTATGCGTTACGCGGACGAGTGGAAAAAAATTATTAAGAGAATTGGCAGATGGGTTGATATGGAGAATGATTATAAAACAATGGATATGGATTATATGGAGTCAATTTGGCGTGTATTTAAGCAATTGTGGGATAAAGGGTTTATATATGAAGGTTATAAAGCAATGCATATTTGTCCGCGATGCGGAACCACTCTTTCTAATTTTGAGGTTACTTTAAATTATAAAGACATTAAAGATATTTCCGCGACAGCGAAATTTAAATTGAAATATCCTGTTGGAAAAACAGGTCGGGGAGTTGGCGCGCTTGTTTATAATGATAAAAATGAAGTATTGCTTTTAAGGCGGAATGAAAATGGAAGAAGAAAAACATGGGCAATGCCAGGTGGAAAAGTTGACAAAGGCGAGACTTTTAAAGAAGCGTTAAAAAGAGAGGTTATGGAAGAATTAGGAGTAGAAATTGTGTCAGCTGAACCGTTTGTTGCTAAACCAGATATTTTTGAAGGACGACTTTTTGAGACTGTATGCTTTAAAGTAAAAATCAAAGGTGAACCAGCAGTAATGGAAAAAAATAAAGTGGACAAATTAGAATGGTTTTCTTTTGATGATTTGCCAGAGGTTAACTACCCTCCGTCAAGAGACGCGCTTGAGATTTATAAACAGAATAAAGAACTTTTCTATTTTGATATTGATATGTCAAAATCATTATCAGCAGTTTATATTTTAGCGTGGACAACAACTCCTTGGACATTGCCGGGAAATGTAGCTTTGGTAGCTGGGGATAGTATTAAGTATCAAATAGTTAGCATTAAGGGTAAAGAAGATTTTTATGTTTTGGCTAAAGATAGAGTAAGTGAAATATTCAAAGACAAAGAGTTTAAAATACTAAATGAAATCCATGGTAATGAATTAGTTGGTTTGGAGTACGAACCATTGTTTGATTATTATTTTGAAAAGCAAGATTTAAAAAATAAAGAAAACGGGTGGAAAATTTATAACGCTGATTTTGTAAATACAGAGGAGGGGACTGGTATTGTTCATATTGCCCCTGCTTTTGGAGAAGATGATATGGAATTAGGCAAAAAATATAAATTGCCTTTTGTCCAGCATATTGATTTTAATGGAAAAATTAAAAATGAAATTAAAGATTTTGCGGGATTAGAAGTTAAGCCAGAAAATGATTTGCAAGAAACTGACAGAAAAATAATTGATTATCTTAAAAGCGCGAATAAATTGTTTAGCGAACAAGAATACGAGCATAGTTATCCTCATTGTTGGCGTTGCGATACTTGCTTGTTGAATTACGCTACTGATTCGTGGTTTGTGAAAGTCGCGGACATTAAAGATAATTTAATAAAAAATAATGAAAATATAAATTGGATTCCAGAGCATATTAAATACGGCAGATTTGGCAAATGGTTGGAACAAGCGAGAGATTGGGCAATAAGCAGAAATCGTTATTGGGGTTCGTCTTTGCCTGTGTGGAAATGTTCCGATAAGGAATGTGGCAATATAAAAGTTGTCGGGTCTGTTGAAGAATTGGAAAAATTAAGTTCTCAAAAAATTCAGGATTTGCACA
Organism: Patescibacteria group bacterium; assembly: GCA_034717255.1. Lineage (GTDB taxonomy): Bacteria > Patescibacteriota > Minisyncoccia > Minisyncoccales > JAGMDC01 > JAYELE01. The sequence continues at coordinate 6,783 of JAYELE010000017.1, forward strand.
GACCAGACATTGACGAAATAAAATTTAAGTGCGAAAAATGCGGAAAAATTATGACGCGAATTCCAGAAGTGTTTGATTGTTGGTTTGAATCTGGAGCAATGCCATACGCGCAAGAGCATTATCCTTTTGAGAATAAAGAAAAATTTGAGAAAAATTTTCCAGCAGATTTTATTGCGGAAGGAGTAGATCAAACTCGCGGGTGGTTTTATGTTTTGCATATTCTGGCAACCGCTTTAGAAATTAAAGGGAAAACAAGTTCGGCTTTTAAGAATGTTATTGTTAATGGTATGGTTTTAGCTGAAGACGGAAAAAAAATGAGCAAGCGGCTTAATAATTATCCTGACCCAGCGGAATTATTTGAAAAATATAGCGTTGACGCTTTGCGTTATTATTTATTGTGTTCGCCAGTGTTTATCGCTGAAAATTTGAATTTTAGCGAGGACGGAGTAAAAGAGGCATTAAAAAAAATAGAAATGATTTTATGGAATGTTTATAAATTTTACGCAATGTATGCTAACGAGAATTTAGAATTGATAAACAAGGAATGCGCAGAAGAGGGAAAAGAGCAAAATTTAGAATTTGAAAATAGCAATGTTTTGGACAAATGGATTATATGCAGATTAAATCAGTTAATTAAAGAAACAACGGAAAATATGGAAAAATATAATTTGCCAAAAGCCGCGCGACCTGTTGAAGGTTTTATTAATGATTTGTCAACTTGGTATTTGCGTTGTTCGCGCGCAAGATTTAAAAGCGAAAATAAAGAAGAAAAAAAGACAGCGATAAAAACAATGAGATTTGCGTTATTGGAATTGTCAAAAATTATGGCTGTGTTCATGCCGTTTATATCTGAACAGATTTGGCAAAAAATCACGCAAAATAATTTTCAAGACATAAATAAAAGTGTTCACTTGGAAAAATGGCCTGTTTCAGGCGATGTTGACGCTGATATTTTGCGCAAAATGGAATTAGTTAGAAAAATTGTGGAAATGGGATTGTCTGAAAGAGATAAAAATAAAATTAGTTTAGCTCAACCATTGAATAAATTAAAAATTAAATTAAAAAATAAAGAGATATTGATTGACGATGAATATATTGAATTGATAAAAAATGAAATAAATATTAAACAAGCGGAAATATGTTTTGACAGTTCTATTCAAGATATTGAAGTTGAATTAGATATTGAATTGACTGCTGAATTAAAACAAGAGGGGATTAAGCGAAAAATTATTCGTTTGATAAATGCTACGCGAAAACAAGCTAAAATGACAATACAAGATAGGGCTGTTGTTTATTTTGAAACAGATGACAAGGATATTAAGGAAGTGATACAAAAATATAAAAAAGACATATTAAAAGCTGTATTGGCAGATGATATTATTGAAGGCATAGATAATAATTTTGATTTTGAAAAACAATCGCAAATCAATGAAAAAAAGATTTGTTTGGCAATTTCAAAAAAATAGATTATGACAGATTATAAAAAAATTAGAAATTTTGTTATTATCTCTCATGTTGACCACGGGAAATCCACGCTGGCTGATAGATTTTTGGAGATAACAAATACCGTGCATAAAGATAAAATGCGCAGTCAGTATTTGGATATGATGGATTTGGAACAGGAAAGGGGAATAACAATAAAACTTCAGCCGTGCCGTATGTCTTGGAAAGCGCTAAATAGCGAGAAAACAGAATCAGAATTTATTTTAAATTTAATAGATACTCCCGGACATATTGATTTTTCTTATGAAGTTTCAAGAGCATTGGCTGCGGTGGAAGGAGCTATATTATTAGTTGATGCGGTAAAAGGCATTCAAGCGCAGACATTGGCGAATTTAGAATTAGCCAGAAAACAAAATTTAACAATCATTCCAGCGATAAATAAAATTGACATACCAAATGCGCCTGTTGAAAAAACAAAACAAGAGTTGAGTAAAATTTTAGATATTGATGCAAACGATATTTTTGAAATATCAGCCAAAAAAGGAATAAATATTGAAAATTTATTAAAAGCTGTGATAGAAAAAGTTCCATATCCAAAAAACGCTGATGGATATAGCGAAAAATGCCAAGCTTTAATTTTTGATTCAAAATATGATTCTTATAAAGGCGTTATTGCTTATATTAGGGTTTTTAACGGAAAAATTAAAAAAGGAGATAAAATTTATTTAATTAGAGGTAAAATTCAAGGCGAAGCAAAAGAAATTGGCGTTTTCAAACCGTTAATGGTTCCAGAACAAGAATTAAATTTTGGAGAAATAGGGTATATTGCCACAGGAATAAAAGATCCGGAAAAGGTTCGTATTGGCGACACTATTATTAGTTATTCCTTGACAGATATTGACAAAGAAGAAAAAGCTCTTAAAGGATACCAAGAACCGAAGCCAAAAGTTTTTGTGAGCGTTTATCCTGAAGATTCAAAAGATTTTGGTTTATTGAAAAAATCGTTAGATCAATTAAAATTAAACGACCCGTCTTTTTATTTTGAGCCAGAAAGAAAAGAAATTTTTGGACAAGGATTTCGTTGCGGGTTTTTAGGATCTTTGCATCTTGAAATTATAACAGAACGATTGCGCAGAGAATTTAAAATAAATTTGATTGTGTTTTCTCCTTCTGTTGTTTATAAAGCGCGAGATAAAAATAATAAAGAAATTTTTATTTTTTCAACAACTGATTGGGATAATGTTGAAAATAAAGAAATTGAAGAGCCGTGGATTAAATTGGAAATTTTGTCGCCAACTGATTATTTAGGGAGCATAATGGAATTATTAAAAAATATTGACAATAAATATGTTGACACAAAATATCTTGGAAAAGAAAAAATACTCTTAAAATATGAAATTCCGTTAAGAGAAATTATAATTGGATTTTATGATGATTTAATGGAAAAAACACAGGGATATGCTTCCATAAATTATGAATTTTTAGAATATAGAAAAGCGAATTTGGTAAAAGTGGATATTCTTGTGGCTGGAGAAAAACACAGGGCTTTTTCAAGAATTATTCCCGCGCAAAAAGCTGAAAAAGAAGCGCGGAAATTGGTTAAAAAATTAAAAGATGTTTTGCCTTCTCATCAATTTAGCGTTGCTATTCAAGCGGTTATAGGGGGGAAAATTATCGCAAGAGAAACAAAAAAAGCGTTTAGGAAAGATGTTGTTGCTGGTTTATATGGAGGAGATTATTCCAGAAAGAGAAAACAGCTTGAAAAGCAGAAAAAAGGCAAAAAAAAGTTAAAACAAACAGGCAGAATAAATATTCCTTCAAAAGTGTTTTTACAAGTTTTGAGTTCTAAATAGATATTAAAACAACGGAGCGAGCAAGAATCCAAACATACTTAATATTAAAACGCAAACCAAGCCTGTCCATATTATTTTAAAAATTTTTTTCTGTTTCATAATAATTATATGATAGCAAAAAAAAGCAAAAAGAAAAAGAGTATATTTGTTAATAAAATATTTATTAGATTTTTCGGTTTTTGCGCGCTTTTAGTAATTGGTTTTTTGATTTTTTCTAATTATAAAATATATCAAAAAAGAGCTGAAATGAAATCAGTAATTCAAGAATTAGAAAAACAAGTTCAGGAAAAAGAATTAGAAAAACAAGAATTGTTGTCACAAATTGAACAATCTTATGAAGTTGACGATTTAGAAAGAAGGATAAGAGAGCAAGGATATAAAAAAGAAAATGAAAAAGTTGTTGTGATAAAAAAACAAGAACAGGAAAAACAAATTATTAAAGAAGAACAAAGTTTTTTAGAAAAACTTTTGAATAAATTTCGTTAAGCGCGGGATTAGTTGAGGGGTTCAATATGACCTTCCCAAGGTTAAGACACGGGTTCGAGTCCCGTATCCCGCTCCATAAAATCAGGAAGCGCTGAAAGCGCTTGCGGATTTTATAGATA
>JAYELE010000017.1:10783-27411 GCA_034717255.1 Patescibacteria group bacterium
AGGGATATGTGGCGAGAACCCGACCCCCGATTTGCGACGAGCGAAGCGAGGAGGCAAAGCCTTCGGGCAACTCTTCGAGTCCCGTATCCCGCTCCATAAAATCAGGAAGCGCTGAAAGCGCTTGCGGATTTTATAGATAAGGGATATGTGGCGAGAACCCGACCCCCGATTTGCGACGAGCGAAGCGAGGAGGCAAAGCCTTCGGGCAACTCTTCGAGTCCCGTATCCCGCTCCATAAAATCAGGAAGCGCTGAAAGCGCTTGCGGTTTGTTTTTGCGGATTTTCGTTTATTTTTTGCCGAGGTGGCTCAATGGTAGAGCAGCGGTTTCGTAAATCGTTGGTTGGAGGTTCAATTCCTCTCCTCGGCTCCAAAAAAAACAGCTCATTGAGCTGTTTTTTTTATCTTGATTGAGATTATGATTACGATTTTGCTTTTTCTATTATTTTTTGAAAAATTTGTTTATGATTTTGCGCTAATTGCGATAAAATTTTTCTGTCAATTTCAATTTTATGACGCTTCAAATTTGCGATAAATTTACTATATGACAATCCCGCTTCTTGAGAACTTGCGCCTATTTGAATTTGCCATAATCCCCTAAATTCGCGTTTTTTTCTTTTCCTGTCTTTATATGCGTTAGACCACGCGTGATGTAAAGCGTCTTTTGCCGCCTTATATTTTGATTTTCTTGACCACATAAAACCCTTTGCGTATTTCAGCAAATTTTTTCTTCTTTTATGCGCCATTATTCCTCGTTTTATTCTAACCATAATTTTATTATTTAAAATTATATAAATTATTTATTCCGTGTTTTAAGCTTTAAGACCTAAAAGTTTTTTTATTTTTTTAGCGTCAACAGCGCAAAGTTTAACCCATTTTTTGCGTTCTCTAATTTGATTTCCAGATTTTTTCGCTCTGTTATGCCCTTGTCCTATCGCTCTTCTCAAGACTTTTCCTGTCTTGGTAATTTTAAATCGTTTTGTGATGGATTTGCGGGTTTTTAATTTTTTAATGACAGTATTTTTTTTAGTTTTCATCTTTTTTTTGTGTATTTTGAGTGTTGCGGGATATAATCATTGTTAATCCCCTTGGTTGTCTTTTTAAATCTTGTTCAATTTTTATTGGTATAATTTTATTTAATATCTCTAAAAAATTTTTAATTTTTTCTTTGGAAAAATCAAATAATGCTTTTTCTCTTCCTCTGAGTTTCATTTCTATTCTTATTTTATTTCCTTTTTTTAGAAATTTTTCCGCTTGTTTGGCTCTTGTTTCCAAATCATGAGAAGAGATATTAAATTTTAATCGTATTCCTTTTAACTCTATTTTAGCTTTATTTCCTGTTTTTTCTTTTTTTTCTTTAATATATAAATATTTTCCATAATTCATTATTTTGCAAATAGGAGGATCTGTTTTTTCAGTTATTTGAATTAAATCCAAGTTTTCCTGTTTAGCTTTTTCTATAGCTTCATTCAAATCTAAAATTCCTATATTTTCTCCTTTAGCGTCAATTAAACGAACTTTTTCAGCTCTTATCTGATTATTTATAAAAATTCTTTTTCTTTTTATTCTATTGTGTATATAAGGTTTTCTCAAAAAAAAATAATATCTTTGAATTGTGAAATTCAAAAAAAATAAAAATAATATTTTTGTGGAGACGACGGGTACTGCCCCCGCGTGTAAAAGAGTTTTTAAAATATATCTACGGAAATATTCTAATTTAATTTTTTTAATAAATTAAAAACTAAAAATTAGACAAAATATTTTTAACTTACGGTTGATAATGTTCAATAAATTTCCTCAACCAAAAAATTTATTTATCTCGTTGAATATGACACCTAATTTTATCTAACGAGAATCAATAAATTAGATGGCTCGCGGTTATACGCGAGCAAGAGCTAACTCCATTCCGCCAAACGCGTTGGCGAGAACTGTTTTAGCTTTAGAAAATAAGTTTGCGCTTATTTTATGTTTGAAGTTTAAAGAGATTCAAACTCTTTCCGCATATTTTAAAAAGAACTTTTATCGATCCTATTGCATCCCCATTTTTATCAAGATTTCAATAATCTTGCTTTCTCTCGTTTGAATTCGCGGTTTTTTATTACTTCTCTTTTATCATATTTTTTCTTTCCTTGCGCTATGCCAAATTCAATCTTTATTCTGTTATTCTTATTATATACTTTTAATGGCATTAAAGTCAAGCCCTTTTGCTTTGATTTTCCAATTAAATATTTTATTTCCGCTTTTTTTAAGAGAAGTTTCCTAAATCGTTCTTCGTCATAATCTTTTGGAGCGTTTTTTGGTTGGTAAGCCGGAATTTTCGCTCCAATTAAAAATAGTTCATTATTTCTAATTATTATATAAGAACCTTTTAATGAAATTCTGCTATTTTTAATTGATTTTACTTCTTGCCCAATCAAAGCAAGACCTGCTTCAAAGGTTTCTAAAATTGTATAATCGTAAAACGCTTTTTTATTTTGAGCAAAAATTTTTCCTTTATACATAATTTTTATTTCTTATTTTTATTTATTATTAAAGTATAACTGATTTTTAAAAATAATAAAGTTTTATCAATAACAAACTTGAACGATCGTCGGAGTTTGTTATAAAATCATAGATGCTTTCGCATTTTATTTTTTGCTATAATGAGTAAAACTTGGTATTATATAAATATAAATACTATGAAAAAATTTTATTTTTAGGAAATGAAAAAAAAAGATATAATAATAGAATATGATTGAAGAAAAAATAAATAATTTAATAAAGCAGGGGATTGAGAGCGCGCGCGATGACGGAAAAATAACGGAATTTGAAATTTCGGAAATTTTGGTTGAGCATCCAGCGCAAGAAAATTTTGGCGATTATTCTTGCGCTATTGCGATGAAGTTTGCTAAAATCGCTAAAACAAACCCTATGGAAATAGCGAAAATTATTGTTGATTATTTGCCGAAAAATAATGATTTTATAAAAAAAATTGAAATCGCAAAACCGGGATTTATCAATTTTTTTGTTTCAGAACAATTTTTAGTTGAAGAAGTGAATAAAGTTATAATTCAAGGTCATAAATACGGCTCAAGCGATATTGGAAAAAATAAAACTGTTATTATTGATTATTCTTCGCCTAATATAGCAAAATCATTTGGAATAGGGCATTTGCGTTCAACTATTATAGGACAAGCGATTTATAATATATATAAATTTTTGGGATGGAAATGTATTGGCGATAATTATTTAGGCGATTGGGGAACGCAATTTGGAAAACTTATTTATCAAATTAAAAAAGATAAAATTTTATTAAAAGATTTGACAATTGAAAAATTGGAAAAATTATATGTTAAATTTCATAAAAACGCGGAGAAAAATTTAGAAATAGAACAAGGAGCTAGAGATTGGTTTAAAAAATTGGAGCAAGGAGATAAAGAAGCAAAAAAGATTTGGCAAATTTGCGTAAATATAAGTTTGAAAGAATTTGAAAAAATTTATAAACTTTTAGATGTTAAAATTGATTATTGTTTTGCGGAAAGTTTTTATTTGAAAATGTCGCGAGAAATTATTGACGAAGCAATAGACAAAAAACTTGTCGTAAAAAGTGAAGGAGCTTTGATAATTAAATATCCGAAAAATGAATTGCCTGTGGCAATGCTTTTAAAATCTGACAGCGCCACAACTTATTTTGCGAGGAATTTAGCTCAAGCTAAATACAGGTTGGAAAAATATAATCCTGATTTAATTGTTTATGAAGTCGGAGTTGACCAAACGCTTTTTTTGAAACAATTATTTTCAGCTGTGGAACTTTTTGGTTGGGCGAAAAAAGAAAAGTTTGTTCATATCGCTCATGGATTGGTTCGTTGGAAAGACAAGAAGTTTTCCACAAGAAAAGGGGACACTATTCATTTGGAACAAGTCTTAAATCAAGCGATAGTTAAAGCGAAAAAAATTATTAAAAATAAAAATTTATCAGAAAAAGAAAAACAAAAAATTGCTGAAACAGTTGGAATAGGAGCTGTGAAATATAATGATTTGTCGCAATATCATAATATAGACATTGTGTTTGATTGGGATAAAATTTTAAATCTAAAAGGCAATTCATGTCCTTATATACAATATACTTTTACAAGATGTCAAAGCGTTCTTGAAAAAGCGAAATTTAGAAAAGCGAAAAAAACTAAAATTATTGAATTTAATCAAGAAGAAAACGCTATTTTGAGAACTATTTATAAATTTCCAGAAATTATTGAAAAAGCCGGGGAAAGTTTTTCTCCAAATTTAATTTGTAATTTCGTTTTTGATTTATCGCAAAAATATAACGCTTTTTACGATAAGCATAAAATTATAAAAGCGGATACTATTGAACAAAAAGAATTTAGAATAGCGCTCACATTTGCTACAAGCCAGATAATAAAAAATTCCCTTAATTTGTTGGGAATTTCCACATTAAAAAAAATGTAAAAAATTTATTGGAAATACTGGTGAATAAAATTAAGACTGAATAAAATATAATCGCAAGAAATGTTCTTGCGATTTTTTTATTTAATAATTTTCCATTTTATTTCTGATTTTTTGCCGACAAATTCAAGCCATTGTCCGCTTTTGTCAATGACAAACCATTTGTTTTTTGTTTCTGACCATACCATAGGATATTCTTTATAAAATGGTTTTTTTACAATTTCTTTTGGCTTTAGTCTGTCTAATTCAAGCCATTTTTTAAAAATTGTTTCAATGGCGTAATCCAAATTTCTTGATTTCGCCCAATCAGCCACTGTTGTGATGGCTTTTTTTGATTTTTCAACACTTCCCGCTAATTCTAAAAGTTGTTTTGCGGGTTTTGTGTAACGGGAATAAATGATTTTTCTTTTTTTAGCATCTTGTTTTAATTCGCGCAAACCTAATCCTTTTGTTTGAAAATAATGCGTTATAATCTGTCTAATAGCTGTTTCTTTTTTTAGTTTTTCATAGTATTCAATTTTTCCTTTTTCAATATATTCTTGTATTTTTTCAGCAATGCTTTTTCCTATTCCGGGAATTTTTTGGATTTCTTTAATTCCATTTTTTTTGTAAATTAAAGCAATATCTTGTTTTAGATTTTCTAAAACCATACCGGCTTTTCTATAAGCAGATGGCTTGAAATTTATTCCTTTTATTTCCAAGCATTCCGCTATTTCATATAGCATTTTCGCAATTTTTTTATTCCTTTTTTTCATTATATTTATAATACTATAATTTTATTTTATCGCAACTATTTTAGCTTGTTAAAATTAGACTTCAACAATAAAATATTTTAATATATTAATCCCAATAACAAATCTGGCCAACGTGACAGATTTGTTATTGCAAAATAATGAAGTATGATAAAATAACAAACTTGGCCAACGCGACAGATTTGTTATTGCGTTGGACAGATTTGTTATTGGGAGATTGAGTTTGTTCAAGTCAGATTTTAACAGATTTTACATAGTATTGACAAATAATTAAAAAACAATTATTTTATATATGAAAGTGAATGTTTTTTTATTTATTGTTTTTTTATCTTTCAAACGCTTATTTACAAAAGAGATTTTGTTTAGAGAGTTGATTAAAGATTTAGAATTTTTGATTAGCTCTTTATATTTCAATAGGAGTTGATAAATAATGTTAAGAATAGAAGGAATGGGCAACGGCTCATATCATATAGCTGATGTGAGCGATGGAGGGGTTGTGTTTGTGACAACTCTTGACGGACGCGTAGAATTTGCGCGCGACGAAGCCATAAGTATGGTTGGCAGATATGAACGAAGAATGCGAGAGAAACAACGAGAGAAAGAAAGGATACAGGAGGAACTATGCGATACCAAGTCTTTGTAAACAGGATACCTGTTTATATAGAGACAGATTTAAGCAAGGTAGAACTTGCCGACCATTTGAATCGGCAAGGGCTGGATAATATGGAGATTTCTGCTCCATTAGAATCGCCACATTAAGGGAAGATATTTCTCTTCCCTTTTTCTTTTTTGGGGAATTAAAATTTTTAAAAGCGTTAGAAACGCTTAAAAAGATAGAGAATAGTTCTCTGTTTTTTATTTTTATATATATATTGATATTTTGTTATTTTGCGCTATTATGTAGATATATAAAAGGATATTGAGCAACAGGTTTAATATTAAAAAATTAAAATAAAAAATATGACAAAATATATTAGCCCCGCAGGGTTGGAAAAATTGAAAAAAGAGCTTGATTTTTTAAAAAATGAAAAAAGAAAAGAACTTGCTGAGACATTAAAAAAAGCCATAGCTCATGGCGATTTAAGCGAGAATTTTGAATATTCCGAGGCAAGAGAAGCTCAAGGTTTTTTGGAAGGCAGAATTTTAGAATTAGAAGAGTTGATTAAAAATTCTAAAATCGTGTCTGAAAATCCTAAAACAGCGTGGATTCAGGTTGGTTCTGTTTTTGTGGCAAAATGCGAGGATGAAGAACAAAGATTTGAAATTGTTGGCGTGGAAGAATCAGACCCTTTGCAAGGAAAAATATCTGTTGAATCTCCGTTAGGCAAAGCGTTTTTGAATAAGTCGGAAGGAGCGATTGTCGCAGTAGATACCCCACAAGGCGAAGTAAAATACAAAATTTTAAAAGTTGAATAGCAAATTTAGAAATTGTGTCAATAGTAATACTATGTCAACTATAGATGAAATTAAAAAAATACGAATACAGAAAAAAGAGAATATAGAAAAAGCGGGGTTTTCGGCTTATCCAGCAAAGGTAAACAGAACTCATTGTATTAAAGAGGTTTTAGAAAATTTTGACAAACTCGCGGAGCCAGCTCAAAATATAGTTTTGGTTGGCAGAATTCGTTCTTTGCGCGAACATGGAGGTTCAAGTTTTTTGAATTTTGAAGATGGCGCGGGTAGTATTCAAGCGTATTTTAAGAAAGATATTTTAGGAGAAAAAAAATATAATTTTTTTCTGGAAAATTTTGATGTAGGGGATTTTATTGAAATTAAAGGCGATTTGTTTATTACTAAAAAAGGAGAAAAAACAATTAAAGCGCAAAATTTCGCAATGCTCGCGAAATCATTATCGCCTTTACCAGAAAAATGGTACGGATTGAAAGATGTGGAGGAAAGATTAAGAAAAAGATATTTGGATATTTTATTTAATCCAGAAATAAAAGAAATGATAGAAAAAAAAGCGATTTTTTGGAATGCCGCGCGGGAATTTCATATTAAAAATGGTTTTTTGGAAGTTGAAACGCCTATTTTGGAAAATACAGTTGGCGGGGCGGACGCAGATCCTTTTGTTACTCGTCATAATGCGTTAGATATGGATGTTTATTTGCGTATTTCCGCAGGAGAGTTATGGCAAAAACGATTGATGGTCGCGGGTTTTGAAAAAACTTTTGAAATTGGACGAATTTTTAGAAATGAAGGAATGTCTGCGGAACATTTGCAAGATTATGTTCAATGCGAAGCGTATTGGGCTTATAGCGATTATGAAGATATGCGCGCGTTTATTCGCGATTGTTATTGTTTTGTCGCGGAAAAAACATTTAATACTTTAAAATTTAAGATAAGAGGTTTTGAAATTGATTTAGGAAAAAAATGGGAAGAATATGATTATCAAGAACAGGTTAAAAAATATACTAACATAGATATTTTGAATACAGATTTAAAAGAAATAAAGAAAAAAACAAAGGAATTGGGAATAGAGATAGATGAAAATTTCAATTTAGCGCGAGGCATTGATAGTTTATGGAAATTTTGCAGAAAAAAAATTGCTGGACCGGGATTTTTAATCAATCATCCTATTGTTGTTTCTCCATTAGCAAAAAGAAAACAAGATAATCCTGAATTAAGTCAAAGATTTCAAGTTATTATTGCTGGTTCAGAAATAGGCAATGGTTATAGCGAGCTTAACGATCCGATTGACCAGAAACAGAGATTTGAAATTCAGCAAAAACTGCGAGACGCTGGTGATGAGGAAGCGCAAATGATGGATAGCGAATATATACAAGCGATGGAATATGGAATGCCTCCAACCTCGGGTCATGGATTTAGCGAACGATTATTTAGTTTTTTAATGGATAAACCAATAAGAGAATGTCAAATTTTTCCATTAATGAAACCAAAAAATTAAATTTATGGTTGATATAAAATTTGTGAGAGAAAATATAGATTTGATGAAGCAAGTTGTTAAAAATAAAAAAATCAATTTAGATGTTGACGCATTTTTGGAATTAGACAAAAAGCGACGCGCGCTTATTCAAGAAAGCGAACAAATAAAAAGCGAGCAGAAAAAAATGACAAAAGAGCAAAGAGATGAAGCTATAAAATTAAAAATAAAATTTAAAAAATTAAATCAAGAGCTTGAGGAAATACAAAAAAAATATGACAAAGCAATGTTGTTAGTTCCAAATGTTTATTCTGAAAATACTCCAATAGGGGATAGCGACAATGACAATAAGGAAATTTTTGTGTCTGGAAAAATTCCTAAATTTGATTTTCCTGTTAAAGACCATATTGAATTAGGAAAAGAATTGGATATAATTGACACTCAAAAAGGCGCGCATACAAGCGGGTTTAGAGGATATTATCTTAAAAATCAAGGAGCTTTATTACATTTTGGATTGATGTCAATGGCATTAGATAAATTACGAGACAAAGGGTTTGTTTTAATGGTTCCTCCAACTATTTTAAGAGAATTTGCTTTAACAGGAAGCGGACATTTTCCAGAAGGCAAAGATGAAATATATCAAATAGCAAATCCTGGAAAATTAGCTGATGGAAACGAAACCAAAGAAAAGTTTTTTTTGGCAGGCACTTCCGAGCCCTCTGTTTTGGCTTATTACGCAAATACTATTTTAGAAGAAAAAGATTTGCCTATAAAATTAGCCGGTTTTTCTCAATGTTATCGTTCAGAAGTCGGAAGTTATGGGAAAGACACAAAGGGGTTATATCGGGTTCATGAATTTTTGAAAATTGAGCAAGTTATTATTAGTAAAGCTGATTTAGAACAAAGTCATATTTTGTTTGAGGAGTTAAATAAAAACGCGCAAGAAATTTTAAAAGATTTGGAGTTGCCGTATCGCGTTGTTCAAGTTTGTTCTGGCGATATGGGCGCGGGAAAGTATGAAATGACAGATATTGAAACATATATGCCTTCAAAAGGAAAATATGGCGAAACACATTCTAATTCCAATTTAACAGATTGGCAAGCGCGACGATTAAACATTAAATATAAAACAAAAGATAATGAAAAAAAATTTGTTTATACATTGAATAACACAATGATAGCTTCTCCAAGAATTCTTATAGCTCTATTAGAAAATCATCAGCAAAAACACGGAACTGTTTTAATACCAAAAGCGTTACAAAAATATGTTGGTTTTAAAAAGATTGATAAAAAAAGATAAAAATTAAATAAAAAAAAGTTGCCGTGTTTCCACGACATTATGTTAATTTGTTCTGAATAGTTTGTTTGTATATACAAAAAATAATATACATAAACAAAATATCAATAATAATATGAGAATTATTGGAGCACCTATAACTATAATTATTCGCGCTATTACAGGAAGACCTCTTCCTATAAATATGTTTAGCGCGATTCCAAGCGCAATCCATAACTCTATTATTGTTCCTATTTCCATAGTTGTTATCTCCTTTGTATTCTATTATATATGAACTATTTTTAAAATACTTATTTATAAAAAATTGTCAAGTTTATGTCAAATTTAATTATTCTGCATGGATGGCAGAGTTCAAAAGAAAAATGGGAAAAAGTAAAAAATGTTTTACAAAAACAACAGCAAGTAATTGTTCCTGATTTGCCCGGTTTCAAAAAAGAAACGAGATTAAAACAAATATGGGATTTAGATGATTTTGTAAAATGGTTTGAAAAATTTTCGTTGAATAAAGGAAAGTTTTTTTTATTGGGTCATTCGTTTGGAGGCAGAATAGCCATAAAGTTTGCGATAAAACATCCAGATAAAATTAAAGCGCTGATTTTAGTTGATAGCGCGGGAATAATACCAGATATTAAACATAAAAAAATAACAAAATTTATAATTTACGCGCAAAAAATTTCGTTTTTGCCTTTTTACAATTTTTTTAGAAAAATGTTTTATAAATATATTTTGAAAACAACTGATTATGTGGAAGCTGAAAAAGTTCCATATCTCGCTGAAACATTTAAAAATGTGATAGCGCAAGATTTGACAAAATATTTTTCTGAAATAAAAGTTCCTGTTTTTATTGTTTGGGGAGACAAGGATAAATTAACGCCTGTGTCAGACGCTTATATTATGAATAAAAAAATAAAAAATTCAAAAATACAAATTTTTAAAAATATAGGACATTCTCCGCATATAGAAATACCTAAAATTTTAGCCACAAAAATACAAAAATATATTTATGGAATTAAAAATTAATGAAAATAATCAATCAGAATGGGATGAATTTTTGTTTGAAAATAATGCGAGTTTTTTGCAGTCGTTTGGTTGGGGAGAATTTCAAAAAAAATTTTTTAAAAAAGTTTACAGAATAAGCGCAACAGAGAAGGGGATAGTTGTTTTAAGAGCATTAGTTATTAAAGAAAAATTTGCTTTTAAAAATTTTTTTTATATTCCTTTTGGTCCTGTTTTTGACAATAATATCTCATTAGAACAGAAAAAAATGGCTTTTGAATTTTTTTTGAAAGAAATTCAAAAAATAGCTAAAAAAGAAAATATAGTATTTTTAAAAATTGAGCCAAAATATGATTTGCCCGCAGTGTGTGGATTTAATTTTTGTAATTCTTTGAAAAGAATTCAACCGCAAAAAACATTGGTTTTAGATTTAGACAAAACAGAACAAGAGATATTTGACAATTTTAGCAAGAACACAAGGTATAATATACGATTAGCTGAAAGAAAAGGAGTGGAAATAAAAATTTTGAACGAGTATTCAAACGAATTTTATAAATTGATAAAAAAAACAAGAGAAAGACAGGGGTTTAATTCATATCAAGAAGATTATTATAAAAAGTTTTTAGATATTCACTCTGAAAATTTGAAAACAAATCTTTTTTTGGCTGAATATCAGGGAAAAGTTATTATGGCAAGTATTGTTCTGTTTTTTGGGAATAAAGCTGTTTCTTTGCATACAGGGTTGGATTATAGATATAGGAAAGTAAAAGCTTCTAATCTTTTGAGGTGGCGAGTAATGCAAGAGGCGAAAAAAAGAGGATGCGCGGAATATGATTTTTGGGGAATTGATTTTGAAAAATATCCGGGAGTAAGTTATTTCAAAAAAGGATTTAATGGCAAGGAATTTGAATACGCGCAAGACAAAGATATTGTTTTTCAAAAATTTTGGTATAAGATTTATCTTATAATTTCGTGATGATATATATTATTTTATTTTTTTGGTTTTTTCATATAGCGCATAGAATATGCTCTTCTTTGTATTTTTGGCAAATTAAAGAATATAGAACAGACAGGTTTTTAGAATACGCGAAAAGAAATAAGAGCGTTGTTTTTCAAAAATCTTCATTGATTGCTTTGATTTTATTTTTAACGCTGTTTTTAGCGCAAGCGGATTTTTTGAAAATATATTTAACAAGTTATTTTTATTTTGTTTTTGGTTTTTTCGCTATTTATTCTTTTTTGAAAAAAAAAGTTCGTTTTCCAGAATTTACCAAAAAAATGATTGTTCTTTTTTCGTTTTCTTTTTTCGCTTTAATCGCGCTTGCTTTTTTTGCGTTGAATACTGATATTTCTTATTTATTGGTTTATGAAATTTTATTTTCTATTGTAATATTTTTTTGCGTAAGGATTATGGAAATTCCTGTTTTTTTCGCTAAAAAACATATTTATAAAAAAGCTAAAAACAAGAGAGAGAAGTTTAAAGATTTAATTGTTATTGGGATTACGGGATCTTATGGCAAAACATCAACAAAAGAATTTCTTTATGCCGCGCTTTCGCAAAAATATAATGTTTTAAAAACTGAGGGAAACAATAATACTGAGATAGGTGTGGCAAACACTATATTAAAGAAATTAAAAAAAGAGCATCAGATTTTTATTTGCGAGATGGCGGCTTATAAAATAGGGGAGATAAAAACAATTTGCGATATGACAAAGCCGAGTATCGGGATTTTAACAGGTATCAATCAACAGCATATAGCGCTTTTTGGAACTCAAGAAAATATTGTAAAAGCCAAGTTTGAATTGATAGAGAGTTTGCCAGAAAATGGAATAGCGATTTTTAACCAAGATAATGAATATATTAAAAAAGAGTGTTTCGCAAGTTTCGCAAGTTTCGCAAAGAAATACAATTTTTCATCAGTCGCTCAAAAATTTTTTTCTGTTAAAGAAAAGGCGAGTGTTTGGGCTGAAGATATTGAAATTCAAAAACATAAAATTTTGTTTAAGGTTTTTTCAGAAAAAGAAAAACAAGGCGAAAGTTTTGAAATGAATTTATTGGGCGCGCAAAATATTCCGAATGTTTTGGCGACAATATCTTGCGCCGAAGAATTTGGAATAACGCTTAAACAATGCGCTGAAATTTTTAGGAAAAGCGCGCCAGAGCAAAGAACAATGAATTTGATAAAAAACGACAAAGGCGTTAATATAATAAGCGCGGTTTACTCCGCTAACCCTCACAGCGTGATAGCTCATTTACATTATTTGAAAATATGGGATACAAAGAAAGTTTTAATAATGCCTTGTTTGGTTGAATTGGGAAAAGAATCTAAAAAAATACATCAAGAAATAGGAAAAAAAATTGGGCAAGTTTGCGATTTAGCGATAATTTTGAAAAAACAATGTTATCAAGATATTAAAAAATCCGCAATAAGAAGCGGAATGAAAGAAAAAAATATTTTGTTTGCGCAAAATAATAAACAAATTTTAGAAAAAATAAATAATTTTTGCGTTTCAGGCGATGTTATACTTTTGGAAAGCAGAGTAGGGGATGAGTTGATTAAATTATTGTCAAAAAAATAAAAGGTGTTGCTTGCAACACCTTAATGTTCTTCATTGTATTTTAAATCATAATATAATTGCCTTAATATAATTAAAGCGATTATAATTATGATTCCAATCATAATATATTCCATCATATTGTTCACCTCCTTAACAGAAGGAAAATAGCATACCAAAATTGTCTTGTTGTTGCAAGACAAATTATGATTACAATTATGGAACATGCCATTAACTCATCCGTCATTTTCATCATATTATCATTTCCTTTTTTATTTAATATATTAAGTGCTGTATAATAAAAATAGCATAATGATTGAAAATTGTCAAAAATTAAAAATACAAGAAATTACTCAAAAAAATATTTGGGAGGATTTTTTAATGGAACGCGCAAATAAGACATTTTTAAATTCTTGGAATTGGGGAGAATTTCAAAAAAATATGAGAGAGAAAATTTGGCGAATGGGAATTTTTAATAATGAACAATTAATTGGTTTAGTTTTGGTGATTAAAGTGAGCGCGCGGAGAGGGAATTTTTTATTGACACCGCATTGTCCAATAATTATAAATAGCGAAATATATAACGCTCGCGCTCTTTTAGAAGTTTTAATTAAAAAATTAAAAAATATCGCAAAAAAGGAAAAATGCTGTTTTATAAGAATAAGCCCGATTTGGGAAAGGAACAAAGAAAATATAAAAATTTTTAAAGATTTGGAATTTAGAGACGCTCCTATACAAACTCATCCAGAGGCAAGTTGGAAATTAGATATTAAACCAGCGGAAAACGCGCTTTTGAAATCAATGAGAAAGACCACTCGTTATTTAATCAAACAAGCGCAAAAAAATAAAGACATAGAAATTATTCAAGCGCAAAAAATAGAAAATTTGGAAATTTTTAATAAACTTCACAAGCAAGTTAGCAAGACACAAAATTTTACGCCATTTTCTTTAAAGTATTTGAAAAATGAATTTTTGGCTTTTAATCAAGATAATTCTGTTTCTTTGTTTTTTGGAAAATATAAGGGAGAAGTTGTGGCTGTTTCGTTTATTATATTTTGGTCTGGCATTGGATTTTATCATCACGCGGCTTTGTCGCCAAAATTTCGCAAAATACCTGTTTCTTATTTATTGCAATGGGAAGCGATAAAAGAAGCAAAAAAAAGAGGATGCGGTTTGTATGATTTTTGGGGGTTTGTTGATAATCCAAAACATCCTTGGTATGGACCGACATTGTTTAAGATGGGATTTAGCGGGTATGCGGACAAATATGTTAAAACACAGGATTTGGTTTTATCTCAAAGATATTGGTTAAATTATATTGTTGAAAAAATAAGAAAAATAAAAAGAAGATTATAATTAAATATGTTAATTAGAGTTAAAGTTTTTCCTAATTCAAATAAACGTGAAATAATTGAAAAAGCTGAAAATAGTTTTGAAATTAAAGTCCAAGAAAAACCGCAAAATAATTTGGCGAATGAACAAGTTATGGAAATTTTGGCAAGCTATTTCAAAATCACAGAAAATAGTGTAAAATTAATAAAAGGACGAAAGCAAAGAAGTAAAATTTTTGAAATTAAAAATAATGAAGAAAAAATTTGATTTAATAATTATTGGCGGAGGGCCTGCTGGAATTACAGCGGGTATTTACGGAGCAAGAGAAAATCTTGATATGCTTTTAATCACGAAAAATTTTGGCGGACAAATAAAAAGAAAAGCCATAGATATTGAAAATTATCCCGGGTTTGAAAAAATTTCTGGAAAAGATTTAGTTGAAAAATTTGAAAATCATTTAAAAAAATTTGAAATACCTGTTTTAATGGAAGAAGTGATAAAAATTAAAAGAAAAAAACAATTTTTTTCAGTTTTAACCAAGCAAAAAAAAGAATTTCAAGCTGTTTCAGTTATAATTGCTTCCGGGACAAGACACAGGCGATTAAAAATTAATGGAGAAGAAAAATTTATTGGAAAAGGAGTGAGCTATTGCGCTGTTTGCGACGGTTTTCTTTATAAAAATAAAGTTGTCGCAATAATTGGCGGAGGGAATTCCGCTTTTGAAACAGCGTTATTTTTATCTAAAATAGCGAAAAAAGTTTATATATTGGAACGAGGCGCAAAAGTTATCGCGGATAAAATAAATCAAAAATTAGCAAAAAAAGCAAAAAATATTAAAGTTTGCGCAAATGTGATTTTAAGAGAAATAAAAGGCAAAAGTTTTGTTGAAGCTATAGAGTATGAAGATATTAAAACTAAGAAAATAAAAATTTTGAAAAATGACGGAGTGTTTATTGAAGCCGGGAATATGCCAAATTCTGATTTTTTTAGAGATTTAGTTGATTACAATGAGAGAAAAGAAATAAAAATTAACGCGGAAACAGGGGAGACAAGCGTTAAAGGATTATTTAGCGCTGGCGATGTTTCAGACATAGAATTTAAGCAGATTGTTATTGCCGCAAGCGCTGGCGCAAAAGCGGAATTAAACGCAAGCAAATATATCCAAAAACAGAAGAGATTGTAATGTTATATTATTTTAATATTGTTAAGGGAAATATAAATAATTTTTGAATTACGAAATATAATTTTATCGCTACGAAATACAATTTATAATCAGTCGCTCACTCGCTTCCAGCGAGCTCGTTCGCTTCGTTTTCGGAAAAAATTTTGTCGCGTTGCGACAAAACCAAGCATTTTTTCCTCAAAATACTGATTACAAATTGTTTTCTTCGCTCAAAAATTTATTTCATAATTCAAGGAAACAATTTATCAGAATTTGTAAAAAATTGATTAAAATTTAATTTTTATTGTTTTTTATGAATTTTTAATTAAAATGAAAATTTTAAAAATAGGCATAATAGATTGCGCTGATTGCGAAGTAATGTCTCCGCGATTTAAGGAAGTTGAACAAGAATATCCTTGGCTTGAAACTAAATATTTTGAAGCAAGCAAGAATCCTGAAATAGTTGAAAAATATAAAGTTTTGTCTTTGCCAAGTTTTATATTTTTAGACAAGCAAGGAAATGAAATTTTAAGAATGACTAACATAGTTGATAAAGATGTTTTAGTAAAAGCCATTTTAGAAAATAAAGATAAATAAACGGGACTGTATGGGTTAACGGGACTGTATGGGTTTGACCCATACACTTTTAATTAAGCGTGTTCATATCGGATATGAACAGCACTACTAAAAAGATACAAACATCAAGATACAAACATCAAAAAAGATCCAATAATCAATAATCAAATTTTTTGATTATTGATGTTTGATTATTTTTTGGTTATTGTATCTTGTTTCTTGATTATTTTTCCCTCTTTTTCCCAATTTCCCTTATTCTTCAAAATAGTGTATAATAATAGAATATTATAAAAATAAAAAAATTGTGTTGAATAAAAATAAAAATTATTTTAATTTTCTTGAAGGCGCAAAAGCATTTACGCTTATAGAACTATTAGTTGTAATATCTATTATTGGATTATTATCCAGCATTGTGTTAGTATCCACAAAAGGAATAAGAGAAAAAGCGAGATTGGCAAAAGCTCAGAAATTTGATTCCAGTATACAGCACGCGCTCGGAGCTAACGCAGTGGGAATATGGAGGTTTGAAGAAGGAACTGGAACTACTGCTCATGATGAATCAGGCTATGGAAATGACGGGACAATACATGGAGCCACATTTGACATTGGTGGCGGTGTTTATCCTAACACTA
>JAYELE010000018.1:0-1155 GCA_034717255.1 Patescibacteria group bacterium
TGCTTCGAAAGTAACGCCTGACTGAATTAAATCAGATAACATTTCAAAGAAAGATTCTTTGTTGATTGTTAATTTTCTTTGTATCATTTTGTTTGTGTTTTTGGTTCATTATATTATACGAAAAAAATGGTAATGTGTTATTAAAGATGTTTTAATATTAAATAAACCATAAGTAATATAATTTCCATCGAAATAAAAATTGATCCTAATATAAATAATCAAGAACCATAACCATATTTTCGTTTTCCATATTTACCTAATTTAAATACGGGTGCACTCATAATGTGTAGTATCAACCATACTAATAAGATAATGACGGCTATTGTTCTAATTATTTCTTCCATGATTTCTATTTGTTTTGATTTTATATATTATACGAAAAAACCCCCTATTTATTACACAGGGGGTTTTAAATTTTATTTTTCGTTTAAGAATCTCCGTTTGCTCCTGACTACTCTCTTTATGCCCATTACTTGACCATAATAATCAAAGGCGGGTTTCCAATCATTTAAACTACCGTCAGATGATATTCTAAAACCCAAATATTTACGTGCTGCGATTAAGCAGGCACAGACTAATAAGTCATAAGGTTTGCGAGCAGTTTTACAAAAATTCCAGCCATTTACGCCCCCTGTATTAATATTTTTAATAACAAAGGTCTCATGCCCCAGATCAAATTCATCTCTTAATTCTTTTGGTGTTTGACCATTAAACCAAATAAGATCATTAGTAAATTGTGCTTTTTCATTTGGTTCATTACCACCGATTAAAAGTGGTTCATCTTCTGAGAATCCACCTGCAGTATCAGTTGTTTTTGGTAAATTATTTTTCAACTTAATGCAAGTGTTTAAAAATTTATCCCATTGTTTTTGGTTAAATTTTTTTGATGTCTAGTAGTGTGTGTAGCCCATAATATTTATTTTTTTTGGTTCAATATATTATACGAAAAAAAACCCTTATTGTTACATAAGGGCAAGAGAATGTATTTAAAAATTTAAACTCACTGGTGTTTTAAATCTTTCTTTGTCGTTTAAAGCATATTTGTATCTCACGAAATAAGATAATGCAATATCTTTACATACCCAATTATAAAAATGATTAAATAATTCTGCTTTAGTACAATTTTCAACAGTTGCTGCTACTGCATATCTAAAA
>JAYELE010000019.1:0-1154 GCA_034717255.1 Patescibacteria group bacterium
CCGAAAAGATCTGTAACAAAAACTTAAATATATCGCTGAATTTAAACGGGATAGATTTTGAATATTGGTTTTGAATTTGAGAAATATATTAGTAACAATAAGTTGAATAAAAAACTAAATTCATAGTGGAATTTAACAATTATAAAAAAATTACTGGACAATATTAAAATAGAATATTATATTTGTTCAGTAAATAAAGAAGTAATTAAATATATATTAAAAGAAATGGAAATATATAAAAAATATGAACATAATCCTCCTCATCTATTTAAAGCAAAAGCAAAATATTTTATTACAGCAAGAACATACAAAAAGAAAAGATTTTTTAAGCAAGATAATGCAAAAGCTCGTCTATTAGAATCAATTTACAAGGGATTTAATAATAATGGTTGGGAAATTGAGGATTGGGTTATTTTAGATAATCATTACCATTTGATGGTAAATTCTTTAGATAATTCAACTAATTTAGGTGAAATAATAAAAAACATTCACAAATTTTCTGCATTATGGATAAAGAAAAATGTAAAGTTTGCGAAAAATTATAAAAAAATATGGTTTAATTATTGGGACACTTGTATAAGTTATAAAAATTCATATTTTACACGGATAAATTATATTTGGAATAATCCGGTAAAACATAATTATTGCAAATATGCAGAAAATTATAAATATGGCAGTTATTATAATAGGTATAGGTATGATAGAGAATATACTGAAAGTATTATTAATAATTATCCATTTAATAAAGCAAGTATTTATGATATTTAGTAATTTTTTTGGAGTGCATTAACTCCGCCGAAGGCGGACAGGCGTGTTAATGCGATGTAATGGCAAAGCCGTTGCAGAAAGAATAAATTCCTTACGGAATTTAACAAAATATCACGGATATTTTACTCCATAATTTTTATGATTTTTGAAATTGTTATGGAATACATTAACCGTGTTAATGTGTAAAAGCAAAGTTTTTATAAAACAATAAAAAACTAAATTCCAGACGGAGTTTAACAAAATATCACGCTTGCCCGCCTTGGGAGGGGTTGTTTTACTCCATCAAACTCATGTATTTTTAAATTAATAAAAAAATTATTTACACAAAAATTTTCCAAGGGTTCAATTTATTAAACTATAAAACACTTGACTATTTACCAATAAAT
>JAYELE010000020.1:0-1123 GCA_034717255.1 Patescibacteria group bacterium
GAAGAAATAAAAGTAGGGACAATAATTGCCATAATAGGAGAAGAAGGAGAGAAAATTGAAAAAATCAAAGAAAAAGTAGAACCAGAAAAAATCACTGAAACTGCAGAAACGAAAGAAACCCCTTCTGCAAAGCCTGCTCCTTCTGAAAGAGGAGGACGAATAAAAGCCTCCCCTCTGGCAAAAAAAATTGCTCGGGAAAAAAATCTTGACCTCTCTCAAATTAAGGGTGCAGGACCGGACGGTCGAATAGAAAAAAAAGATGTTCTCACCTATCTCTCTTCTGTTTCGGGAAAGAATATAGAATTTAAAATAGAAAAACTTTCCGGTTTAAGAAGAACTATCGCTGAAAGATTATCAAAATCTTTTCATACAGCTATCACCTTAACTAACACCACAGAAGTTGATTTTACTGAATTAAAAAAACTTATGAAAGAAAATAAGGTAAGTATAACTTCTGGTTTAGTCTTTGTCCTTTCTAAAGTTTTAAAAGAATTAAATAAATTTAATGCTCATTTTAATTCTGACAAAGAAGAATTAAGAATATTTAATGATATAAATATTGGTATTGCTGTGGATACTGAAAAGGGATTAATAGTTCCGGTAATTAAAAGTGTAGATAAATTAAATCTAAAAACAATAAATGAGCAAATTAAAAAATTTGCAGGTGAAGCAAGAAAAGGTATAATTTCTGAAGATGATATCAAAGGCTCAACTTTTACTTTGACTAATTTAGGAATGATGAGAACAGAAATATTTACTCCGGTTATTAATCCACCGGAAGTGGCTATTTTAGGAATCGGAAGAATAATTAAAAAACCCGCAATAGGTAAGGAAGATAAAATTAGCATACAGGAGTTAGCTTATCTCTCTCTTTCCTATGACCACAGAATAATTGACGGTGCAGATGCTGCAAAATTCTTAGAAAAATTAGCCAAATTAATTGAAAATCCTGTGCTAAAATAAAAGGAGGTGAAAGAAAAAAAATTATAGCTCTACAGCTTCGAGATTAAAAGTAGAAATTCAAAAATTAATATTAAAAATTTAAAGGAGAAAAAAATGAAAAAAATTATAATTTTAAGTTTAGTCGTTGTACTTTTAATGGGGATTAGTTTTTCTGCTTGCA
>JAYELE010000021.1:0-1122 GCA_034717255.1 Patescibacteria group bacterium
CTGGCCTTGATAATCTTCTTTTTTTAAACCACAATAACGATAATTAGATTTTAGTTCAGAATATTTATTAAAAAGAAATTGCTCTTGTGTTTTTTGTTGCTTTAATTCGTTTTTTAGTTCCTTTATTCGTTCGTCTATTCGGGCAACTACTCTTTGTTTTTGTCCTAAATTTTTCTTATTTGTTTTTCCTTGTTTGTTTTGATAAATCTTTTCAGTCTTTTTCAACAATCTGTTTTTTAATATTTTCTTTTCTTTAAGCTCTCGCAATTCTGTTTCTACTTTTTTTATTTTTTCTTTCTTTTTTGTCAATCGTTCTTCGGCTTTTATTAACTCCCTGTCTCTTTTTTCTTTATGAAGCGAGAAGTCTAATGGAATAAAACTCACGCCATCCCAAAAACTGCATACCAATAATTTGTAACCAAGTATGTGTAAATTTTTTGTGTGATCATGTACATAGCCTACTCCTTCAATAGTTTTTCCTGTTTTTTCAATTGTGCTGTCATCAAATATAATTGCTTTTATCCGTTTTGTTTCATTCTCTATTTCTTGCAATTCTTCAATACTTCGGCTCACAAGAAACTTAAAACGCTTTGCTATTGAAAATAACAAAAAACGCCAAGATATACTTGCATTATTTTTAACATCGTAATAGACATCTTTCTCCCCGTCATCTGCTTTATTTAATCCACTCTTGAATAATGCCGATACGCTTGCAACTCCAACAAAAGGTAAAATTAGCATAGCCATTGTAGTTGTTGATACTAATATTCCGCATCGTTTTATTAAATCAATTTCTTTAAAAACAGATTTTACATTAAATTTATCTATTACATCTGATATACTTTGAGTGATTTGTTCTGAACTTTTTGAAACTTTTTCAATTTGTTCAACTTTTTTTGTATTTTTGCTACGTTGCATATTTCGGTTGATTTAGTTGTTAACATTATAATTGCCTTAAAAATAGACAATTATAACGAAATATGCAACTTTTTTAACACTTTTTACCAACATTATATTGTTGATAAATAAGCATTTATGAAGTCCGAAACTTCAGTTAATAATATATCAAGTATTTCTGAAAAATGAATAAAGTAATATCGTAACTGTTCACATTTTAAAATT
>JAYELE010000022.1:0-1111 GCA_034717255.1 Patescibacteria group bacterium
ATTCAGGTGGTTATAAAAAACCTATGAATAACAAAATTGTAAAACCAGTTGAGCAAGAGATTAAAAATTATTATGATGTTTTAGAAAAGAGATGTGTTGAAGAAAAATGTTGTTTGGCTTCTTTAAAAATAATGAAAGAGAATAATTATAAAAAAGTTGATCAAGATGGAAAATGTATAGATGGTTTTGAGATGAATACAGTAATATGGAAAGAATGTCCGCAAGTTTTAGAATGGTGCGAACCGATTAAAAATGAATATTGTCTTAAAGATGGAGAAAAAAGAGAAAGGTTAAAAGACAAATGTTGTGGTGAATCAAAATTTTATGTAGATGGAAATTATATTTCAGGGACTAAATTATGTGTTGCTTCTCAATATAGCATTTGTTTAAATTGTGGTAATGGGATTTGCGGTATAGGAGAGAATGGATGCAATTGTCCTAAAGATTGTATAAAAGAAAATGACATTTCAAACTGGCAGACTTATCGGAACGAGGAGTTTGGAATAAAATTTAAGTACGGCAAAAAAGATACAGAAATAAAAATAGAGAAGAATAAAATAACCGCTACCTTTAACAAAGAACCTTATTATAATTTTAATGGCGAAATTATTGTTTTTGAAAAATCTAAAGATGAAACTATTGAGCATGCAATTGAAAAAATTATTAAAGAAGAAGATATTAATTTAGAAGATTGCAAAATAATAACAAAAAAACAGAATATGTCAGAAAATAGCAATAATATAAATATAAGCGTTTTGTTAAAAGAGGATTATGAACCAAGCGATGATGAAGTTATGGCAGAAATAGGATACATTGATTCATTAGAAAATTTAGACTTTATTTGCGAAACAACGCCTGAGTGCGAATGGGCTAAACAAAAGTTATTAGAAGAAAGAACTGAACTAAAATGTTCGCAATATGCTGGATGTTTTGGTTATAAATGTTTAAGTAATTTTGTTTATCAGCCAAATAATTCTAAACAAAAATTTATTTATATTAAAGCAAGAAAAGGCACTCCTTCTTTTTGGAAGTGGGATTCAATTGAAATTTTAAAAAATGAACCTGATACTTCCGATTGGCAGACTTATCGGAATGAGGAGTTTGGGTTTGA
>JAYELE010000023.1:0-24238 GCA_034717255.1 Patescibacteria group bacterium
ATACTTGCTCATCTGATAATTTAACATTAAAAAACTGCGAATTAAACACAGACACAGGAAAAATGACTTGCCCAACATTTATAAATGGAAAATGCTATATGTATGGATTAAACGGTTTAGGAAAATTATGCAACACTTATAATCTTGACGGCGAAGGAGCCACTTTGTATTTCCCAAAAAATAAATATCCAGAATAAAACTAGAAAGGTCGCTCCTTGAGAGGGATTCCTCGCCTACGGCTCGGAATGACAAAAAGGAGCGAAGCTTTTCCCCCCTATTTTCCCCTATTTCCCCCTTAAAACCAAACTATGTCTCAAAAAACCATATTCATCTTAATACTAATTTTATTCGCGGTTCTACTCTCCGCTAATTTTACTTTTGCCAAAGAAAAATGTACTGTAAACCCTGAAATAAAAACAGGATATCCTAATATAGAACAAGACAAAATCCCCATAGGCGAAGCAGTTGATGAATCAGAACTATTAGCTCAAAAACTGATTGATGAAATGGAGAATATAATAGATGAAGAAATTCCAAATATGGAAAACGTTGTAACTGGATTACTTCCTTTGCCTGATTTATGCGAATGCGCCGCAACTCCTGTGCTTGACACAACATGTAAAGCAGAAGATACATCCATGGACACTCATCCATGCGCTGGATGCAAACCTGAATACTGTCCTGAATGCAAATCTAAATACTATGCTGAATGCGCTGGATGTGAATGCGAATGTATGAATTGCTATAATGATGCCAGAGAATATGTATGCGATTATAATTATAAAGAAAAATGCGAATGTACTGAATGCGATTATAGTTGTGATTTCACTAAAATTAATGGTGATTGGGAATGTGTGGCTAGCGGAACTGGAAAATGTAATTGCGGTAATTGTGTTGATTGCGGTTCTGGTGTCTCGCGCGAATGTCAAAAAAGCGGATGCGAATGCAAATGTGTGGCAGGTTGTGTTAGCGAATGTAAACCTAAAAATCCAATATATGAATGCAAATGCAAAGAACGAATAATATACGATGATTATCCAAAAGAAAATTGCGATAGAGCGCCATGCAGAAATCGCGCCGTAAGAATAATATGTTGCGGTAAGAAATGCCATTGTAATGGATGTTACTGCACAACATGTAACTCTGGCGAAGTTTGTCCTAATGACCAAATAACCATAAGGATAAAAATAACAGATGATTATGCTACTTGCGAAGAAATCGCTTATGCTGGAACAGGATTTAATCCTTGCTATTCTATTGGCAATATTAATTTAAGAATTACTGACAGTTTTAACAAAATTGATAATTTGATTGAAGTTAAAAATTTAGTTGAAGGCGACCCTTTAATCCCAGATGATCCAAATAGATGGAAAATTTTAAATAAACTTATTGATTCCCGCGAAAAATTTGAGCAATGCATCACAGGTTACGGATTTATAAAAAAACAAAATAAAATACAAGAACAGATTTTTAGCTGCGATATGATTTTACGGGAAAAATATGTAAATAAAACCGCTATTTTAGGATATTTTGGAAATGATTTCCCACATTGCTATCCTTTTACCATAGAAACCCAAAAAGATGATTCAAAATGTAAAAATGGTTTCACAAATCAATGTTTTGAAGAAATTATAAAAATGAAATTAATGGATAATTATTTTTGTTGCAAAGGAGAATAAAAAAATATATGTTAAAAAAAACATTCATCTTAATTCTGATATTATTTGCGATTTCGTTTTCCGCTAATTTTGTTTTTGCTTTGGAAGTCGCTTATCCTGAAATATTGGGAACAGAAGCTCCTGACAGCGCAACGAGTTTGCCTGAATTTATAAAATTTATATTTAATTTATCTGTGGCGCTCGGAGGATTATTGGGATTTGGAGCTCTAATTTTTGGAGGAATAAAATATATTTCTTCTGCTGGAAATGTTGGAGCCATAAGCGACGCCAAATTATGGATAGGAAGCGGAATCACTGGATTATTTTTACTACTCTCTACTTATTTGATATTAACAGCAATCAACCCTAATTTAATTATTTTCAAAGAAATGGAATCATTGCAATCTGACTCTGGAATTTGTTTATGTTCCACAAATAAATGTGATTTGCCCTGTTTAGGAACAGGAAAAAAATATTACACGATAAATGATATTCCAAACATTGATACTACAAAATTTGAAGCAAAATCAATAAAATTTATTAGTCCGCAAGATGAGCTCACTTCTATTTTTCTATTCGCAAACCCAAATTTTATAGCAGACACGACAGATAAAATAATAAAAATTAACAATAATAATAATGGAGAGACTATTGCCTCAAGCGTTCCTGTCTCTGATTTTACTCCTGCTTCTATTTATTTTTTAAAAAATAAACCCGGAATATATCTTTATAAAAAAATTGATTTTTGCGAAGCGAGTGGCGATTATATTTGTTTAACTCCGCCAAAATATATTCCAGGAACTATTGATAATCTAACAGATTTTAATAATCAAGCGCAATCAATAAAAATAATACATCAATCTGATGAAATAATTAAACAAACATTGTTATTTAAAGACACAGGATATATGCAAACTTGCAGTCCTATTATGGGAAACCCTCCAACTAACACAATAAATAATATCACCTCAATAAATAATTTAGATGATTTAGCAATAGGAAATAATAATCTTGTTTCTATACAAACTTTCACAACTAATTTTTCCAAAGAATTATCAGAAGCAACAATATATTTTTATGATTCAATTGATTGTGATGATGATGAAGCAAATAAATTTTCTATTTCTCTTGAAAATTCGCCAACAGACACGCTTATTATGGGAAATTTTGAAGACTATAATTTTATTGACAGCGACGACAATGAAATAAACTTTGATAAAAAAGTTTTATCTTTCAAAATAGAAATGAAAGACACTGACGCCACATATATCCCATATACTGTTATTTTAGCAACAACAAAATTAGACGAAAATGACGAAAATAAAAAATGTGAATCTTTCAAACTTGAAAAACCTTATATAACAAATTGCGTTTCTACATTAAAAGCAACCAGCATCTACGACCCTGACAATGAAACTCACAGACCAAGATCCTTTTATATCCTCTCCACAAAATAATATAGCGCGATAATAAAAAATTGCGAGGTTTACTCTCGCAATTTTTTAATTCTTAATTCTAAATTCTAAATTATTCGTTATCTACGATTTTTATCACTATTCTTCTTTCTGGTTCTTGTCCTATACTTTCTACAATAATATCATTTCTTTTTTCTAATTCTAAATGAATAATTCTTCTTTCATAAGCCGACATTGGATCAAGAATTTTATCTCTTTTAAAAAACATTACTTCATCTGCTATTGACTGACAAAAATCTTTTAAAAATTCATTTTTCTTTTTTTTATAATTCTCTATATCAACATCAATATAATATTGCTCTTCATCATCTGATTTTATTTGTTTTTTCACAAGCGCTGTTAACAACCTTTGAATTTCCGACAATGTTTTTCCTTGCTTTCCTATTAAAAATTGAGGTTCTGGCGTTTGTATATCAACAAAAACAATTAAGTTAGAATCTTTTTCGTCTTGCTCCTGCTTAACAACAGGTTCTGCTTCAAACCCTGCTTTGTTAAAAAAATCATTAACAATTTGTTCAATTTTTTCTAAATTTTCTTGTGATATCATATTTTTTTAATATCTTCTGTAACTTTTGTTTGTTTTAATGTAAAATGTTGTTGAACAATGGCGAATAAAGTAAAAGTTATCCAATATAAACCAATCGCGGAAGGAAGCGTCCAAAGAATTATTACTGTGATAACAGGGAAAAAATAAAGCATTTGTTTTTGCATCATATCCGCAAATTCCGGCTTGCCAGATTTTGCTTTTTTCTTTTTTTGTTCATCTTCCGGCATTGTCATTTTTGTTTGAAAAAATTGCAGAATTCCCGCCAAAAAACCTAAAGCAATATATGGTTGAGACAAATCAATCATATTCAAAAACATTGGATCAATTGGACCTGTGAAAGAAATAAAATCATAAATATAAGATATTTGGTCAGTTTTAAATCCATTCCAAAACACTCTGTAAAGCGCTATTATTATTGGCAATTGTATTAGTAAAGGAAGACATCCTGAAAAGGGATTTACTTTTTCTTTTTTATAAAGTTCCATCATTACCTTTGCTTGTTCTTCTTTGTTGTTTTTGAATTTTTCCTGAATTTCTTTCATTTTCGGCTGAAGTATTGATAACGCTTTTTGCGCTTTTATTCCTTTGGCGCTTAATGGATATAGCGCTAATTTTATTAAAACTGTTAAAGCTATAATCGCAACTCCAAAATCCTGACCAGGCAAATTTTGGTATAACAAAATCAAAGCGTTAAGCAATGGTTTATATAAAATAGTGTCAAAAAAATAAGTAAAAAATTCAAACATAATATTTTGCTGTTCATATCAAATATGAACAGTTCTATGGCATATCTATTCCTCCTTTATTCCAAGGATGACATCTTATAACTCTTTTTAAAGTTTTCCAACATCCTTTTATTGTTCCAAATTTCTGTATCGCTAAACAGCCATACTCTGAACAACTTGGATAAAATCTACAATGTTTTCCTATTAAAGGAGAAATAAATATCTGATAAAATTTAATTGTTTTAATAATATATTGTTTTAGCATAAATATGATAAAATAGCAAATAAATTATATAATTTCAGTTTTTATGAAAATCTCGGTTATACCGCTCTCTATTTCTTTAAAAGTTTTTTTTTCTATTCCGGCTAAAGCGATAATTATCATATCATTATTTTTTTTCATTTCTACTATTTTTTTGCGAACAATGTTTCTTAATCGTCTTTTTACTTTATTGCGAACAACGGCTTTTTTTGAAATTTTTTTGCTCACAATAAACCCTATTCTTGAAAATTCCAAATCATTTGATAATATTTTTAGAAATAAAAAATCATGGCGATAAATTTTGCCTTGATTAAAAACTTTTTCAAAATCCTTTTTCTTTTTTAATCTATTTTGTTTTAATAACATATCCATTTTCTATTTCCAATCATATAAGTATTCGCAAGCTTCAAAACTGTTTGTTCCTGATTTTTCATCCCATTCTGTTATTACGGTTATTTTCATTCTATCTGCTTGCTCGTCACCGTCTAAATCTGTTTTTTCTGATATAATAATTTTTCTTTTGAATTTTGTGTTCGCGCCTGCGTCATAATTATAAAAACCGTTGACAGCGTCAATTTTTAGATATTCACCATTATAATCAGACAAATTTCCATCATTATAATCCGCTTCATAATCTTTGCTTTCTCCAATCTCTCCTCCTATCTCATCATCCCATATTTTTCCTTCTATATAATTAGTGTCTCTTATATTTTTAACAATCTCAATACCTTCCTGCGACAAATTCGCGGCAATTAAACGAGAATTATTTATAGATGAAAAATTAAGTATTTTTTGTATAACGCCAAAAGCCGCGCCTATTCCTATAGTTAGAAAAAAAATCGCGATAACCACTTCTAAAATAGTAAATCCTTTTGCTCTTTCAGAAAAATTAACATAATTTTTGCTTTTTTTAAACATATTTTTTAAATTTTTTATTTTATTCAACTTCTATTGCTCCAGTTTTATAAAATGTTATTATTCTAATTTTTGTGTCGCATTCTTGTTCTAAACATAAAGTTATTGTCGCTAAATTTTTATTTTTAAAAATAGACACAACAGGGTCCGGAGCTTTAAAATTAATGCTTGTGTCGCTTTCCGCGCTTCCGTCAATTTTTATATCTTTTATTTTTACTCCTTTTTCTAAATCAATAATATTCACATCCTCGTCCTCGACATCATAAATTTTATTAGAATTCTTATTTGCGTATAATATATATTGATATGGCTCTGCTGTTTCTAAATAAATTCCATAACCGCCTTTTGGAATTTCATTTTCAAATTTTTGTCCAGACATTGTCATTATACTCGCTTTTCTTATATTTTGCGCCAAAGTTTCAGCGCTTCTTTCCAAAGACAAACTATCTCCTCCGCTGTTGAAATCAATTAAAATAGAGCTTGACAATAATAAAACAATACCTAAAACAATCAATAATTCAATAAGAGTGAAGCCTCTGCTATTATTTTGAAATTTAAGATTAAACATATTAGCTCTTGATTATATTAAATTAAGATACCAATTCATTATTTTATCGCCCCAGAAAAACGCAAAAAATGTTCCTAATACTAAAAACGGGGCAAACGGCATCTCGCTTTTTAATGTTTTCTTTCTGCGCAAAATCAATATCATCCCTATTATAGCGCCAAATGAAAATGAAAGAAAGAGACCTAATAAAATATTTGGATAGCCTAATATCAAACCCATTAAAAAAGCAAATTTTACATCTCCCATTCCCATCCATAATCCGCGCGACGCAAGAACGATTAAAAGAAAAAACCCAGAAGCAAGGATAGCTGGAAATATGAAATTTGAAAATTTAGAAATTATTTGCGCGCTAAACATAAAATTCCAATTATTTATAAAAAAATAAATAAAACTAATAATTATCGCTGGATATATTACTTTATCTGGAATAATATAATGCTTAAAATCATAAACAAAAATAATAATCAGAAAACAAGCAATTATTAAATAGAAAATAAAGTTCAAAATCCAAATTATTCCAAAGCGCTCCAAATCAAGCCCAAAGCTCAAATGCCAAAAAAGGAAAACAAATAACAATCCTGTGGCAAGTTCTATAAGGGGATATTGAATAGAAATTGATTTTCCGCAATATCTACATTTTCCTTTTAAAAACATATAGCTTAAAACAGGGATTAGATCTTTGGGTTTTAGAATATGTTGACAATGAGGACAATAAGAATGACCTGCGACAAATCCGCGATTTCCCTCACCCCCTGTGGATAACGGCCGAGGACTGTCCTCGGCCATTTCTATGGATAAGCGATAAATAATGCAATTGAGAAAACTGCCTATGCACAGGCCAAATAAAAAAATAAATATATATATAAATAAATTTACCATAATTAAAACATTACAACTTCTTTCCTCTCATTATATTAATAAAACAATTACAACGCTACAACATTCCTACATTATAGCATAATTTTGTTATAAATTAGAACCCTGCGTTAAAAAATTAAATTTGACAAAATAAGAAAATTTTTGTAATATTATTATACTTATCATAATAGGTAATTTATCTAAAATTTACCTATCTTATTGCGAAGTATTATTTATAAAGCAATAGGTCTAATAATATGAACTTACAAAATACGATATTAGAACAAAATAAACATTGGCAAGAAAAGCGCGCAAAAATAAAATATATTGAAAGAGATATAATTAAAAAT
Source organism: Patescibacteria group bacterium (assembly GCA_034717255.1). Taxonomy (GTDB): domain Bacteria; phylum Patescibacteriota; class Minisyncoccia; order Minisyncoccales; family JAGMDC01; genus JAYELE01. The sequence goes on from JAYELE010000023.1 coordinate 7,359, forward strand.
TTGAAATTAAAATCAAATTTTATTGAAGTAATTACTGGAGCGAGAAGAAGCGGAAAATCAACTATTTTTTATATTTTAATTGATAATTTAATAAAAAACAAGCAAGCCAAATCAAAAGAAATTTTAATGGTTAATTTTGATAATCCAAACTTTATTCCATTTTACAAAAATCCAGCTGAATTAGATAAAATAATAGAAACAGCGGAGATATTAACACAAACTAAAATAAAATATTTATTTCTTGATGAAATTCAAAATATAGCAATTTGGGAAAAATGGATAAAAGCTAAATATGATGGAAAAATATTTAAAAAAATATTTATAACAGGATCTAATTCAAATTTATTAACAAGTCAATATATTTCTCGGCTTTCTGGACGATATTTTAATCATATAAATTATCCTTTTTCTTTTAAGGAATTTTTAAAATCGCAAAATCAAAAATATTATCGCGATCCTATTAAAAATTTTCCTATAAAAAATAAATTAACCGGTTTATTTAATAAATATCTAAAGCAAGGCGGATTTCCAGAAATTGTTATAACAGAGGATTTAGATATATTAAAAATATATTATCAAACAATTTTATTAAAAGATGTAATTGATAATAATAAGGTGAAAAATTCTTTGGCATTAAAACAAATTGCGTATTTTTTAATTAGCAATGTCGCTAATTTTTATAGTTATAATAATATTGCCAAAAATTTAGGTATTCATGAAAACACGGTTAAAGAATATATTGGATATTTGAAACAATCCTATCTATTCTCTGAATTAAAAAAATATGATTATTCTATAAAAAAACAAAATATAAATAAACGAAAAATTTATTGCGTTGATAATGGTTTTATAAATCAAATAGGTTTTAATTTTTCAGCTGATAATGGTCGCTATTTAGAAAATTTAATTTTTATAGAATTAAAAACAAGGAAAAAAGAATGTTTTTATCATAAAGACAAATATGAATGTGATTTTATTATAAAACAAAATAATAATATAAAACAGGCTATTCAGGTTTGTTATGAAATAAACAAAAAAAATCAAGACAGAGAATTTAACGGACTGCTTGAAGCAATGGATGCTTATAAATTAAAAAAAGGCATAATTATAACTCATAACCAGGATAAAATTATACAGCTGAATAAAAAGAAAATAGCTTTGGTCTCCGCATGGAAATGGATGTTAAACAATGAAATGCTATAAAATCCAAAATTAAAAACTCAAAACGCTCCGAACAACATTCTTTCCCCTCATTACAATAGTCCAACAATTACAATAATACAACATTTCTACATTATAGCATAATTTTGTTATAAAAAAATCCGCAAATTTGCGGATTTTTTTTAATTGCGTAAACAAAAAATTTTAGTGGCAAGCAGCTAATGTAGGAATATCATCACATTTTGACCCAACTCCATCTTGAGAAGCGGAAAAATATTTTGTGGTAGTACAATCTCCCTTATTTTCTAATTTGGCATATACACAAAATTTTTGATTATCATTCCCTGTATTGGTTATCCATTTATAGGGATTCGAAGTACCTTGCGGATCTTTTGGAACATCTGCCATATAGGTTCCAATTTTAGTAGGCATATCGCCATTATTTGGATTATAATTTTCAGTATCCATATAATTTAATTCCAATGCTGTACCTATTTGTCTTATATCAGTTTGTCTTTTTGCATCTCTGGCTTTTGTTCTTGCTCCTCCCATTGATACTAATACAATAGAAGATAAAATTCCAATAATAGAGATAACCACTAATAATTCAATTAATGTAAAACCTTTTTGTTTTTTTGTAAATATTTTTAACATATTTTTAAAAATAATATTTATATAATATTTAAAAATTGTCGACCTTTTCTAATTTCCATACTTTAATTTTAATAGACTATTTAAATAAGTCAACCTGTGGATAACTCTCAAATGCGGGGTTGACAAAACAACGGGAAAAAATATAATAGGAGCGTATCTAAAAAGGTCGAAAACAACTGAATAGATATATAAATTTTCTTTTTAATTTAATTAAAAAGAATAAAAAAATACTTCATTAAAAGTATTTTAGTATTTTTAATGAAACAAATTAATATGATTTACGAAACAACTATGGAAGATGAAGGACAAGAAGAAACTTCTGAAGACGAAGGAGCAGAAGACGAAGCTTCTGAAGAAGGAACAGAAGAAGAAACTTCTGAAGACGAAGAAACAGAAGACGACGAATAGTCTTTTATCTCAAAAACCCCCATTGATATTTGGGGGTTTTAAATTAAAAATATGACCCGAAAAAAGATATTCAATTTAATTCTCAAATTTTCTTTATGCTGTTTTAGCATATTGTTTTTAAGTTTCGCGAGTTTATTTATTTATTATTCAAAAGATCTGCCAAGACCTGAAAAATTCACGGAAAAACAATTTACTGAAACAACAAATATCTATGACAAAACCGGCGACATTCTTTTATATAAAATATACGGCGAGGAAAAAAGAACAATAGTTAATTTTAATTCTATTTCAGAATACTTGAAACAAGCTATTATTAGCGCGGAAGATAAAAATTTTTATAACCATTATGGGATAGATTTTAACGGAACCGCGCGCGCCATAATTGTAAATATACAAAAGGGAAAATTAAGCCAAGGAGGTTCCACTATCAGTCAACAACTTATTAGATCAACTTTTTTAACCAGAGACAAAACAATAAAAAGGAAAATAAAAGAATATATTTTGACAATAGAAATAGAAAGAAGATATTCAAAAGATCAAATTTTTGAATGGTATCTTAATCAAGTTCCTTTTGGGAACAATGCTTACGGCGCGGAAGCGGCGAGCCAAACATTTTTTAAAAAACCTGTTTCAGATATTTCTTTAGAACAAGCCGCGCTTCTCGCCAGTTTAATCCAAGCTCCAACATATTTTTCGCCTTATGGAGAAAATACTGAAAAATTATTTGCGCGAAAAAATAATATTTTAGATAAAATGGCAAAGCAAGGATATATATCCAAAGAACAAGCAGAAGAAGCGAAAAATAAAAAAATAGATTTTGTTCCAAATATAATAGAAATAAAAGCTCCTCATTTTACTCTTTTTATTAAACAATATTTAGAAACAAAATATGGCGAATATTTTTTAAAAGAAAAAGGATTAAATGTATATACTTCTTTAGATTGGGAAATTCAACAAATAGCAGAACAAGCTGTAATAAGAGGAGCTGAAAACAATAAAAATTATAACGCGCATAATGTGGCTTTAACAGCTATAAACCCTCAAACAGGAGAGATATTAGCAATGGTCGGGTCTAAAAATTGGCAAGGAGAACAATACCCAAAAAATTGCGTGAGCGGAAAAACTTGTTTATTTGAACCAAAGCTCAATGCTACGACTTATGGAATAGGCAGACAACCGGGTTCAGCCTTTAAGCCATTTGCTTATATCACGGCTTTTCAAAAAGGATATAATAGCGACACTATTATTACAGACGAAGAAACTAATTTTGGCGTATGGGGAGGAAAAGAATATATTCCAAAAAATTATAATAATATATTTAGAGGAGATATGACATTAAGAACCGCTTTAGCTCAATCCGTGAATATCCCGGCTATAAAAGTTCTATTAAATTTAGCGGGATTAGACGACACTATACAATTAGCCAAAGATTTAGGGCTCACAACACTTAAACCGCCTTATGGACCCTCTATTGTTTTAGGAGGCAAAGAAGTAAGATTATTGGATATGACATCGGCCTACGGAGTGTTTGCCTCTGAAGGATTAAAAATTTCTCCTGTGAGTATTCTAAAAATCACCGACAAAAATGGAAATATTATTGAGGAAAATAAAAAAATTCCCAAAAGAGTATTAGGAATTAAAGAAACAAAAATTTTAAACGATATTTTGTCAGACAATGAAGCGCGAGCTCCTATGTTTGGCTCTAATTCTTCATTATATATAAAAGATTATAAAGTGTCTGTAAAAACAGGAACAACGCAAGAATATAAAGACGCATGGACAATAGGTTATACTCCCTCATTAGTTTGCGGAGTTTGGGTTGGAAATAATAATAACGCGCCAATGGCTAAAAAACCGTCAGTGGTTCTTGCCTCGCCAATATGGAAAGAATTTATGGAGAAAACCCTTATCTTAAAAAAATAATTTAACTTATATATTTCTAATTGGCATTAAAATGTAAAAATAACTTTGGTCTCCTTTTGGTTTTATTATAATAGGGCTATCTTCTTTATTTAACCCGATAATAATTTCCGAACTTTTAAAATAAGCAAGTCCATCCAATAAATATTTCCAATTAAAAGATATATTCATTTTTTTTCCGCTAATTTCGGCTGGTAAACAAGAATAATTTTCGCCCAATTCTGGACTTTGAGAGAAAATTTCAACTTTATTTTCGTCAGGAATAATTTTTATTTTTATTTCATTTATTTTTTCAGTAAAAAGAGACGCTGTTTTTATTTGATTTAAAAGTTTATTTTTATCTAACACAACTTGCGTTTCAAAATCTTTTGGAATAATTTCTTGATAATTTGGATATTCTCCTTCAATTAAGCGAGAAATAACTTGAACTTCTGGATGTTGAATTTCTTGAAAATTCGTTTCAAATTGAATTTGATTAGCTGAAAAATAAATTCTTAATTTGCCTTGTTTTTCTGAGAATATATTAATAAGAGTAAAAGCTGTTTTTTGAGGAAGAATAAAACTATATTCTTTGTTTATTTTTTTATCAAAATTAATTGTTTTTTCAGCTAATCTAAAACTATCTGTGGCAACCATTTTTAATTTATTTTCTTTAAAAATAAAATAAACTCCTGAAAGCTCTGGTCTTGTTTGATTTTGAGTTGAAAATTCTTTAACTTGAGATAAAGCTTGGCAAAATAAAGCGCTGTTTATTTCTATAAAATTTTGCGCTTCTATTTTTGGAATTATAGGGAAGTCTTCGCTTAATTCGCTTTTAATTTGAGATTTATAATTTTTACATTCCACGGATAAAATTTTATTTTTTGATTCTAAATTTATTTTTTCTTCTGGAAGATAATTTATAAGATTATAAGCAAATTTAGCGGGAATAGCTATTTCTCCTTGTTTTTCTGTTTTACACAAAATCCAGTGTTTAATTCCAATTTCTAAATCAGTCCCAGATAGTTTTAATAAATTATTTTCAGTGGAAAATAAAACATTATTCAAAATTGGCAATGTTAAATTTTTTCCGGTAATTTTTTCTATAATTTCCAAACCTTTCTTAATATTATTTTTTAATATAATTATTTTCATTATTATTAAACAAAAATTTTACGCGCTGTTTATGTTTATTTAAGTAAGAATAAACAGTGGAAAACAATGTTGATAAATAGTTAATATTTTATTTATTTATTTTAGAAAATGTTTTTTATAAAATTATTATATTTTTATCCTTATAGTTATTCATTAGTATATTAACAGGTTATTAAGTATAAAATTAACTGCATAATCTTTGTTTTATTAAATTTATTTCTTCATTTAATATTTCATTATTTTCTATTTCTTTTGAAATTTTAGAAAAAGCGTAAATAGTGGTTGTATGATCTTTGCCTTGAAATTTTCTGCCTATAAAAGGAAAAGAATATTTTAACAAATCTCTTAAAAGATACATAGCGATTTGACGAGGTTTTACGATTTCTTTTTTCCTTGTTGGAATATAAATTTCTTTTTCCTTTAAATCATAAAATTCAGCCACAGCTTGTATTACTTTTTTACAACTCACAGGTTTTTGAGGAATTGAAGTTGTTTTTTTAAGCGCTGTTTTAACAACGCTTAAATCAATATTTTTGTTATTTTCTTTTCTATAAATAGCGACGCTGTTTATAGCCCCTTCTAATTCGCGGATATTTGTTTTAATATTTTCAGCTATGTATTCTATTGTTTCTTTTTCTAATTTTATGTCTTTTGCTTGCGCTTTTAATTTCAAAATTTCTATTCTTGTTTCTGTGTCTGGCTTTCCAATATCAACTGTCATCCCTCCTTCAAATCTTGACCTTAATCGTTCAGTAATAGATTGAATGGCTTTTGGAGGTCTGTCCGAAGAAATTATTATTTGTTTGTTTTTTTCGTATAAATTATTAAAAATATGAAAAAACTCTTCTTGCGTTTTTTCTTTGCCAGTGAAAAATTGAATATCGTCAGTAATTAAAACATCTAAATTATTATATTCGTTTTTGAAATTATCAATAGTTCGTGTTCTGATTGATTTTACCATTCCTGATATAAATTTTTCAGAAGAAATATATTTTATTTTCTTTTTAGGAAATGATTTAGCGATTTCGTTTCCTGTTGCTTGGATTAAATGCGTTTTACCTAATCCGACCCCGCCGTAAATAAATAAAGGGTTATAAACAATTCCGGGTTTTTTTGCCACAGCTGACAATGCTGCGTGAGAAAGTTCATTAAAAGCTCCGATTACAAAATTATCAAACGCGTATTTAGGATTTAAATTTGTGATTTTATTTATTTTTAGTTCTTGAAATTCTAATTGATTATTATCTTTGTTGTTTATTTGCGAAGATTGTTTCTCTATTTTCATCGCTGTTTTAGACACTTTATATTTGACTTCTCTTATATTGTCATCCGCTTCTCGCAATATCTTTAAAATAATTTTATTATATTTTCCTTCAAGCCATTCTTTAGAAAAATTATTGGGAACTGAAACAATTATTTCTTTGCCTTGTTTGCTTAAGATTTTGGTGTTTCTAAACCATGTGGCGAAATTTGCCGGAGAGATATTAAATTGAATTTGGGCAAGAACTTTTTGCCATAATTCTTGATTGTTCATATAAAAAAATAATTAAATTAATATAATAATTAAATTAATATATTATAGCGCTATTAAGGGAAAACGCAAAATTACAATTAAAATAGTTTTATCTGTTTATAATCTGTGGATAAAAAGCGTATAAAAATATTTAAACATTTTTTTAATTTTAAGTTTGCGCGAATTTTTTTCTTTTTTTTAATTTGCGTTTTTTTCAAAAATGCGCTATTATTATTTATAATAAAATGAGTATAACATATCAACCTAAAAAAAGAAAAAGGAAAAGAACTCACGGATTTATAGCAAGATCAAGGACAAAAACAGGAACAAGAGTTTTAAACAGAAGAAGGCAAAAACAAAGAAAAAAATTAACAGTGTAATTTTATGTTTTTTTGTTTGAATAAAGACACAAACAATAAAGGATTTACTCTTATAGAAATAATGCTTTCTGTGGCTCTTTTTTCTATTTTAATAGTCGCGGTTTTAAATATTTTCCATTATAGCGCCAAAGCCCATGAAAAGATATTAAATTCGCAAGAAATTTTAAATCAAACAAGCTATATTATGGAATATATGTCTCGCAGTATAAGAATGGCTCAAAAAGATATAGATGGAGATTGTTCAGGGGCTACTGGCAAGACCTATAATTCTGGCGATGATTCAATAAAATTTATAAATTATGACGGGTTTTGTCAAGAATTTTATTTAGACGGCAATATATTAAAACAAAGCATAGATGATAGTACAGGAGTTCCTTTAATTTCATCTGAATTCAAAGTAAACTTAATAAAATTTGAAATTTTAGGAGATGAGATTGGAGATAATATCCAACCAAGAATAACTATTTTTTTAGATATTGAATCAGATACAACAGATATTGATAAACAAACGCAAGTTAAAATTCAAACATCGGTTTCTCAAAGAAATTTAGATATGTGAATTATTATTAAAAATGCGAATTGCTGAAACAGTTATTTTTATCATTTTATACTTTAAAGCAGTTTAATAATATGTTAAAACAAAAAAAAGAAATTTTGCCATTGATCAACTCAGATTTTATTGATGGCATTTTAATTTTTAGCAAGCAAAATAATCTTTATTTTATTAACTCTCCTGCCGCCAAATTTTTAAAAATTAAATCAAAAAAGGCGTTGGGCAAAAACATCTCCGAGCTTGAAAAAGCGCGCGGTTTTAAGGATGTTGCTGTTTTTTTGAAACAAAAAAATATAAAAGAATATGAGAAAGAAATAGAAATTAACGAGAATTTGATATTAAAAGCGCATATTATTCCTTTGGGAAAAAAGTGTCAAGAAAAGACATTAGTGGTTTTACACAATATAACAAGAGCAAAAAGAGTTGATATAATGAAAACAGATTTTATTTCTTTGGCTGCGCATCAACTGCGAACTCCTATTTCCACTATTAAATGGACATTGAGAATGCTTGTGGACGAAGATTTTGGAGAAATAACAAGAACGCAGAGGAAATTTATGGAAAGAATTTATAAAACTAATGAAAAAACGATTAAAATAATTGACGATCTTTTGAATATGGTTCATATTGAGCAAGGAACATATTTGTCAAAGAAAAAAACAATAGATATTGAAAAATTATTTAAAAATTCCTTTAATTTTTTTAAGAAAGATATTAAAAAGAAAGGAATTGAATTTGAAATTAGAACGCAAAAGAATTTGCCAAAGATTAAAGCAGACCAAGAAAAAATACAAATGGCTATCAATAATATTTTTGAAAACGCGGTGAAATATACTCTTGAAAAAGGCAAAATAATTGTTTCTTTGAAACACGATAAAAAAGAAATAAAAGTATGCGTTCGCGACACAGGAGTCGGCATTCCTTTTAACCAACAATACAGGGTTTTTTCAAAATTTTTCAGAGGAGCTCGCGCCATAACAATAGATACCGAAGGAACAGGGTTGGGATTATTTATTGCCAGAAATATTATTGAAGCGCATAACGGCAGAATTTGGTTTAAATCTCAACAAGGCAAAGGTTCCGAATTTTATTTCACCTTGCCTATTTTCCAAAATTAGTGTAAAATAACCACAAGAAAGTATTTATTTAATTCCATTAAAAAATTTTTCTTATTTAAAGCGAGAAAGGTCAGCCCTTGAGGAGGAAGGAGCGTAGCGACTGACGGAAAAGGACTGACCTTGCGAAGCTTTCCACTTATTAGTAATTTAATTTATTATTTAAAATAAAAATTATGTCAAAAAAAATATTAATAATTGAAGACGATAAATTTCTTAGAGAATTAATATCACAAAAAATATCCAAACAAGGATATATTGTGATTGGAGCAATAGACGGCGAAGACGGAATAGAAGAATTTAAAAAAGAAAAACCTGATTTAGTTTTGCTTGATCTTATACTTCCCGGGATTGACGGGTTTGAAGTATTGTCGCAGATAAAAAGCAACGCGGAATTAAGCAAAACTCCAGTTATTATTTTATCTAATCTTGGGCAAAAAGAAGATATAGAAAAAGGCGTAAATTTAGGAGCTGACGATTATTTAATTAAAGCGCATTTTACCCCAAATGAAATAATTGAAAAAATAGAGAAAGTAATATTAAAATAATATGTTTGTTTTTCTTTATGGAGAAAATAGTTTTAATTCGCTTAAAAAGTTGAGAGAGATTATAGAATGCTATGAAAAAAGCCATAAAAGCGGTTTGAATTTTAAAAATTATGATTGCGAAAAAAGCGATTTTATTGAAATTGAAAGATCAGTTCAGAATGTTTCAATGTTTGACGAGAAAAAAATAATAATATTAAGAAACGCTTTTTCAAACGCGACAATAGAAGAACAAGCTTTAAAATTTGCGAAGAAAATAAAAAAAACGCCAGACGCGTTTGTTTTTTTTGAAAAAAATAAAGTAAAAAAAGCAAGTTCTTTGTTTAAATTTTTAAAAAGAAACGCCAAATCGCAAGAATTTAATTTTTTCACAGACCAAGAATTAAAAAAATATATTATAACAGAATTTGAAAAATATAACGCGAAAATAGAGAATTCGGCTTTATCCGCGCTTATGAATTTTGTGGGCGCTGACCTTTGGCAAATGTCTCAAGAAATTCAAAAAATAATAAATTATAAAACAGAGGAAAATAAAAATAAAGAAAAGATTATCACGGAAAAAGACATAGTTCTGTTGGTTGAGCCGAAAATTAAAACAGATATTTTCAAAACAATTGACGCTATAGGACAAAAAAATAAAAAACTCGCTTTATTTTTAATACACAAGCATTTAAAAAAAGGCGATTCTCCTTTTTATCTTTTTTCTATGATAAATTTTCAATTCAGAAATTTGCTTATTGTGAAAGAACTCGCGGAAAAATATAATTCAATTTATAATTTTCCAAAAATTTCTGGAATGCATCCTTTTGTTGTCAAAAAAAGTTTTTTCCAATCACAGCAATTTACATTTAATGACTTAAAAAGCATCTACAAAAAATTATTTGAAACAGATTTAAAAATTAAAACAGGGAAAATCAATCCTATTTTCGGTTTGGATATGCTCATCACAGGATTATAAAAAAAAGACAGGTCTCGTGTTTTTTGATTATAAATTGCGCATAACTTGATTTGGATTAGAACAGGTCTATCTAATTTTTAGTTTTATCTTTTTATTTGATTTATAAAAAATTTTATATATACTTAATATAATTGATAATTAAAAATATGTCTCAAATATTAACTAACAAAACGCAAATATCAGAACTTAAAAAAGAAATTAGCTTGCTTCGTTCTTTTATTATTGGTATCGCGGGAAAAGATAAAGAAGGAGGATATAATTCTGAATTTGTAAAAAAAATATTCCAATCAATTAGAGAAAAACCAAAATATACTTTTAAAAATAAAAATTCTTTTTTGTCTCAAATTCATAAAAATTTATGATAATCCTTGTTTATGGTAATTATTTTTTAAAGTCTGCTAAAAAACTTCCGAAGGATCAATAGAAAAAATTAGCGGAACTTTTAGAAATAATTCAAGAAAATCCGTTTTATCCAAAGCTTCATACAAAATCATTAAGAGGACAATTATCTGGATTTTATTCTTTTAGAATTACTCGCGATTGGCGGGTAATTTTTTAATTTATTTCGTCTCATAGGATTCAACTTATAGAAATTGGACATAGAAAAAATATTTATCAATAAAATACAACGAGAATAATTCTCGTTGTATTTTTAATTATACTTATTTATAATATAAAAAATTGATTATTTTTCAGTATTCGTGGGTTTGGATTTTGCGTTTATCATTTTTGTTATTCTTGATTTTTTCCTTGACGCCGTGTTTTTTTTGATTACATTTGTTTTTGCTGATTTATCTAATGCTTTATAGAGCTGAGACAATAGGTTATTGGCTTGTTCTATTTTATTTTCCGCAATTAAAGATTTGACATTTTTTATAATGTCTTTTGTTTTCTTTTTGTAAATTCTGTTATTTTTTTTGCGTTTTACATTTTGACGCAATCTTTTTTTAACTGATTTTATAATAGGCATAATATGATTATTTTTATAATTTATTTATTTGACCTGTTGCTTAATAACACTTTCCGCCAAAAACTAAATATTTTGGCTGAAAATTATTCATAACTCGTCTGTTATATAATATATAACATCCTCGTTCTTCACAATTTTCATCTCAAAATCTTTAATTTTTCATCAGAAAAGTTATTAAGCAACAGGTCAAGCAACAGGTCTGTTAAAAACATAATATCATATTTTGTAATTTTTACAATAGGTTGTATAATAAAATAAAGTTTAAAACTCACTAACGCCACAGGCGTCTCCTTATAGGGTTCGCTATTTCAAATCAAATCCAAATGACAAAATTTAAAATTTTAAAAAAGTTTTAGTTATTTGAGTTTTGGGTTTTGTTTGAAATAATTTGAGCATTAAATTTAAGAAATGCTACAAAAAAATAATAAGTATTTTAATTTTTTTTAACAGTTTATTTTCAAAGCGATTTTATTTAAATTTCAGATAAATTTTTTCGCTCCGAAATTTTTAGAAATAAAAAAAAGAGGGCGAGGATTGAATTGAGCGTTAATTCGCTGATTTAATTCTCCGCCCATGGTTTCACGGGAGTTGAGTAAGTTTACTTAACTCCACCTCTATCTCATGAAACTATTTTATAGAGCAGGACAAGTAGGATCCAGCAGAAAAGAATAAATGCTGCTAATTTTATAAAAGTCCAGTCAACTCTATCCTTCTTGGCATTCTCTTCTGTCTTTATTACATCCGAGAAATTAGAGGAATTAACCGTGATTACTATTTCAACTACAATAGCAATAGCGGTTTCATTATCTCCATCGACCATTTTAATTGCGGTTGCATTTTCTACAACTTCAGTTTCAATATCCTTCTCGGTCGGCGTCTCAGTCAACGCAACAATCATTGTTGGTTTTCCCGCTTCAACAGTGAATGTGTCCGGCTTCGCTGGCGGAAGCTCCAGTTTGAGAATGTCTGGTTTCCACGATGGAGCGGAAATCTCAACATTCTTTGTTACTGGCAGGTTAATCGCTATCTCTTTAGTGATAACCTGTTTTTCCATATGATCGCGGTTTGAAGAAATAGACAGAGTGGCTGTTGTTGGGACATCCGCTTTGTTCCACAACTTCACGATTCCGTATGCCAGATGATCTTCTTTGGCGTACGGAATTGCCGTGCCGTCCATCACGGCGACATCAAGTTCCTCTACTGCTATTGCAGCGCCAGTGCCGCTTATCAAAGTCAGTGTCAACACTAACAATAGCAAAGCGTTCTTTCTAAACATTCAGTTCACCTATCCTTTTTAGTCTATCCTTCATAGCTTCATCAATGGGGTTTCCATCTCGCTCCAGATAGCCGAGTTGGCTGTTAAAATTTGTTTGTCATTCTTGCGTAGGGGTTCAAAATTTGAACTTCTATCGCGTTGCGCGTGAAATAATAATAAAATTCTAATAACTACCTCGGCGATCTGGAGATTAAATTGTTAAAGAACTTTTTTCTTTCAAGACAAGAATGTTATCTCCTCTTGAATATCATATTTTAGCACATAAAAAATAATCTGTCAATAGCTAAAGTATAAAGGTATGAAATTTCTATATTGTTCAACTATTATCCTGTGGGTAGACGCTAAAGCGTCAGGAAATTATCATATTGCTTTGACATTTATGAGTATATTCCTTTATAAGTTAAGTAAGCAGTGGTAGGATATGGGCGCGCGGAGAAAAAACAGGCGCAACAAATGGTTAAGGCGATTTTTATTTTAATAACTCTGATTGAAAAATTTATTTCCACACAAGTTAAAAAAGGATTCAGGACCGCGACATTTTTTTTGGCCGAAACGCTTGTTATTTCCGTTGTCGGCTACTATTTTATAGTTTGGGATATTTTCAGAGGCGCGGTATTGAATTATTCGAAGTATATCTTATTGTTATTCGCAATTAATATCTTTTTGGGCAAATGGACTGGTTTGCGTTTGAGCGAGTATTTGAGGTTTAGGGAAGTGATGAAGGACGCGGATTGAAGCAGAATATGCGCAGAGTAAAAAAATGTCAAAATTATTTAGAATACCATAATAAAAAAATACTATGAATATAAACAAATTTGAGAAAATTCAACCAACAAGCGAATGTGATAAACAGGAAATAATTGTTAGCGAAGAGGAGTTGGAAAAAATTGAACCAGAGATGCAAAAATCTTATTGTGTTTTAAAAAAATATGAAATTGTCAAAACCACACAGGAGTTTGAAGAGATGTATGAAAAAGAGAGCGTCAGAGATGTTATGAGATACGCCAAAGAAGAAAATCTTGAATATGCGATCCAAAACAATATTGTTGATAAAAATAATATTTCTCAAACAAATTCTAATGACATAAATATATTAAACAAAGTAATAAATATTAACAATCCTGATGAACAAAAAACAGAATTTCTTAAAAAGCTTTTTAATCAATATCCTAATTCAATATTTAACACCTTACAAACAATTATTGAAGACAAAAATATCGGTATAGAGGATGATCAGGAGAATATCTTTGAAATGATTGATAAATTAGGAAATATTTCTCCCGTTATTTTTGATAAATTCAAAAGCCTTAATCCAAAAGAAAAAGAAGAGTATATTGAAAAAATCAAGGAAATTAAAAAAGAAATGTTTCAGAACAAGACAATTGATATGGAAAGTAACCCTGACGAAACGGCGGAACTTATTTATCTGGCTTATAGACCGATTGGAATGAATTTTAGCAAAACAAAAGAACTGCTTTTAGAACTTGAAGACAAAACAGAAGACCTGAAAGATTATCAGTTTCCGAAAGAAGGATATGAAATAAAAATAGAAACTCCAACGGAAAAAGCGTTGGGGAAAGGGAAAAAGCTTAATTTTGAGAATATTGATTGTCTGAGAAATGTTATTCAAAAAGCTGTTGAAAAAAAGAAGGAAGAAAATAAAAAATATTTTGAAGAAATCTCTATAGTCCTAGATAAGGTTGCCAAGGCATCGCCTACTCTTGAAGATAATAAATTATCATCCCTATTAAGCATTTTAAAAAGTGAAAATGTTGTTTCGCTATCAGAAAAACAAATTGATAAAAACGATATTAATAATGTTTATAACTATCTTTTTGAATTTAAAGAAGTGTTAGGAATAGTGTTCAAGGATAATTTTAAAGATGACCTTAAACAATTATTAAATGAAAATCCTGAAATATTTGAGAGAATAAAAAATGTCTTCGGCGATGAAAAAAGAAAAAACGCTTTTTTTAATTCTATCAGAAAAGATTTTAAGGGAAGTGAGATATTAACCGATGAATATTGGAAAGATTTAAATGTTGAAAAAACAGCTAATTTATTATCCGCTTTTGTTGAAAAGAAAATTATTAAAAGAGAAAGAAAGAAAATAAGCGAAGAATTAAACAAGATTGAAGAAAAAGAGAAAGCGTCGGGAACAAGAAGAAAACAAAAAGAGAAAATAAATTTGAAAGCGTATGTTTCTAAAAATATCGGTTCTTTTTTCGCTAAAGCCTCAGCGGGAATATGCACCGCTGACGACATAGAACTTTTTAATCGTCCCGACCATTTTCATTTTAATTTAGCGGAAGATATTGGAAACAATAATGAGATAATAAAAGGAAACATTCAGGCATATGTTATTGAAGACAATGGAGAAAAATCTTTGCTTTTAAGAGGAATTAATCCTAATTCTAATTTTATTTACGAAATAGATGTCGCAACTTTATGCGAAGAGATCATAAAAGTCGCTGAACAATTCAAAGAATACAACGGCTTGAAAAATGTTTATTTAAGCGAACAAATTGAAGGATGGCACGCTTTATCAAACAGAAGCGCGGTGTTTGAATATCTCAAAAAATATCTTACAAAAGAAAACGAGAAAAAGATTGATTTTGATATTACAAGCGACACTGAAATATCTAAAATGTATCAAGTGGATTAAGCGAGAATTATAGTTTATGAATAACAATATTAACTTTAATCAAAAATAGTAAAAGCGTCCTCGGGATGAACGCTCGGAATTTTTTTTATATTCGGCCGAATAATTTGAAAAAAGCGATTTCAGCTCAATAAAGTTTGAAAATTTATTTGGGGAAGTTTTGAAGTAGCATCGCTATATAATAAAATAAAGTTTAAAATTTACTAACACCACAGGCGTCTCCTTATAGGGTTCGCTATTTCAAATCAAATCCAAATGACAAAATTTAAAATTTTAAAAAAGTTTTAGTTATTTGAGTTTTGGGTTTTGTTTGAAATAATTTGAGCTTTTAATTTTGGATTTTATAATTATGTCTTTATATAAATACAAAGCAAAATCATTGAAAGGGGAAATTATCTCTGATTCTGTTCAGATGAAGAATAAATAAGATTTGGCGAGATATTTGAGAAAACAAGGTTATATTTTAATTTCCGCGACAACAAAAGAGGAAAAACAAAAAACAAAAAATTTTTGTTTTGATTTTTTGAAATTTAGCAAGGTTGGCATTGTGGAAAAAATGCTTTTTACTAAAAATCTTCAAGTGATGATTAGCAGCGGGGTTCCTTTGCCTCGCGCGTTGAATACTCTTTCTGATATTGTTAAAACAAAAAAATTTAAAAAAGTTTTATTAGAAGTTAAAAAACGAGTTGTAAAAGGGGAAAGTTTTTCACAAGCGATTTCTAAATATCCTGAAATTTTTTCTGATCTTTTTGTTAATATGATAAAAACAGGAGAAGAAGCAGGAACGCTAAATGAAACATTGGGGATATTAGCTAATCAAATGGAAAAAGAACATAAAATAAAATCTAAAATAAAAAACGCGATGCTCTATCCAACTATTATTATTGTGGCGATGACTGGAATCGGAATTTTAATGTTGGTTATGGTGGTTCCGAATTTAGCGAAAACTTTTGAGGAGTTAAATATGGAATTGCCAATAACAACAAAATTTATAATTTTTCTTGGAACTTTTTTAGCTCAAAATTGGTATATATTTATCGCGATTGTGATTCTTTTTGTTTTTTCTTTTTCGTATTTTTCAAAAACCAAACAAGGGTCAAAAATTATAGACACAATTCTTTTGAAAGCGCCTGTTTTTTCTCCTTTGATTAAAAAAACAAATTCAGCGAGCATAATAAGAACGCTGGGATCTTTGATAGCGTCAGGGGTTCCTATTGCAAGGTCAATAGATATTACTTCTAAAACAATTAATAATTTTTATTATAAAAAAGCGTTGACGGAAATAACTCAAAAAATCAGAAAAGGAGAAAAGCTTTCAAGCGCGATGAACGATTATCAAAATATTTTTCCAATTATTGTTATACAAATGATTAAAGTGGGAGAAGAAACAGGAGAAACATCGGTTGTTTTATTAAAGCTTGCCGAATTTTTTGAACAAGAAGTGAGCGCAACGGCTGAAAATTTATCAACAATAATAGAACCGATTTTGATGTTGATTATCGGAGGGGCAATAGGGTTTTTCGCGGTTTCTATGATACAGCCGATGTATTCAATACTTGAGGGTATATAATGAAAATGATTTTGATAATTTGGATGTTAGAAAATATGTTTTTTCGCTACGAAACACAATT
>JAYELE010000023.1:24338-26346 GCA_034717255.1 Patescibacteria group bacterium
ATTGAAATTTTAATTGTTATCAGTGTTTTTGCATTGACGCTGGGAATAATTTATGGTTCTTATTCATTAAGTCAAAAAGCGTATAAAGAAGTGGAAACAACAACTGAAATTAACCAAAACGCCAGAGTGATTTTAGAAAGAATAACAAGGGAAATACGGCAAGCAAAGGAAATAGTGACAGAGCTTTCTGACGAAGAGCCAATAGAAAGCGTGAGCCCTGAATTGGGAATTATGTTTGAAGACGGACATATTGAAGAGCAATATCATTATATTCGGTATTTTAAGGACAATAACAATATAAAAAAGCAAGTTATTGTTTATTATTTTTCTGGCAGTCCAGACACATTTGTTCCATATAATGCTATCCCGCCTGAAACAGAAACTTTGGAAAATATAATTTTAGAAGAAAAAATTATTGGCGAATATATAGTTGGCATAAAATTTTGGGGAGAAGAAGTAATAAATATCTCAATAATATTGGAAAAAAAAGATAAAAATATAAATTTTAGAACTAAAATTTTTGCGAGAAATATATGATTTATTATAAAAAAAAAGAAAAAGGCGCGATAATTATTATTGGAGTTTTAGCGCTCGCGATATTGGCGCTTTTAAGTTCTTATTTTTTGAGATTTACTTTAATTGATTACAAAATTTCTGAATCTCAAAAAAAATCCGCGCAAGGATATTATTTAGCTGAAGCTGGAATTAATGAAGCGCTATGGAAATTAAAAAATGACGCGGAATGGAAAGAAAATTTTGAAAATCAATCAGTTTGGTCTGCAAGTTTTAACAGAGAAAATGTTTTTTTTGAAAATAGTTCGTATTTTATTGAAATAGAAAATTTAGAACGCGCCAACGCGCAAATTATTTCAACAGCCGTAATTAATAATAGTATTCAAAGAGTTATAAAAATAAAAGTGTTCAAAACATTGGGTTCTTTAACTTGCGACAGCGGTCTTTTTTCTGGCGGATCCAGCGAGAATATTGATATCCATAGTAGCGTAATAAATATTTATAACGGGAATTTATTTAGCAATAAGAATTTGAATATTAAATTTTGGAGCGTCGTGAGGGTTTATGATAATCTTGAGACCGTTAGCTCGTTGGAAGGCAAAACATTGGCGGGAGGGAATCTCAATGTTTTATGGTCCAGTTCTTTAACCACTGAATCTTCTTGTTCAAAAGATATATGCGAATCTGAATGCTTGTCAAACGAATGTCCTCCTGACGAAGTTCTTATGCCTATGGTGGATTTTGATTCTGACAGTCCTGATTCTTATAAAAATAAAGCTCAAGCAAATGAAGACGCTGGTCTTTGCAGTGTTTTATGCAATGCTGTTGAATGCGCCACAAAATGTGTCTACACTAAATCTGAATTTGAAAATTTATTATGGCAAATAGGAAAAGGGGGGACATTAACATTAAATAATGACATTACCTACATAACAGGCGCTGTTGATTTAAAAGGTAAAAGATATCTTGTTATAAATGGAGTTTTGGCAACAGATAGCACTATTGATATTGGAACAAAATGGTGCTGGAGAAAGGGTTGGACAATGCATTGCGGTAATAATCAAATAACAGTTAATGATATTGGAGCAGAATTTCCTTCTGGCATACTAACCAAAGGAAAAATGAATTTTGGATTATTTTCTTCATATATGGACACAAACATTGTTGGTTTGGTTTACGCTAATAATGAAATAAATTTTGTGAGCGCGCCAAACAGTTTTAATGTGACAGGAGGGATATTGGCGAGAAAAATTTCAACAACAAGTATTTGGCAAGGGTTAAATATTTATCTAAATAATGCTATAATAAATAAAGGAGTGTGGGCGGGTTCTGCGCCTCCAGAAGGTCAAGATTCTCCGATAATAGCTATTGAGCGATGGGAAGAAAGTTATTAATTAATTATTATGTTTGATTTTCTTAATTTATATCCAGAAGCGTTTGGATTAGATATTTCCGACAGAGCTTTAAAAATTATAAAACTCAAAAAAAAGAGACA
>JAYELE010000024.1:0-1102 GCA_034717255.1 Patescibacteria group bacterium
AAGTTATAAAATCCAAATAATTATCTCTGTTAATTATTTCAAACTCCGCATTGCTGTAAGTTGCTTTCCAAAGTTTCGGCTCTTTATATTTTTTATTTTCCCATTTAATCTCATAGCCAAACAATTTTCCATCTCTTTCCTCCACCAAATCAATCTCTTTTTGATCATAAGTTCGCCAAAAATAATTGCTGGAATAAATTTGTTGATACGCCTGTTTTTTTATTCTTTCCATCACAATATAATTTTCCCAAAGCGCGCCGATATCGTTTCTATTTTCCAATGGGTTAAAATTTTCAATTATGGCATTGCGGACGCCGTTGTCATAAAAATAAATTTTACCTTTCCGAAAAATTTCTTTTCTTAAATTGCGACTGAAACTGTTGAGATATTTTATAACAAACGCTTTTTCTAAAATATCTAAATATCTCTCAACTGTCTTGACATCTAATTTGACTTGGGTCGCTAATTCGTTAAACGAAACTTCATTGCCGACCTGAAAGGCTAATAATTTTAGCAACTTTAATAATCGACTGGAATTTTTAATCTTATCAATCGCTAAAACATCTTTTAATAAATAGGAATCGCGAATTTGCATAAGATAATCTTTTTTTTCAGAATAGGATTTGGCGGTAATTATTTCTGGATATGAGCCGTAAATCAAAAGATTTTCCAATTGCTCATGCAAAAACATTTTACCGTAATTATCAGCCAGCTCTATCGCCGACAGCGGAAACAGTTTTATTATTCTTTGTCGTCCAACCAAAGGTTCTCCGACTTTATTAGAAAGATCAAAAGAGGATGATCCCGTAGCGATTACTTTAACGCCTTCAATCTGATCAACTATTATTTTTAATCCCTGCCCGATATTTTCAATCTTCTGCGCTTCGTCTATCACTATTAAATCATAACCGCTGAAAAAAGGAATAATTTTGGAAAAATCGCTTGATTCCAAAACTTTTTGCAAGCTAAAATTTTCACCAGTGCTGCTATATACCTTCTTTTTATATATTTTCAAAAATTCTTTCAATAAAGTGGTTTTCCCAACTCTTCGCGGACCGTAAATAATAAGCGCTTTACCCGGCTTAATCATTTTTTCCAAATT
>JAYELE010000025.1:0-1092 GCA_034717255.1 Patescibacteria group bacterium
AAATTATCATTTATAATTGACTCTGTCGGTCTTTGGCTTATCATTCACAATTAAACACTCATTACAATTTTTCAGGATCGTTAAGAAATTTTTTATCTTCTTTTGATGCTCATTTTGGCATGGCTACCATTTTGACTATTATTAAACTTCCGAAGTTTGTATTGGTTTATTTTGTGTAAAAGTAGGTATTATTAGGTTCTATTATCAAAAAACTTCGGAAGTTTTCGATATGGTCTGGAATTTTTAATATGGTCCAACCTTATTTATTTGTTAAAACCTTAGTAGAAAAACATATTCCAACAAGTGTTTTGCGAACCACTTTCGATTTTTCACCACCAACTCGTTTAAACTCTTTCATTCTGTTTTCAGCAGAGATACCTAAACAATAGGATATAAACTTACCCATCTGACTCTCCTTTTTGCACATAAATAATCTGTAAACCACCGTGAATACGCAAGTTATGTTTTATTTGCGTTTGTGTATTGCACATAAAATTTATACTCACTTCATCTTTCATTCCTAATTTATAATTTACAATTTGCTTCTACTTCGTTACGGCTCATAATTATAAGTACAGTCTCAATTTAGAGTAACGGCGAGCATACCAGGTCTCTACTTCTTTAATATCGTCATTGTTTAAATCATATATTTTATTATTATTCATTTCCACAAACCTATCTTTGGACACTTATTACTGTTTAGTGTCCATAGATAGTATTTTAACAATTTAGCAAATTCTTTAAATTTCATTATATTCCTATTTTAAATACTATTTTTTAATAATTATTTTAAGAATTCCTTCTGTCTTATTTTTAAACTTTTCAATTTTCATCTCTTTACATATTAATTTAATATTTATTTTCATAATAAACAAATTATTAAACTTCCGAAGTTTTAATTTTAAATTAACAATCTCCACGGTATTTTTATTTTGGAATTTTTTTATTTTGTTTTGAAAAATATTTTATAACTAAAAGTAGTTTTTTCTACCATTTTATTATTAAACTTCCGAAGATTGTGTTGGTTTATTTTGTAAAAAAGTAAATATTATTAAGTTCTATTATAAAAAAACTTCGGAAGTTTTCGATACG
>JAYELE010000026.1:0-1081 GCA_034717255.1 Patescibacteria group bacterium
GTTAGAAAAAAATGGTCTGTTTGCTTTGGAAATCGGGAATGGACAGAGAGAGAAGCTTGAGAAGATTTTTAGGGAATATGGAAATTTGGAGTTTGTGAAAGATTATCAGAATGATGATAGGGTTTTGGTTAATTTTTAATTGAATGGGTTCTCTCGAAAAACTTCCGAAGTTTAACAAATAAAGAATGAGAAATGATTGATAATATTGTGGTGTAATAATTGAAAACTTCGGAAGTTTTAGGATACGGAAGTTTTAGGAAAAAGTTTTAGAAAAAAAGGATATAATATGAATTTTGAAATTGAAAAATTTTATCATATTTACACAAGAGCAAATTCACAGGCAGATAAATTATTTCGAGAAGATGATAATTATAAATATTTTTTAAGAAAATATAAAAAAAATATATCACCAATATTTGAAACTTTATGTTATTGTTTAATTCCAAATCATTATCATTTCTTAATTAAAGTAAAAAAACAGGAAACAATTTTCAATTATCAGAAAAGAAAAGGTAAAAAATATAAAAATAATGAGATCGAAATAAATAGTTTTATCCAGCAACAAATTGCTAATTTTCATATTTCTTATGCCAAAGCATTTAATCAGTTATATAAGAGAAGAGGTTCACTTTTTCAATCAAAACCCAAAGCAAAAGAGATATCTGATACAAATTATTTATTGCAAGTATCTCGTTATATTCATAGAAACCCATTAAAACATGGAGTTGTAAAAAATATTAAGGATTGGAAATATTCGTCTTATCTTGATTATGCAGACTTGAGAAACGGTTTAATCCCTAATAAAGAGTTTTTAGTGTCTCATTTTTCTTCTATAAAGGAATTTTTAGATTTTACCGAGATGGAATTTAATGAAAATGAATATGAGTATTTGGAAAAGTGATTTAAACTTCCGAAGTTTAACAAATAAAAGAGTGAGGAATGATTGATAATTTTGTGATATAATAATTGAAAACTTCGGAAGTTTAGGAATTGAAAAAGTGATTAAGAATTAAAAACTTCAATGATTAAAACTATGTTAAAACTTCCGAAGTTTAACAAATGATATTTTCGTGATATAATA
>JAYELE010000027.1:0-1733 GCA_034717255.1 Patescibacteria group bacterium
GCTTCGCAAGGTCAGTCCTTTTCCGTCAGTCGCTACGCTCCTTTCTCCTCAAGGGCTGACCTTTCTCGCTTTAAGCTCCTTCCATAACCTTTTTCGCGTTTCAATTCGCAATCTTTATTAAAATTCTAATGCGTTTTTTCTTGCTCCATCTGCCAAAGCTTTCACTCTTCCATGATATTTATACCCTCCTCTGTCAAATTTTACTTTTTTTATATTATTTTGCGCGGCTTTTTCAGCTAATAATTTTCCAACAGCGTAAGCAATAGCGACTTTCCCTGTTCTTAAATTTTTTTTGTCTGTTTTCTTATCTATTTGTTTCAAATCTATCTCTCTATCGCGCGCAAAAACAAGAGTTTTCCCTTTTTCATCATCAATTGCTTGACAATAAATATGTTTGTTAGAACGAAAAACGCAAAGACGCGGAATTTCTAATGTTCCAAATATTTTACTTCTAACTTTCCTGTGGCGTCTAATTCTTTTTTCTTGTTTTTTTAACATATTAAATAAATCCAAATTATTCGCTTCCAGCGGCTTTTTTACCCGCTTTTCTTCTTACAACTTCTCCAACATATCTAATGCCTTTGCCTTTATACGGTTCTGGCGGTCTAATTTTTCTTATTTTTGAAGCAACCTGTCCGACTAATTGTTTGTCAATTCCAGAAATTGTGATGATATTTTTTTCAACAACAAATTTTATATTGTCAACTTTGTCAATCTTAACTGGATGACTAAACCCTATTTGCATAATTAAATCTTCTCCTTGCGCTTCAACTTTATATCCAACTCCTTGCAATTCCAATTTTTTTTCATACCCGTTTAACGCCCCTTCAATCATATTCGCGATAAGCGCTCTTGTCAAACCCCAAAAAGCTTTAGTTTGTTTTGTTTTTATTTTTGGCAGAACTAAAACCTCTTGATTTTCAATTTTTACCTCAATTTCGGGTCTAAATTCATAGACCAATTCTCCTTTCTGCGATTTTACGGTTAATTTTCTCTTATCTATTTTTACATCTACTCCGTTAGGAATAGAAATTGGCAATTTTCCTATACGACTCATAATTCAATGTTAATAATAATTATTATTTTTTTACCATACTTCACATATAATTTCTCCTCCAAGCTTTTGTTCTCTTGCTTGTTTATCTGTCAGTAATCCTTTTGAAGTGGATATTATTGAAATTCCTTTTCCAGCTCTAACTTTTTTTATTTCATTTTTTGAAACATAAATTCTTTTACCTAATTTTGAAATTCTTGTAATTTTTTGAATTGCTGAAATACCGTCACTATATTTTAAAGTAATTTTTATAATTTTTCGCGTTTTTTTTCCTTTTTTTTCGCATTTTTCCACAAACCCATTATCTTGCAGAACTTCAGCGATTCTATATTTTAAATTAGAAAAAGGAATATCAACTGTTTCATGTAAAACAGCGTTAGCATTTCTTATTCTATTTAACATATCAGCAATAGTATCAGTCATAAACTTATATTATATATTATATATTATATGTCAATAAAAATTTTATTACTAAAATTACCAACTACTTTTTGTAATGCCAGGAATTTCTCCTCTGTTAGCCATTTCTCTAAAACATATTCTGCACAATCCGAATTTTCTCATAAATCCGCGATTTCTGCCACATCTAAAACAGCGATTTGTAATTCTGCTTGAAAATTTTTGTTTTTTCTTCGCTTTCGCGATTTGAGATTTAATAGCCATAGATTTTAAATTTTTA
>JAYELE010000027.1:1833-5598 GCA_034717255.1 Patescibacteria group bacterium
TTTGTTATTCTTTTTTAATTGGAAAGCCCATTAACCTAAATAATTCTATTCCCTCTTTTTTTGTTTTAGCGGAACTCACAACAGTAATTTCAAATCCAAAAATAAAACTTGTTTTTTCAGGAGAAATTTCAGGAAAAATAATATGTTCTTTTACAGCAACAGTCAAATTCCCGTTTTGGTCAATAGATTTTGTATTAATTCCTCTAAAATCTTTTATTCTGGGAAGTCCGATGTTTACCAATCGTTCTAAAAAATCATACATATTCTTGCCTCTTAAAACAGTCATAGCTCCAATATTCATTCCTTCGCGAATCTTAAAACCTGCAATAGATTTTTTGGCTTTTGTCAAAAATGCGTACTGTCCGCAAATTATAGCCAAATCTTGTAAAATCGCTTGTTCAATTTTCTTTTTCTCGCCAGAAGTTTTATTAGCTATCATTTTCCCAAAACCCGTGTTAACCACGACTTTTGTTATTTTCGGAACAGCCATAATATTTTTATAACCAAACTTCTCTTTCATAGCTGGAATTATTTCTTTTGTGTATTTTTCTTTTAAACGCAACATATTATTATTTTATTATTAAATTTCGGCTTTACATTTTTTACATATTCTATATTTTTTCTTTTCAACAACTTTATATCCCAGTCTTACGGCTTTTGAACATTTTGGACAAATAAATTTTGCGGTTGAAGCAAAAAACGGCTTTGGAATTTCAATCACTTGTCCTTTTTCTCCTGTTTTTTTAGGTTTAACATGCTTTTTCTTTATATTAATGCCTTGTACCGCAATTTTATTTTGTTTTGGAAACACCTGAAAAACCTTGCCCTTTCTCGCGCGATCTTTACCAGAGATTATTAAGATATTGTCATTTTTTTTAATTTTCATTGTTATATTAAAAATATATTTTTAAGCGAATAATTTTGAGCGAAAAAATATACTCAATAATCATATTTATACTAATTCATCGGCTATTGTAGCTATTTTATCATATCCTTTTTCTTTTATTTCCAACGCAATAGGACCTGATATTCTTCCTCCTTTTGGATTTTTCGTTTTAGCATCAAGAATTACCGCGGCATTATCATCAAATCTTATATAAGAACCGTCTTTTCGTCTAAATTCTTTTCTTTGCCTCACAACCACGGCTCTTACTATATCATGTTTTTTTACTACTTTTCTTGGTTCCGCTTTTTTAACAGACGCAACAAAAACATCTCCAAGTCGCGCGTATTTTTTTCTTGTTCCTCCTATAATCTGAAAACACTGAATTATTTTGGCTCCAGTATTGTCAATAATCTTTAATTTTGTTTGCGGTTGAATCATATTTTTTATATCTTGCCTATTACTTTATATTTTTTGTCTTTGCTCAATGGTCTGCATTGTTCAATAATAACATTATCTCCTGTTTTATATTCCTGTTTTGCGTCATGCGCTTTATATTTTTTGTGAACCTTAAATCTCCTAATGTATTTAGGATGTTTTTTAATTCTTTCCACCTTTACCACTACGGTTTTTGTCATTTTATCTGATATAATTATTCCTTTTAATTGATGTTTCATAATATTCTTGTTATTTTTTATCTTTAATCGTTAAAATTCTCGCAATATTTTTTTTAATAACGCGAATTTGTCTAACATTTTTTAATTTCCCGAACGACAAATCAAACCGCATAGCGCGCAAATTTTCTCTATTTTTACGCAAAAGCGTTTCTAATTCTTTATTGGATTTTTGTCTAAATTCGCTTATTTTCATATTATTTCATTATAAATTTAGTTTTTATTGGTAATTTATCTTCCGCTCTTCTTAAACATTCTTTTGCTGTTTTTTCTTCCACTCCGTCTATTTCAAAAAGCACTCTTCCCGGTTTTACTGGGCAACAATAAAATTCAACTCCTCCTTTGCCCCCGCCCATAGGAACTTCATTTCCCTTTCTTGTCACTGGTTTATAAGGAAAAATTCGTATCCAAAGTTTTCCTCTTTTTTTTAAAAATCTGACAATCGCTCTTCTGCAAGCTTCTATATGACGAGAATTTATCCATTTAGCTTCTAACGCTTTCATTCCAAAACTGCCAAATTCTAATTTGTTTCCTCTTGTCTCGTTTCCCTTTGATCTTCCCTTGCTCCATTTGCGATGTTTTGTTTTTTTTGGACTTAACATAACAATATTACTTTACAATAATTTTTAAAACTTATCTCCTTTATATACCCATACTTTAACTCCCACTGTTCCGTAAGAACATCGGGCTCTCGCTGTTCCATAATCTATATCCGCTCTTATTGTCTGTCTTGGAAGACGCCCCTTTCTAAGCCATTCTCTGCGAGCAATTTCTTTTCCATCTAATCTTCCTGAAACTTCCACTCTTGCTCCTTTTACTTCTTTATAAGCTAAAATTTTATCTAATCCTTGTTTTAACGCTTTTCTATAAGAAACCCTTCTTTCAATTTGCGAAGCTATCCATTGACTTGTTAGAGCAGCCTTTATCCACGGGTCTCTAATTTCTTTAATTTCAATTTTAATCTGCTTTTTCTCTTTATTTTTAATCTGTTTTTCTATTTTTTCTTTCAATTCCTCAACTCCTTTCCCTCCTCTTCCAATAATAAGCCCGGGTCTTGAAGAATTAATAATAACTTTTATTTTTTTTGGAAATTTTTCAATCTCAACGCTTTCCAATCCGCAATCTTTTAATTGTTTTTCTAAAAAACTTCGTATTTTAAAATCCTCTTCCAAATCTTTGGCAAAGTTTTTTTTATTTTGCCACCTTGAAAGCCAGTCAGACAATTCTCTAATGCGATATATTGTTGGATGTACTCTATGACTCATAGTATTGATTAAAATGATTTTCTTCTAAATATTCTTTTAAATTTTTTTTCTATTTTCGGTTTCGCTTCCTTAAATTCAATTCTTTTTTCTTGTTTTTTAATTTTAACGGTTTTAACATCTTTTTTATCCAACTCTTTTACATTTTTCTTGGTTGCGGGTTTTTGCTTTATTTCTTTTGCGCCTTGCTTTTCAATTTTATCAGATTTTTTTTGCTTTTCCACGCCTTCAATTTCTTTCAAAATAATAGTAATATGAGAAGTTTTCTTTTGTATTGGATTCGCGCTTCCGCGAGAACCGGGACGCCATCTTTTCATTTTAGGTCCTTCATCAACTAAAAGTTCTGAAATATAAAGATTTGAAGAATCTATTTCAAAATTATTTTTTGCGTTAGCTATACCTGAATTCAAAAGTTTCAAAAAAAATCTGCAAGATTTCTTGCTTGTAAAATTTAAAATCCCTTGAGCGTCCTCAACTTTTTTTCCTCTTATTAAATCTCCAACTAATCTTACCTTTCTTGGAGCAATATGTAAATGGCTTAATTTAGCTTTAATCATATGTATATAAGCGCGTGTTTATTTATTTCGCTTTGGCTTTATCAGATTCTCTTTTTTTGGCTTTTGTCTCTTGTTCTCTTTGTATTTTTCCTCCATGCTTTATAAACTTTGTGGTAGGGCTAAATTCTCCCAGTTTATGTCCAACCATATCTTCGGCAATATAAACAGGAATATGCTCTTTGCCATTATGAACTCCGAATGTAAAGCCTACCATCTCAGGCGAAATAACACAAGCCCTTGCCCATGTTTTAATAATGGTTTTATCTTCTTTTCTTATATCTTTTATTTTTTTTAATAATTTTTCGTCCAAATAAGGACCTTTTTTTAAACTACGAGACATAATTTTTTTTAATTGCTTCGCAATTATAATGAGCGAAGCGAATGGTTAT
>JAYELE010000027.1:5698-21891 GCA_034717255.1 Patescibacteria group bacterium
TTTTTACTTTTTTCTTTTTTTCTTTTTTCTTCTTTTAATAATAAATTTGTCTGTCGTTTTCTTTTTTCGTGTTTTTACTCCCAATGCTGGTTTCCCCCAAGGAGTTTTTGGATGAGGCATTCCTATTCCAGCTCTACCCTCTCCTCCGCCATGCGGATGATCGCATGGATTCATAACACTCCCTCTCACAACAGGTCTTCTTCCTAAATATCTGCTTCTTCCAGCTTTTCCTAAATTGATAAATCTATGTTCTTGATTTGACACTTGTCCTATGGAAGCAAAACATTCATTAAGAACTTTTCTTACTTCTGTGGACGGCATAGCTAAATGCGTATATTTTCCTTCTTGCGCTAAAATTTTCGCGGAAGTTCCTGCGCTCCTTATTAATTTGGCTCCTTTTCCAATTTTAATTTCCACATCATAAACCATTGTTCCAGCTGGAATATTTTTTAATTTCATTCTATTTCCTATTTTTATTTCAGCTTTTTCCGAAGCAATAATTTCATCGCCATTTTTCATATTTTGAGGAGCTAAAATATAAGATTTTTGTTTATCTTCATATTCTATTAAAGCGATAAATCCTGAACGATTTGGATCATATTCCAACGCAATAACCTTTCCCGGCATATCCAATTTTTTTTCCGCAAAATCAATAACGCGGTAAAGCCGTTTTGCTCCGCCTCCTCTGTGTCTAACCGTAATTCTTCCTTGAAAATTTCTGCCTCCCTTTTTTTTCAAAGGTCTAAGCAAAGACTTCTGAGGCTTTTTTTTAGTCAGTATGGAAAAATCCGTTCCTTTTGTTCCTCTTTGTCCTGGTGTTAATGGTTTATATATTTTCATATTATTAGTATTATCTTGGCAATATATCTATTTTTTGTCCTTGCTTTATTTTTACAATCGCTTTTTTATATGCTTTTCTCCATCCTGAAGTTTTCCCTGATTTTCTTTTCTTTTTCGGAACTTTAATCACATTCGCGCTTAAAACATCAACTTTATAAATATCTTCAACAGCATTTTTAATATCCTGTTTCTGCGCGTCTTGCGAAACCTTAAACACATATTGATTTCGTTTGCTTAGAAAACTCGCTTTTTCTGAAATATACGGATGTTTTAATATATTATATTTTACGCGCGCTTTTGGTTTTGCTTTTTTTGTTATTTTCGCTGTTTTTGCTTTTTTTTTATTTTTAACCACAACATCTTTTTTATGCTTTATGTTTTTTTTCTTTTCAACGGTTTTTTCTTCTTTTTTTAATAAATTTAATATCTTCATTATAAAATTAAATAAAATATTTTATTCTCGCGAAGCTTTTTTAATATCAGTGAATGTTTCTTGAATAACTTTTATTGACTGCTTTGGCATTATTAAATATTTATATTTTAACAAATCCAACGCATTCAAATCTTTTGCTTGAATTGTAGCTGTTTTTGGCGCGTTTCTCGCTGATAAAATCAAATTTCTGTCAAGATTTGGCAAAGCGATTAAAGCGCTTGCTTTTTTTTCTTTTTTCAAATTCTGAATTATATCCAACATTATTTTAGTTTTAGGTTTTTCAATTTTTAATTTATCTAAAATAAAAATTTCATTGTCTTTTAATTTTTGGCTCAAAACAGTAAAAAGCGCTTTTCTTTTCATTTTCTTGGAAATATCTTTTTTAAAATTTCTTTCATTTGTGGGGCCAAAAGTCGCGCCTCCGCCTTTCCATATTGGAGACCTTCGCGAACCATGTCTTGCTCTACCAGTTCCTTTCTGTCTCCACGGCTTTTTACCTCCTCCTCTAACATCGCCTCTGTCTTTTGTATTAGCTGAAATTTGTCTTTTATTCGCTGTTTGCGTCACAACTGTTTGATGAACCAAATCAAAATTCATTTTAACATCAAAAATATCAGACCCTAATTCTGTTTTTCCTTGTTCTTCCCCTTTTTCATTGTAGACTTGAATTTCCATAAATATATAAATTGCGAATAGTTTTAAGCGAAAAAAAACGCGCTTCAAATTTCTACACTCTAATTTCTAATAATGTTCCTCTGCGACCTGGAACAGCTCCCTTTATCGCGATTAAATTATTTTCTTTGTCTATTTTTATTATTTTCAAATTTTTTATTGACACTCTGTCAAAACCCATTCTTCCCGGCATTTTTTTCCCTTTTATAACTCTTTGCGGATAAGCGCATCCAACTGAACCCAGTGTTCTTTGCTCGTGTTTTACTCCGTGAGTGGCGTTTCTTCCATGAAATCCCCATCTCTTTACAGCTCCCTGAAATCCTTTGCCCCTTGAAACACCTGAAACTTTTACTTTATCGCCTTGTTCAAAAATAGAAACATCAATCTTGTCCCCTTTTTTCATTTCTTGTTTTTCGTTTTTTTTCAAATTTCTAAATTCTTTTATGTGCTTAAATTCTTTTGTTTTATCTGTTTTTTTTATATTTTTTGTTTTTTTTATAAACCCAATTTGTGTGGCGTCATACCCATCTTTTTCCTTAGTTTTAATTTGCGTAATAACACACTCTTCAGATTCAACCAAAGTCACAGGAATAACATTTCCCTTTTCATCAAATATCTGCGTCATTTCCAATTTTTTTCCCATTAAAAACTTTTTCATTGTATTTTATTAAACAACAGGTCTATTATTAAAAAAATCAGGCATCAGCCCAATTCTCGCTTTCTCACGGTATTAGGTGATTCAACATAATTAACAAAAATTTAATATAAAAATATTTGTCATATAAGAATATAATAAAATATAATTAAAATTACATTTTAATTTCAATGTCCACGCCAGCTGGCAAATTTAAATTCGTCAATGAATCAATTATTTTTGGATTTGGATTTAAAATATCAATCAATCGTTTATGAATTCTCATTTCAAATTGCTCCCTGCTGTCTTTATGAATAAAAGAAGATCTGTTTACAGTGTATTTATGAATTTCAGTAGGCAAGGGAACAGGTCCCAATACTTCAGCTCCATAACGCAAAACAGTTTCAACAATTTGCTTGGCGCTATTGTCAATCACTTTGTGGTCATAAGCGCGAAGCTTAATTCTTATCTTTTGCGCTCCATCTGAAGTTTTTGTTGAAGATGACGCCTTTTCTTTCAATTTATTTTTTATTTCTTCTGTCTTTTTGACTGGCATTATTATTTCAAGGCGTCCAATAAATTGGACGCCTTGCGTTTTTAATTGTTATTTTATAACTTTTGTGACTACACCGGCTCCAACTGTTCTTCCGCCTTCTCTTATGGCAAATCTTTGTTGTTCTTCCATAGCAATAGGAACGATCAACTTAATTTTCAAATTAACAGTATCTCCCGGCATTACCATTTCTGTCCCTTCTGGCAAAACTACATCGCCTGTAACATCAGTGGTTCTAAAAAAGAATTGAGGTTTATATCCTGAAAAAAACGGTGAATGTCTTCCTCCTTCCTCTTTTGACAAAATATAAACTTCGCCTTCAAATTCAGTATGAGGAGTGATTGTTCCGGTTTTTGCCAAAACTTGTCCTCTTTCTATTTCTTCTTTTTTAATTCCTCTTAATAAAACTCCGACATTATCTCCGGCTCTGCCTTGATCCAATGTTTTATTAAACATTTCAATACTCACAACAACTATTTTTTGAGTGGGCTTAATCCCGACTAATTCAACTTCATCGCCAGAATTCACTATTCCTCTTTCAATTCTTCCTGTTGGAACAGTTCCTCTTCCTTCAATAGAAAATACATCTTCAATTGCCATTAAAAATGGCTTGTCAATATCTCTGGTTGGTTCTGGAATGTATTCGTCAACAGAATCAAGCAGTTTCAAAACTGATTTTACATTTTCATCGTCAACAGAATCAGTTTCTAACGCTTTAAGCGCTGACCCGCGAATTATAGGAATTTCATCACCTGGAAAATCGTATTTAGTTAACAATTCGCGAATTTCTGATTCAACTAAATCAATAATTTCAGGATCATCAACAGCGTCGCATTTATTCAAATATACAACTAAGGAAGGTAATCCAACTTGGCGAGCCAATAAAATATGTTCTCTTGTTTGAGGCATTGCCCCGTCTGGAGCGGAAACAACTAATATCGCTCCGTCCATTTGAGCCGCGCCAGTAATCATATTTTTAATATAATCAGCGTGTCCGGGACAATCAATATGCGCATAATGCCTTTTTTCAGTTTCATATTCTAAATGACAAACATTAATAGTCATTCCACGAGCTTTTTCTTCAGGCGCGGAATCAATCTGGTCAATGGATTTTTCATCAGAGCTTGACCCTTTTAATTTTAAGGAATGTAAAATTGCCGCGGTTAAAGTTGTTTTACCGTGGTCCACATGACCAATAGTTCCTATATTTACATGGGATTTGCCCCTTTCAAATTTTTCTTTTTCAGCCATAAAAAAACAATAAAACTAAAAATACAAAATTTAAAATTATTTATTTAAAAAATTTATTTTAAATTTTACGCTTAAAGTTTTAAAAAACTTAATTTTAAATTATTAGACCTGTTGCTTAATAACTTTTCTGATGAAAAATTAAAGATTTTGAGATGAAAATTGTGAATAACGAGGATGTTATATATTATATAACAGACGAGTTATGAATAATTTTCAGCCAAAATATTTAGTTTTTGGCGGAAAGTGTTATTAAGCAACGGGTCTTTATCTATATTGTATTGAAAACAAAATAAAAGTCAAGTTAGTATTCCAATTGACCCGGAAATTCTAATCCTTGATCTCGCGCTTCTTGCTTTTCTTGCTCTAAATCTTCTGGTTCCGCGATATTATCATCTTGTTGATTATCTTGATTATCCATATCATCCTCTATATTATCATTATTATTTTTTTCTAAAATATTCTTATAATCTTCAAAACTCATCATCACAAAAATCGGTTTGCCATTTTCTATAACAATAAACTTTCCATTGTCAGCGCTTATTAAATTTTTAATTTCATCAATATCCATATAATTAAATCTAAATTGATATTATTATAATACCAATTTTTAATAATAAATCAAATTTTTGACGATTATAAAATTATTTAATATGCCAACAAGCGTCGCCTAAACCTGTTGGTTCTATGTTTGTTTTAGTAGTTCCTTTTTCGCTACCAACAAACCAATTGTCGTCAGAATATTCTAATTCAGCATAAACGCAAAAATATTGATTATTGCCAATTCCTGTATTATCAATCCAAATATAATGAGTATCACCTTTTTTTGGATCATCAGGAAGCTGATACATATAATCCCCAATGCCTATGCTTTTAATGTTTTCAAAATCATAAGCAACAGGATATTTATTTTCATTGTCAGAATAATATAATTTACAAGCTGTCCTTATTTGCCAAATGTCTGACATTCTTCTGGCGTTTCTGCCTCCCAACCTATTAGCTTCTTCTTTAGATATATCATATGAAATAATTCCAGATAATATAAGAGGCAATAAAATAGAAATTATAATAATATTCTTTTTTGTAATTTTATCCGCGAAAAAAGCGGTTAAAATATAAAAAATACTAATACAAAAAATTATAAAAGTTATTATTACTAAAAGAATGCCAGACATAGTACTAAAAAATGAAACAAACAAAAAAGAACAAGATCCTAAATTCATAAAAAAACTTGTTTTAAGTAATTTTGAAAATGATATTTTTTTATAAAAGAAAAATAAAATAATTGCTTCAACAATAATTGCGCTTAAAAATAATACTAATAAAAATATAAAAAAAGCTCCAAGCTCTGAAAAATTATTTAATAAAAAACTCAATTTATCATATAAATCATACTCAAAAACGAAAAAATAACCAAATATAGTTGTTATTAAATTTATAACAAAAGACGCTGATAACGCTTTTTTTGGCTCAATTCCTAATTTTTGTTTAATAACATAAGCCTCAATAATCAAAATGCCTAAACATATTAATATAATAAAAAGACCACTATTCATCAAAGAACCCATAGAATAATTTGCGTAACATAAATTAGGCAAAAAAATAAAAATTCCTGAGAATAATAAAACAGGAAATAAAAATAAATTTTTGAAAATGCGAACTAATAATTTTTTAATCATAATTTTTACTATTATTCTAAAAATCTAAAGCTATAAAGCATTTGGTTAAAATAATGCATATATTGATCACTAAAAATTTTTTATCACAAATCTATTGTTAAATTAAATTTTTGCGGATTTTGTAAAAATTTTTTAATACTTTCCAAAAAAATATCAAAATCATCTAAATCTTCATTGATAATTTTATAAATTTCTTCTGAACTAATTTCAGCGTAAAAATGAACCAAACGATTGCGATAACCAGCCATATCTTTTAATTTAGTATTGGCAAATTTCTTGTCAACAATTCCATTTGCTCCAAGGCTTATAGCAATTCCTTTATAGTCGGTTATTTCAACACCAGGAATTCTAGCAAGAATATGCGACCCAATATTAAAAACTCCTTCTAAAGCGCGATGAAGATGATAATGCGCTATTTTATAACCTGAACCGCTTGAAAACTCGTCAAAATTTAAATCGCGAACTTTTTTTAGTTCTTGCATTTCACCCTGTATACCATTAACCCTTAATAAAATTACTTGTTTATTTATTGGCGCGTTTTTCATTAAATCCTTTCTAAAATTAATTTATTAAATTCTTTTCTATACGGAGCAAAATCAGCATAACTCTCTAAAACCTTTTGCTTAAAATTTATTGTTATTTGTGGATTTTTATTATATAAAATCTTTGAATTTTTTAATGCTTGATATTGTATTTGGAGACAAGCTTTGTCTAAAAATATAATATCAATCGTAATAAATTTTTTTATTTGAGAAGAAAAAATATCATACAATTTATTATATAATTTCATTCTTGCATCTATATCATCTAAAATCATTGAATTTTCTAATAAAATTCCAAAATCAAAATCGCTTAAAG
The DNA here is from genome assembly GCA_034717255.1 of Patescibacteria group bacterium. Classification (GTDB taxonomy): domain Bacteria; phylum Patescibacteriota; class Minisyncoccia; order Minisyncoccales; family JAGMDC01; genus JAYELE01. The sequence continues at coordinate 12,616 of JAYELE010000027.1, forward strand.
CGTTAGCGGTTCCTTGAGCTTGTGAACCAAACAAGAACACAGTGTTTACTCCCAATTCTTCAAATTGTTTATTCAAAAAATTTTCATCCATATTAAAATATAATACCAATTTTTAATAATAAATCAAAGTTTATTATTTTCTTTTTCCTTCAACGATTTCTTGAGAAATGTTTGCGGGAGTTTCCTCATAAGCGTCAAACTCCATTGTGAAATTTCCTCTTCCTTGAGTTAAAGAACGAAGAGTTGTGGCATATCCAAACATCTCTGACAAAGGAACTTTTGCTCCAATCACTTTCACATTCAAGCGATCTTCTGTTCCTTCAATCTTGCCTCTACGAGACGATAAGTCTCCGATAATATCGCCAAAAAATTCCTCTGGAATCACAACTTCTAATTTCATTATTGGTTCAAGCAAAACAGGGTTTGCTTTTTTACAAGCTTCTTGCAACGCCAACGAGCCCGCTATCTTAAATGCGATTTCTGATGAATCCACATCATGATAAGTTCCGTCATACAACGCCAATGACATATCTATCAAAGGATAACCAGCGACAACACCTCTTGACATTGCTTCTTTTACTCCTTTTTCCACAGCTGGAATAAATTCTCTTGGAATAGCTCCTCCTTTAATTTCATTGATAAATTCAAATTCCTTGCCTCTTTCTTGCGGTTCCACTCTGACAAAAACATGACCATATTGTCCCCTGCCCCCTGACTGTTTAATATATTTATTCTCTGCTTCGGCTGTTTCTCTAATTGTTTCTTTATAAGCGACTTGAGGTCTGCCAATATTTGCTTCAACTCCAAACTCTCTTTTCATTCTATCCACAAGAACATCTAAATGAAGTTCGCCCATCCCTGAAATAACTGTTTCTCCAGTGTCTTGATCCCCTTTAATCTTAAATGTTGGATCTTCTTCTGATAATTTTCTTAAAGCCAAACCCATTTTTTCTTGGTCTGCTTTTGTTTTTGGCTCCACTCTAATAGAAATAACAGGGTCTGGAAATTCCATTTTTTCCAAAACAATTGGATGATTTGAATCGCACAAACAATGCCCGGTAGTGGTATTTTTCAAACCAACTGTTGCCGCGATGTCTCCGGTAAAAACCTCTTCAACTTCTTCTCTTTCAGCAGAATGCATTCTTAAAACTCTTCCAAATCTTTCTTTTTCACCAGTGGTTGTGTTCAGCGCGTAAGACCCTTTTTTCAATGTTCCAGAATAAACCCTAAAATATGTCAAAGTTCCAACAAAAGGATCTGTGGCAATCTTAAAAGCCAAAGCGCAAAATGGTTCATTGTCATCAGCTTTTTTTTCTATTTCTTCATTTGTTTTAGGATGAATTCCTTTTATTGGAGGAAGGTCAATCGGACTTGGAAGATAATCAATAACAGCGTCTAATAATGGTTGAACCCCTTTATTTTTTAACGCTGAACCGCAAAACACTGGAACTAATTTATAATCTATCACAGCTTTCCTTAAAACTTTTTTAATTTCTTCAACAGAAATTTCATTGCCAGCCAAATATTTTTCCAAAAGTTCCTCGTCTTCAGCCGCGATTTTTTCAACAAGTTTTTCTCGCCATTGTTTAGCTTTATCTTTCAAATTATCTGGAATTTCTTCTTGCTTTACATTCTCACCCAAATTTCCTTCAAATTTCAACGCTTTCATAGATAACAAATCAACAACGCCTTCAAGATTTTCTTCAATGCCAATAGGAAACTGCATTGACACGGCGTTAGGGGTTAATTTCTCAATAATTGAATTAAAACTTTTTTCAAAATCAGCTCCTGTTCTATCTAATTTATTTACAAAACAAATTCTTGGAACATTGTATTTATCTGCTTGACGCCACACTGTTTCTGATTGCGGTTCAACGCCTGCTACTCCGTCAAACACAACAACAGCTCCGTCTAAAACACGCAAAGCGCGTTGGACTTCAACCGTAAAATCAATATGTCCGGGAGTATCAATGATATTAATTCTATGCTCGTTTGTTTTTTCTTTTGTTAAATATTCTTCTGGAGACCAAAAACAAGTTGTTGCCGCGGAAGTTATAGTAATCCCTCTTTCTCTTTCCTGCTCCATCCAATCCATAACAGCTCCGCCTTCATGCACCTCCCCTATTTTATGAGAAATTCCAGTATAAAACAAAACACGCTCGCTAACAGTGGTTTTCCCAGCGTCAATATGAGCGATAATTCCTATATCTCTTGTTTTTTCTATTGGATATTGTCTAGACATAAAAATATTATATTGTTATTAAGTTTTTTATTTCAGCTATATTCATATTAAATATTATCTGGCGAAATGAGCGAAAGCTCTATTCGCGTCCGCCATACGATGTATATCGTTTTTCCTTTTCACGGCATTACCCTCTCCCTTTGAAGCGGAAATTAATTCTTCAGCCAATTTTTCTCTCATTGCTCTGCCTTTTTTTGATTTAGCGGATGTTATAAGCCAATTCATAGCCAAACTTATTTTTCTGTTTCCTTTTACTTCCATCGGAACTTGATAAACAGCCCCTCCAACTCTTTTTGATTTTACTTCTACCACAGGCGAAGCGTTTTTCACAGCCGAATCAAAAACTTCCAAAGAATCTTTCTTTGTTTTTTCTTTAATTATATCAAACGCTTGATATACAATTTTCCTCGCAACTGTTTTTTTGCCCCGCTCCATAATTTTATTGATAAACTTAGAAAGCAGAACACTATCATAAACAGGATCAGGAATAATATTTTGTTTTACTATTTTCTTTTTAGCCATATTATTTACTTGTAATTATTTTTCTCTTTTTGTCCCGTATTTACTTCTTTCTTGTTTTCTTCCTTCAACGCCGGCTGTGTCTAAAACTCCGCGAACTATATGATACCTCACGCCAGGCAAATCTTTTACTCTTCCTCCTCTAATCAAAACAACAGAGTGTTCTTGCAAATTATGTCCAATACCCGGAATATAAGCCGTTACTTCCATTCCATTGCTTAAACGAACTCGCGCGACTTTTCGCATAGCTGAATTCGGTTTTTTTGGAGTAGTGGTAAAAACCTTTAAGCACACTCCCCTTTTGAATGGAGAATTATATTTTTTAGGTCTGTTTTTCAATGTGTTAAAACTAAAACTCAAAGCAGGTCTTTTGCTCGGCGTTTTAATTTTTTTTCTATTTTTTTTAATAAGTTGATGTATTGTAGGCACGATAAAAATTAAAAATGTAAAATTAAAAATGCAAAAATGCAATTTAAAAATAATTATTTGTTTCGCTCATTATATAATATGTCTAATCTACCAAATACGGACTAAAATGTCAAATAAAAAAATATATATTTACGCTATTAAAAAAATGAAGTTCCAACAATTATATAAAATAAAAAGTTTATTATTGGCAAAATCCATTCAAACAAAAAGAAAATAAAAAATAACAAAAGCAAAAGTCCGTATTGCGATAAGAAAATTTTAATGTTTTCCATTTCTCTAGGCAAAAAAGCAAAAAGAATATGAGACCCGTCCAATGGCGGAATAGGCAAAAGATTAAACACAGCCAAAAGCAAATTTATCCAAACAATATACGCAAACACTGAAAATAAAGCTTGATAAAATTCTCCTGAAACAACAGGCGCTAAAAATCTTATTAAAAAACCAAAAATTATCGCCAAAAAGATATTAGCCAAAGGACCCGCAATAGCCACTTTTGCGGAACCGTATTTTTGGTCTCTAAAATTATAAGGATTTATCGGCACTGGTTTTGCCCATCCAAAAATAACGCCAACGCCTGAAATCATACTTGTCAAAATCAAAAACCCGGGAATAACAATAGACCCCATAAAATCTAAATGCTTAATAGGGTTTAATGTTAATCTGCCAGCTAATCGCGCCGTGGGGTCGCCAAGATATTCAGCAACCTGTCCATGGGCGACTTCATGAATAACAACAGAAAACAAAAATATAACAAGTATAAAAATTAAAATAAAAATTTCCATAATAATTAAAATAATTTATTAAATCATTATAGCAGAAAAAACAAATCTTGCCAAATTTCTAAAAATGATTATGATGAATAATGAATTAAGAAAATAAGGAAAAATAAAATCCTGCAAGAATATAAATTCTTCTCCCCCTCTTTCCCCTATCTCCCCATTTTCCCCTTTTTTACTATTTTATAATCCAAATAATATTACTATGAAACAATGTATAATTTGCGAAAAAAAATCAATACTCGCAAGAAAACTAAATAAGCTTAGAGGAAAATATAATCCAAGTCCCAAGAAAAGAAAATACCCAAATCTTCAATTAGTAAAAATTCCTCTTGATATAAATAGACCAGCTTTCAAAAAATTCGCTGGACAAAAAATAATGATTTGTACTAAATGCATTAAAACTTTATCTAAATTAAAATAGATAAATTATTTTAATATTATATTATTATAAATTTTTATCATCCCTTCATTTCCCTAATTTTCCAAATCTCCCTAATTCTATTTTAATAAAAAAACACCATCATTAAATTGATTGTGTTTTTTTCATTTGTTTAAACTTTATTTTATTTTTAAATTAAATCTTCAAAATATCCGCTATTTGATGAATAAAAGACAAAACAACAGGAGAAGGCATCAAGCTATAGCAATCAACACCCTCATCATTTTTAATTACCCACGGCTTTTCAATTATTTTTACTTTTTTTTCTTTTTCATCCCATTCATAAACAAATTCAGGCGTGAGTTCATAATCGTCAACATATTCTTCTGCTTTATCAACTGGAATTGAATTTCTTAATAAAATTTTTGGAACCCCATACAAAGAAAAAGCTTTTTGAGACAACTCGCCGTCTAAATCCAAACGAGCTTTTATCGGACCTATTCCCATTTCGTCGCCTTCTTTTTGTATCATTTCTGCTTCAGAACATTCTGGATTATCGCAAATTAAATAAAATTCTTTTTCCTTTTCTCTATATCCTATTTTTGAACTTGGCAAAAGTTTCAAATTTCTTGATGTCTTGCATTTAGGACAAATTCTTCTATATTTTATTCTTTCATCTATCACTTGCTCTGGAACATCAATCAAAGTAAAAATATCAATATCGTCTCTATAATCAATCAAATCCCTAAAAAATAAAGAAAACGCTATTTGATCTAATTGCCTTGGAAATCCGTCAATAAAAATAACCTTTCCTTTTTGTTTGGCTATTTCTCTTTTAGTTAAAGCCAATATCAACTCTGTTGGCAAAAGCGTTTTTGTGCTTCTTGATTTAAGCATTGACATTATCTCGTCAATTGAAACCCATCCCCTGTAATTTTTTTCTAAAAATTCAATAAATTTTTGTTTTTTTTCTTTATCTTGTAATTCTTTATCAACATCTCTTATCATATCCCCTATTGAAAGATGAAAAATCTTTTCAGGCGCGACTATCTCGGCAAACATTTTAGAATAAGTTCCTTTTCCAGAACTTTTTTTACCTAAAAAATAAACAATAAAACTTCTATTTTCTAAATACTTTTGTATTTTTTTTATTTCAAAATTTGCTTTCAATTCAAAATACTCTTTCCTTTGTTCAGGATTAGTTAAATCAAATTTTTTATCTATATTCTCTTTTTTTGTCTTAAAAATTGGAAATTCCATAATTGTTAAAAATAAATAATAAATTATACTCAAAATGATTTGGGAAAAACCTTTCTCCTCACCCCCTTTATTTCCCTAATCTCCCTTATTCCCCCTCATAAGCGCTCTCTTATTCATACTTAATCTTTGCGCCGTCAGCGATAATTCTAATATCTCCGTCTATATCTGTTCTAAAAACTTTCACTCCAAATTCCTTAAAAATTTCCATTGTTTCTAAATGCGGATGCCCAAATCTATTATTTCTCTCGCATTGGATTACAGCTATTTCAGGACTCACAGCTTCAATAAATTCCCTTGACGACGATGTCTTGCTTCCATGATGCGCTGTTTTCAAAACATCTGAATCCAACAATATCTGTTTTTCTAAAATTTCTTTTTCTCCTTTTTCAACAATATCCCCTGTGAATAAAAAAGAATTTTCCTTAAAACTCATTCGCGCCACAACTGAAGTATTATTAACATTGCTTATTTCCTTATTATATAAATTTTCAAAAGGATATAAAATATCCAATACAACTTGCCCAAGTTTTATTCTTTGTCCGTGTTTTGCGATAATTATTTTCGCATCTTGTTTTTCAATCAAATCCTTAAACTTCTTATATTTTATTGTATTTTTTGCAACGCCTGTATAAATAATATTATCTACTTTATATCTTTCTAAAACATCTATTAACCCTGTTATATGGTCGCTATCAGGATGCGTTAAAATAATTAAATCAATCGCGTTGTCTCCAAAATCCATTTCTCGCGCCAATTTCTCTATTATTAAAGAATCAGGTCCTCCGTCAATCAAAATCTGATACTTGCGCGGAGTTTCAATAAAAATAGCGTCGCCTTGCCCTATATCAAAAAAAACAAGTTCAAGCAAACGCGACGAACCATTATTTAAAACAACATTCCACGCCAATATATTCAAAAAAACCAGCGCGCATAAAATATAAACAACAAATTTTTTATTTTTCACTACTTTAAATTTAATTAAGCGTCCAAAAAAATGGACGCTCAATTAAATTATATTTTTATTTTTTAGCTCCAAGAATTCTAAACATCTTTGTTCCGCAAACAGGACAAATTCCTGTCATTGCTCTTCTTTTTGTTCCTCCTTTTCCTTTCATTTCAATTTCCTTGGCGTCTTTCATTGTTTGCTTTGCTTTGCACTTTACGCAATAAGCGATATTTTCGTCAGCCATTAATATATAAAATAATTATTTTAATTTATAAATTAGCGTTAATAAATTAGCCCTAATTTGACAACTAAGATAATTACTATTTTTATAGTAAAATCTCAAACGACCTTTAATTTCCTTACTGACGCAAAGCGTCATCATTACATTATGTTTATTCTATATAAGTATAAAAATGTGTCAAGCCTATCACCCAACTATAATTCCCTTAATTTCCCCATTTCCCCTTATCTCCCTAATTCCCCTTATTGCTATAACAATCCTAAATCAATTAAAGCTCTTTTATAAATATCTAACACTTTTTTTGCTTGGTCTAATTCTAACTTAAAATCAGGATTAGAAATAACCTCATTCCGTATATTGCGCGCTTTTAACAAATCTTGTTTATTGAAAAAAACAGAAGGACCTAATTTTTCAATCTTTTCCAATAAATTTTTCCCTGAATACCCAGCTTTCTCAAAAGCGCTATCTATCATATTATGAGCTTCAACAACAGCTAATTTATACTCAGATTCTTTACCTGTTTTTAATTTTTTCATTATTTTTACCCAAGGTTTTGAAAGCGCTCTCATTCCATAAGGCTTAAATGAAAAAAAATGATAAATATCTTCCATTGCCCTGTATTTCAACCATTGAGTTCTTAAAATAAAAACTATAATAACTAACGCAAAAAGCAAAAAAACTCCCAAAAAAAATATTTTTACAGGCAATAGCGTATTCTGCAAATCAGGCGAAAGAATAAATGAAACTATATTTGAAATTATATTTAAAATATCCATAATTATATTAATTTGCCTATTTCCAAAATTTTATCTTCTTCAAACGCAGGACCAATAAGCTGAAACCCTGTTGGCAAACTATCCTTTTCCTTGCAAGGCAAAGATAAAGCTGGCAAACCCGCTAAATTCACGGAAACAGTAAAAATGTCGGAAAGATACATAGACAACGGATCCCCTATTTTTTCTCCAATCTTAAAAGCCATAAAAGGAGAAACAGGAGCTAAAATCACATCCACTTTTTCAAAAGCGCTGTTAAAATCTTGTATAATTTTATTCCTAACTTTCTGAGCTTTTAAATAATACGCGTCATAATATCCGGCAGACAAAACAAAAGTTCCAATCATTATTCTCCTGCGAACTTCCTTGCCAAAATTCTTGCCCCTTGTTTCCATATAAGCGCTTAACAAATCATTATTCGCGTTTTGTTCATCATTTTCCAATGATTTCCCGTATCTTATCCCGTCATATCGCGCTAAATTTGAACTTGCTTCCGCCATACTGATAATATAATAAACAGCAAGCGCATATTCAGTATTTGGCAAAGAAATTTCAACAATTTTAGCTCCTAATTCTTGATATTTTTTAATAGCGTTTTTAACAGATTTTTCCACGGCTGGATCTATTCCTTTCACAAAATATTCTTTTGGAATTCCAATGCGCGTTTTTTTAATATCCAATTTCTCGCTTTTATGTTTTGTTTGTTTTATGGAACTCAAATCAACGCTGGTTGAATCATTCGCGTCTCTTCCTTTGATAGCGTTAAAAACAATTTCAGCGTCTTCAACTGTTTTGGTTATTACGCCAATTTGTTCCAAAGAAGACGCAAAAGCGATTAAACCGTAACGGGAAACAGAACCGTAAGTCGGTTTTAATCCAACCGCCCCGCAAAATGAACATGGCAAACGAATAGAACCTCCGGTGTCTGAACCTAACGCAAAAACACATTCATTCGCGATAACTGATGCTACAGACCCGCCAGAAGAACCCCCGGGAACCCTGCTCAAATCGCGCGGATTTTTTGTGTTCCCAAACGCGGAATTTTCGGTTGAAGACCCCATTCCAAACTCGTCTAAATTTGTTTTTCCCAATATAACAGATTTATTCGCTTTAAGTTTTTCTATAACTCCAGCGTCAAAACTCGCAAAATAATTTTCTAAAATTTTTGACCCGGCAGTACATTTTATATCTTTTACCATTATATTATCTTTCACGGCAAAAGGAACTCCAGCCAATAATGGCAATTCTTGTTTATTCGCAATTAAACTATCCACTTCTTTTGCTTGAAACATCGCCATTTCTTTTGTCAAAGACAAATAAGCAAAAATATCTTTATCTTTTTTTTCTATATTCTCAAAATACGCTCCGACAAGTTGCGTAGCTGAAAAATCCTTATTTTTTAACCCGTTATGAATTTGCGAAATAGTAAAATTAGATAAATCCATAATTATTAAAGTATTGCTTTAACTTTTGCGTTTCTTTTTTCTTTATTAGGAATTGCTTGAACCAAATTCTCAACAACTTCATCAGATTGCGCTTCTGCTTTATCCTCTCTTATTATATTGAATCTTGTTATATTGAAAAAATCCTTATTTTTTAACCCGTTATGAATTTGCGAAATAGTAAAATTAGATAAATCCATAATTATTAAAGTATTGCTTTAACTTTTGCGTTTCTTTTTTCTTTATTAGGAATTGCTTGAACCAAA
>JAYELE010000027.1:21991-25652 GCA_034717255.1 Patescibacteria group bacterium
AAAAATCCTTATTTTTTAACCCGTTATGAATTTGCGAAATAGTAAAATTAGATAAATCCATAATTATTAAAGTATTGCTTTAACTTTTGCGTTTCTTTTTTCTTTATTAGGAATTGCTTGAACCAAATTCTCAACAACTTCATCAGATTGCGCTTCTGCTTTATCCTCTCTTGTTATATTTCGCGCTAAAAAAACACTTTGTTTAATATCAACGCCTGAAACATCAGCTTTTTTTATTTTTTCAAAATAATCCAAAACCGCGGAAATTTCTTTTCCTAATTCTTTTTTTTCATCCAAAGACAATTCTAATCTTGCCAATTTAGCAATATCTGAGATATTAATCATATTGTAGTTATAAAGTATAAAAATATAAAATTTCTACTTTCTATTTATTCCAATTATTTAGGAACTTCTAATTCCTCTGTTTCCACTAATACTTCCTCTAATTCATCAAGATTTTCCAAAACCATTCCAGCCCCACGCGCCACAGCTGTTAACGGGTCGTCAATAATCTTGCATGGAATTTTTGTTTCCTTGGTTATTAAAGCGTCAAGTCCTCTTAATAAAGAACCTCCTCCCGCCAAATATATTCCGCTTGACATAATATCAGCCAATAATTCAGGCGGAGTTTCCTCTATTGTGTTTTTTACCGCCTGCACAATTTGCTTTACAGACTTTTCCAAAGCGCGCCGTATGTCAGTGTCGTTAACAGTAATCTCTTCTGGCAAACCCGTGACTAAATTCCTTCCCCTTATAGGCATTTCAAGTTTGTTTTTTGTTTTTGTAAATTCCTGTTCCTCTTTATTTTTATTTTTAATTTTCTTCTTATCTTCGGCAAACGAAGAAAAATCATTTTCATCTTTAATCAAATTTAACGGATACGCTGACCCAATTCCTATTTTCACATTTTCCGCTGTTCTTTCTCCAACTAACAATTTATATTCTTCTTGCGCAAAATATATTATATCCTGATTAAGTTTGTCCCCGGCAATTCTCAAACTTTTAGATATTACCAATCCGCCCAAAGAAATAACAGCAATTTCAGTAGTTCCTCCTCCAATATCAACAATAAAATTTCCCCCGGCTTCTTGAACTTGCAAACGGGCTCCTATTGCCGCCGCCATTGGTTGTTCTATTAAAAAAACTTGTCGCGCGCCCGCTGATTTAGCCGCGTCTTGAACAGCTTTTCTTTCCACTTCTGTAACTCCGCATGGAACTCCGATAATCACGCGGGGAGGAAATCCCATCATAAATTTTTCCTTGCGAACTTTATTAAGAAAATATTTAAGCATTTGCTCTGTCACTTCAAAATCAGAAATAACGCCTTTTACTAATGGACGCGTAGCCACAATATTGCCCGGAGTGCGTCCAACCATTTTTTTCGCTTCATTGCCAATAGCTAAAACCCTGCCAGTTTTTTGATTAACTGCCACTACTGACGGCTCTGAAATAACAATCCCTTTTCCTTTAACATAAACCAAAGAATTAGCGGTTCCTAAATCAATTGCTATGTCATGCGAAATATATGATAAAATTTTATTAAACATAATTATAAATAATTAAACGAGAAAAATCGCTCCTTGCGAAGTTTTCCTCCTCTTTTTTTCTTTCTTCTTTTTTTCTTTCTTCTTTTTCCCCTCCCTATTTTCCCCTATCTCCCCAATTTCCCCAATTCTTTTATTTGCGCCAACTCAACCTTATTTTTATTTCTATATTTTATTTCAACGCTATTTTTTTCAACAGTTTTTTTACTCACAACCATTCTCAAAGGAATTCCAATTAAATCAGCATCAGCAAACTTCTCCCCGGGTCTTTTATCCTTTCTATCGTCATATAATACTTCTTTTCCTTGTTTTAACAAGCCCTTATAAATTTTTTCCGCTGTTTCCTTAACTTTCAAATCATCTCCAACTTGAATTAAATGAATTTGATAAGGCGCGATATTTTCAGGCCAAACAATCCCGTTTGCGTCATTAAAAACTTCAACAACAGCTCCCATCATTCGCGTAATCCCCAATCCATAACACCCCATTATCACTGGTTGCCTTGTTCCATCCTTGTCAATAAATTTAAAATCAAAAGGTTTTGTGTAATTTGTTCCCAATTTAAAAATATTTCCTATTTCTATAGCTTTTTCTTGTCTAAACTTTGTTTTACCGCATTCAGGACATTTCAAATGCTCTGTCTTAATTTCTTTGTTTATCGCCATTCCGCAATTTTCGCATATATATATGACATCCTCTCCAGCAGAAGTTATTGTTTGAAATTCATGAGAATATTTTGAAAAACTTCCGCCAGAAGCCAAACATAAATAAGTTTGCTTATCAATCCCTATTTTTTTAAAAATCCTAAAATATGCTTTTTTTACTTTTTCATAATACTTGTCTAAATCATTTTCTGATGTATGAAAAGAATAAAGATCTTTCATTATAAACTCTCTTGTTCTTAAAATTCCCGACTTTGCCCTTATCTCATCTCTAAATTTATCCTGAATTTGATAAACAAACACTGGAAAATCTTTGCGCGACAATACGAATTTTTGCATTAAAGGCGTTATAACTTCTTCATGAGTCCAACCAAGCGTGTAATCCTTGTTTGCTTGATTTTTCAATTTAAACATTTCTTTTCCAGCGAATTTTTGCCACCTTCCAGTAACATCCCAAATACTCTTTGGCTGAAGCACGGGCATTAAAATTTCTTGCGCGCCAATTTCATTCATTTCCTGCCTAACAATATTTTCTATTTTCTGACAAACCCTTAATCCAAAAGGCAAAAAACTATAAATTCCCGCAGACAATTTATCAATAAAACCAGCCCTTGTCAAAAGCCGCGCATTCACACTCTGCTCGTCTTTAGGCGCTTGTTTCAAAGTTTTGCTAAAAATCAATGATTGTTTCATTATATTAAATCCTTAAACTAAATTTATAATTTCTTCAATTTCCTTCTCCACCTTTTTATTCCCCCTCTTTCCCCTCTTCCCCCTCTTTCCTCAAGCGAGAAAGGTCAGCCCTTGAGGAGGAGCGAAGCCGTTAACTGTAATTATTATATCGTTATATTTTTGTTATAAAAATAGTAATCACGCAACATAATATTTCAACCTTCGTAACCGGACTGACCTTGCGAAGCTTTCCCTTATTTCCCCTATCTATTATTTAAACATTTTAGCGCAAAAAATTAAAATAAGCAAAAAAAAATGCCGGGACAAATCCCAGCTATTCGGCATATTGTAATAGGACGAGAAAATACTTTTCAAGCAATTTCTCAACTTCTATCCAATGGATATCCGCTTCTGCTTGATTTCCACTATCCTCAAATCGCTCAGCAACATCATGCTCAAACGCAGCTTGAACTTGATATCCTACAGCGACTTCCGCTTCTTTTTGCGAAATCACAGGACAAAAAAACCCGGAACGCAAAACCTCAACCCTAGCCATATTAAAAAGCAAATCATCATTCTCTTTCCTATGATGATTTTGCCACCACATTCTCGTGTGACAGGCAAGAGCTTTTGCTCTTTCAATAATTTGCTTTCTATCCATCTTGTATTCACCTCCTTTTATTATTCTATAAACTGATGAAATATATTTACTATCCATTAGATAACAAAATACTCCACCATTACTATTACAAAAACCATAACATAACTTGCGCAAAAATACAA
>JAYELE010000028.1:0-1064 GCA_034717255.1 Patescibacteria group bacterium
TTTATATTTTTCTTTTATCATTAATTCCTCCTATTTAAAAAAATCATCAACGGGATTATTAATTTTATCAATTGCCTTTTTAGACACATGAGTATAAATTTCTGTTGTTTTAGAACTGCTATGTCCCAATAATTCTTGAATATATCTTAAATCTGTTCCTTGTTCGAGCAAATGTGTAGCAAAACTATGTCTTAACATATGAGGGGTTACATTTTTATGAATTCCAGCTTTTTTTGCAGCATTCTTTAATACTTTAGCAACACTTGTTGGTGAATACTTACCACCTTTCATTCCTTCAAAAAGATACATTTCAGGTTTAAATTCTTTATAATATTTTCGAAGCAAATTTAGTGTATTTCTGGATAATAAAGATACCCTGTCTTTTTTACCTTTTGCTCCATTAATACTAACCACCATTCTTTCTGAATCTATATCTGAAACTTTCAAGTTAATTAATTCACTACGTCTTAAACCAGCTGAATATATTAAGATTAAAATACAGTGATGTTTAATATTATTGGATGAATTTAAAATTTCTTTTACTTCATTTTTGCTTAATACTTTTGGCAACTTATACTCTTTACGCGGACGATGAATTTCATAATATTGTTTTTCTCTACCAAGTACCTTTTCATAATAAAATTTAATTGAATTGATTCTCTGATTTTGTTGTGATGCAGAAATATTATCTTGTTTTACTAATTTTAATATATATGTATTAATGCTACTTTTTGATAATGATGCGATATTTTGGTTTTTAAATTCATAAATAAAATCTTTTAAATATGCAGTGTAAGTATTAATTGTATTATTACTATATCTCTTTTGTTCTAATTTCTCTAAATAACCATTTGGTAATAGAGTATCTTTTCTATATTTATATTTTGTTTTATTTAGTATTTTACCAATCAATTTTTCTCACTTTCTTCAATTACTTAAAATATAAAACTAAATATTCACAATAGCAAATAAAAAATCAAACTTTTTAATATTTATTATTGCTTAATTCACATTTTGATCTGTTGATGGAATTTTATGCATTATAAAGTTAATCTAAAATATTA
>JAYELE010000029.1:0-25345 GCA_034717255.1 Patescibacteria group bacterium
TTAATTCTTAATTCTTAATTCTTAATTCTTAACTATGAAATTTACTCACTTGCATGTTCACACGCATTATTCGCTTTTAGACGGCTTGTCAAAAATAGACGAGCTTTTGGATTACGCGCAAAAATTAAATATGGATTCTATTGCCATCACAGACCACGGAGTATTATACGGAGCCGTAGAATTTTACAAAAAAGCAAAAGCAAAAGGAATAAAACCAATAATTGGATGCGAAGTTTATTGCGCCATAGACAGAATGGAACAATGCAGACCGAATATTGACAATAAAAGATATCATTTAGTTTTATTAGCAAAAAACGAACAAGGATATAAAAACTTGGTTCAATTAGTGACGCAATCGCATCTTAAAGGTTTTTATTACAAACCCCGCGTTGATGAAGCGCTTTTAGAAAAATACAGCGAGGGTCTTGTCGCGTTAAGCGCTTGTATTGGCGGGAAAATACCAAAATTGATTTTATCAAACCAAATTGAGGAAGCCGAAAAAACAGCTTTGAAATACGAAAAAATATACGGAAAAGGAAATTTTTATTTAGAAATTCAACATCATCCTAATTTGCAGGGACAAGACAAAGTTAATGAACAGTTAATCGCGTTTTCAAAAAAATTGGATATCCCATTAGTAGCTACTAATGATTGTCATTATCTGCGAAAAACTGATGATGAAGCGCAAGATATTTTAATGCTTATAAATACTGAAGCAAAAATAGACGACGCAAATAGAAGAACAATGAAAGGAGAAGATTATTCCGTGAAAAGCCAAGAACAAATGATACAGGATTTCGCAAATGTTCCAGAAGCAATAGAAAACACGCAAAAAATTGTTGAAAAATGCGTTTTTGAATTTAAACTTGGAGAAACTAAACTTCCATATTTTGAAACTCCTGATAATCAAAATTCTGATGATTACTTAAAAGAATTATGTGAGCAAGGATTGATAAAAAGATTTGATATTCAAAATTTGGATAATGAAAATCAAAAAAAAGAAATAATAGATAGATTAAAATACGAACTTTCAATTATTAAACAAACAGGATTTGCCGGCTATTTCTTAATTGTTCAAGATTTCGTGAATTGGGCAAAAAGCAAACGAATAGCGGTTGGTCCGGGCAGAGGAAGCGCGGCAGGGTCTTTGGTTTCTTATCTTCTCAATATCACGGACATAGACCCGATAAAATACAATTTGTTGTTTGAAAGATTTTTAAATCCCGAGCGAATTTCAATGCCTGATATAGACCTTGATTTTACTGATTGGAGAAGAGATGAAGTGATAAATTATATAAAAGAAAAATACGGGCATAACAAAGTCGCGCAAATTATCACTTTTGGAACAATGGCGGCAAGAGCTGTGATAAGAGATGTTGGACGGGCTTTGCGAGAAGATTATTCTTTTTGCGACCAATTGGCAAAAATGATTCCGCTTGGATTTGATTTGAACAAAACATTGGAAAAAATAGATGAATTCAAACAAATTTATCAATCAGACGAAAGAGCCACAAAAATAATTGATTTTGCCAAACAATTAGAAGGATGCGTTAGACACGCATCAACTCACGCTTGCGGATTAGTAATTTCCAAAGACCCTTTAACTGATATGGTTCCTTCCCAATATCCGTCTCAAAAAGACCAAAGAATAATAACACAATATGGAATGCGTTCAATTGATGACCTGGGATTATTAAAAATGGATTTATTGGGATTAAAAAATCTCACGATTATTGAAGACACGCTTGCGAGAATTTATAAAATCCATAATAAAAACATAATTATAGAAGATATCCCTTTAGACGACGCAAAAGTATATGAAATTTTGCGAAAAGCAGAAACCACAAGCGTATTCCAGTTGGAATCAGACGGAATGAAAAGATATTTAAAAAAACTTAAACCAAGCGAATTTGAGGATATCATCGCTATGGTGTCTTTATACAGACCCGGACCTATGGCGTTTATTCCAGATTATATTAAGGGCAAAGAAAATCCAGCCACAATAAAATATCTTCATCCAAAATTAAAACCAATACTGGAAAACACTTACGGAATAATGGTATATCAAGAACAACTAATGAAAATAGCGCGAGACATAGCCGGGTTTAGTTTGGGAGAAGCTGATATTTTAAGAAAAGCGGTCGGAAAAAAAATAAAAACATTGCTATTAGAGCAAAAAGAAAAATTTATTCAAGGAGCTTTAGATAATAAAATTGAAAAATCAATTTCCGAAAAAATTTGGGAATGGGTTTTGCCATTCGCGAGTTATGGATTTAACAGAAGTCACGGAGCTTCTTACGCGCTGATTGCTTACAGAACAGCTTATCTTAAAGCGCATTTTCCAATAGAATTTATGTCTGCCGTGCTCACTTCTGAAAAACAGGATATAGAAAAAATCGCATTTTTAATTGAAGAATGTAAAAGAATGGAAATTGAAGTTTTGGGTCCAAACATCAATGAAAGTTTTAAAAATTTCAGTGTTATCCCTAATCAAAATAAAATAAGGTTTGGTTTGCTTACCATTAAAAATGTTGGTCAGAACATAGTGGAAGCTATTGTTGAAGAAAGAACTAAAAATGGAAATTTTATTTCCATAACCGATTTTATTGAAAGAATTGCGTCAAAAGATCTTAATAAAAGGTCAATGGAAAGTTTGATAAAAACAGGAGCTTTTGACATATTTAAAGAGAGAAACGCGCTTTTGCAAAATCTTGAAATTCTGTTAGAATTTAATAAAGAAATTCAAAAAAATAAAGCAAGTAATCAAAAAAGTTTATTTGACGCGCTTCCGGAGAACAGTCAAAAAAACAATATTGAAATTCGCTTGTCCCCTGCTGAGGAAATTTCTAAAAAAGAAAAATTAAATTGGGAAAAAGAACTTTTGGGATTATACATCAGCAGTCATCCATTAGACGATTATAAAAGCGTTTTTGAAAAAAATTATTTGCCTATATACAAAATTTCTGAAGATATTAAAGGAAAAATAGTAAAAATAGGAGGTATTATTTCTTTAATTAAAAAAATCACCACAAAAACAGGCAAACAAATGCTTTTTGTAAAATTAGAAGACCTCACGGGCAAGATTGAATTAGTTGTTTTCCCAACAGTTCTGCAACGAAATCCAAATATATTCCAAGAAAACAAAATTGTGGCAGTAACTGGAAAAGTTGATAACCGCGACAGCGTTCCTAAAATTCTATGCGAATACATTGAGGAAATAGTATAGACATCAATGCGTTATAATATTATATTGTTGTAATAAAATATAATACAACAAGAGGGGGGGGTGTTTTTTAATTTTATTATGTATTATAATATCTTTGAATTATGTTAACAAAAATTGAAACAATTAGACATTCATTAGCGCATATTTTGGCTCGCGCTATCAAAGAATTCTATCCCGAGGTTAAATTTGGCATTGGTCCTGATATTGAAAATGGATTTTATTATGATTTTAGTTTTGCTAAAAACCAAAATTTATCATTACAAGATTTGCCAAAAATTGAAAAAAAAATGAAACAACTTGTAAAGCAAAATATAAAATTCATTAAAAAACAAGTTTCAACAAATGAAGCGAAAAAAATATTTAAAAATCAACCGTATAAATTAGAACTGATAAAAGACATAATAATAAAAAACAAAAATAAAAAAATTTATATTTATGAATTTGCTGATTTTATTGACCTTTGCGCGGGTCCTCATATAAAATCTACAAAAGACATAAATATAAACGCTTTTAAGTTAAACAGAATTGCAGGAGCTTATTGGAAGGGAGACAAAAAAAATCCAATGCTAACCAGAATTTACGGAATTGCTTTTGAGGATGAAAAAAAATTAAAAGATTATATTATTCAACAAGAAGAGGCAAAAAAAAGAGACCATCGTATTTTGGGCAAAAAATTGGATTTATTTTGTTTTTCCGAGCTTGTGGGCGCGGGATTGCCACTTTACACGCCAAAAGGAACAATCTTAAAAGATATTCTCCAAGACGAACTTTGGCAAATTTCGCGAAAATTTAATGTTCAAAAAGTTTCCACCCCTCATTTTGCTAAAATCAAACTTTATGAAATATCTGGACATAAAGATAAATTTGGAGACGAACTTTTCCATATAAAAGACCATTACAATCAAAATTTTGCGGTAAAACCTGTTCAATGCCCTCATCATAATCAAATTTACGCGTCTCGTTTGCGAAGTTATCGCGATTTGCCAATTCGTTATATGGAATCCGGTATGCAATACAGAGACGAAAAACCCGGAGAAATTGGCGGGCTCACCCGCACTCGCGGATTTACAGTTGAAGACGGACATACTTATTGCGAAATGAACCAAGTTGAAAAAGAAGTAAAAATCCTTGTGAATATCATTAAAAAATTTTATAAAGGATTTGGATTATGGGGAAACCATTGGGTTTCGCTTTCTGTTCGCGATTACAGTCATCCTGAAAAATACATTGGAGAACCAAAAGATTGGAATAAAGCTGAAAAAATATTACAAAAAATTTGTAATGACCTTAAGCTTGACGCAAAAAAAATTGAAGGAGAAGCAGCATTATACGGACCTAAAATAGATTTTATGTTTAAAGACGCGCTTGGAAATGAACGACAATTAGCCACTGTCCAACTTGATTTTGCGAGCCCAAAACGATTTAATCTTGTCTACACAAATAAAAAAGGCAAAAATGATTTTGTAATAATGATACATCGCGCCATTTTGGGATCTTATGAACGATTTTTAGCGCTTTTAATAGAACATTATGCTGGAGCTTTTCCTTTATGGCTGTCCCCTGTTCAAATATCTGTAATACCAATTAGCGAAAAAAATAATAAATATGCTAATGAAATTTTTAAACAACTTAATGAAAATGATTTTCGTTGCGAATTAAAAAAAGAAAATGAAACACTCGGCAAAAAAATCAGGCAAGCTCAAATAGAAAAAACTCCTTATATTTTAATTGTCGGAGACAAGGAGCAAAAATCAAAAACAATCAGCGTCCGCGAGCGAAGCAAAGGAGATATTGGAACAATGAAATTAAATAAATTCATTGAGCAAATACAAAAGCAAATCAATGACAGAATTTAGGTAAAAAAAAGAGGATGAAAGGGTGTTCATCCTACAAAATTTAGATCCTTAACTTCGCATTGCGAAATCTGAAGGATCTCGTAAAAATCCGAATCAGGGATTAACGGTTTATATGTATCACCGTCAAATACCCCTATCCCGACTGATGTTATGTTTACAAGTTGGCCAGTAGCAAATTCGATGAATACCTCGTCGTTATCACCTATTTTGGCCTTCAAGCTCTCCACGAAAACCTCCGCTTTCGCTTTGAGTTTGTTCTCTTCATTCTCCTTTTCCTGGATCTCTATCAACTTTCTTTCAAGAGATTCCAGCGCAGGAAAATTTTCCTCCTTTGCTATTATTGTTTTTTCTTCCATAGTATATCCTCCCCTCCGCAATTTGCGCTTTTGATAATATAGCACTATTAGCGAAGAGAAAATTAATTAGAAAATAATTTCCAATCAATTTTCTCTCCGCTATATTTTTTAATTGTTAAAGAACTATTAAATCAACTAAAATATAGCATATTCAAGATATTAGTCAAGGGGTGTTTTTTAATTTTGTATAAGATATAATAAATTATTATGCTTTCTCAAGAAACTCAAAATTTAATAGAAAAATACCAATTATCATATAAATCATCTCAAATAAAATCTGATGTCCCATTTATCTCGGTTGATGAGGTCGCTTCAAAAGTGGCTGGTTTTTATGAAAAAATAAAAGGAGTAGTTGATTGGAGAGAAGAACATCTTTTAAGAAAAAGAGCTATAGAAAGAATACTTAAAAGAAAAATGATTTTACAAGAAAAAAACGAAACAATAGCTGAACCATTAGTTTATGAACTTATTCGCGGAGGACATTTTTCAAATAACTCTATTCCAGAAACAAAAATTCAAGATATACAAAAAATTCTAAATAAATACTTTTTTATACTGGACAACTCTCCTGAAAATATTAAAATAACAAAAAACAAACAGAAAAATAATGGAAAATCTAAAATCCAGGATTGGCTTTTAAACATAGCAAGTTATGAAATAGAAAAAACATTATCTTCCACTGAAAAACAAGAAGCGTTAACAGAATATATGACTGATTTAATGGAACAAAGAATAAAAATCAGCCAAGGAGCCATAGCTTTTGACGGAATGACAGAACAAGAAAAAAATATTCAAATATATATTGCCGCGCTCCGCGCTCTGTTAAAATTTGACGAACCAACAATTATTTATTATCTTATATTAAAACAATATCCAGAATGGAATAATTTATCTACTGATTCTCCCCTATTATTAGAAATCGCTAAAAAACTTTTTATTATTCAGGAAACTATAATAAAACAATTAAAACATCCTTTATCTGAAAATTTTTTTCATATTTGCAAACAATATAACACTTCATATTTGATATTAGACGACATCATTACACAAGACGCGATAAAAGCAAAAGAAAATTTGGAAAACCCGGAAACATTGGAAAATTTAATAAAAAAATCTTATAGCGTTAAACTAATAAAATTAAAATCAAAAATAAAAAGAGCCGCATTATACAGCACTATTTCCATTTTTTTGACAAAAATCGGAATTGCTCTTGCAATAGAAGTCCCTGTTGAAAAATATCTCACAGGAGATTTTAATGTCGCGACTTTATGGATAAATATATTGCTTCCGCCATTTTTAATGCTTTTATTGGTTATCAGCATTAAACCGCCAAAAAAAGAAAATCTTGACAGCGTGATAATGGAAATTATGAAAATAGTTTATCAAAAACAAAGAAAAAATGTCTACGAAATAAAAGCGCGCAGAAAAAAAACAGGAGTTTTAAATACTATAATTTCTATTATTTATTGTCTAACATTTATTGTCTCATTTGTCATAATTTACAAAATTCTTCAATATCTAAATTTCAGCGCTCCTTCTATGGCAATATTTATCTTTTATTTTTCAATAATTAGCTTTCTGGGAGTAAAAATAAGAGAAAGTAGCAAAGAATTGACTATAAAAAAAGAAAAAGAAACAATAATATTTTTTATACTTGATTTTTTTACTCTTCCTGTCCTGCAAATGGGAAGATGGTTTTCTAAAGAATTAACAAAATTTAATATAGGGCTTTTCATAACGATTTTAATAGATATGCCATTTTCCTTTTTTTTAGAATTTTTAGAACAATGGCGATATTTTTTAAAAGAAAAAAAACAAAAAATTCATTAAATTTATAAATATATAAAACATCTTTGTTATTCACAATTTTCATCTTAAAATCTTTGATTTTTTATCAGAAAAATTATTAAGCAACAGGTCTAATGAAATATTTTATTATAACTTTTGGTTGTCAAATGAATAAAACCGACTCGGAACGAATTGCCGGATATTTAGAAAAAAATAATTATAATTCTGCCTCAACAATAAATGAGGCAGATTTAATTATTGTTAATATGTGCTCTGTAAGACAAAGCGCTGTTGATAGAGTATATGGACAAATAAAAAATTTCAAAAAATTAAAACAAAAAAATCCTAAATTAAAAATCATTTTAACAGGATGTATTCTAAAACAAGATTTTGAAAAATTAAAACAAAAATATCTTTCAAAAAAAAATCAGGGCTATGATTATATTCTGCCTATCAACTCTTTGCCACGCTGGAAAAACATTCTTAAACAAAAAAATATGTTTTCGCCAAAAAATTTAATTTACGCAAATTTTCAAAAAATCAATGAAAAATGCAAATTAAACGCAAATTATTTAAAAATTGCGCCAAAATATAAAACTAAATTTTCCGCTTATGTTCCTATTATCACAGGATGTAATAATTTTTGTTCATATTGCGTAGTCCCTTATACAAGAAGAAAAGAAATTTCAAGACCCGCAAACGACATTATAAATGAAATAAAAAAACTGATAAAAAATAATTATAAACATATCTGGCTAATAGGAGAAAATGTAAATTCTTATTCATATACTGAAAAAAATACAAACAAAAAAATTAATTTTTCAAAATTATTATATATGACAAACCAAATTAAGGGCGATTTTTGGATTAGTTTTAGTTCTTCGCATCCTAAAGATTTTTCTGACGAATTGATAAAAACAATCGCTGAATGCGACAAAGTCGCAAAATACATAAGTTTGCCTGTCCAATCAGGAGATGATAAAATTTTAAAAAAAATGAACAGACCTTACACAATAAAACAATATAAAAATATAATTAAAAAAATTCGTGAAAAAATTCCAAGCGTTGTTTTGTCAACTGACGCCATAATCGGCTTTCCCAAAGAAACAAAAAAACAATTTGAAAATACTATAAAACTTTTCAAAGAGATCAAACCAGATATGGCTTATGTGGCGCGCTATTCTCCAAGACAAGGAACTCCGGCTTTTAATATGAAAGATAGTGTTTCTCTAAAAGAAAAACAATTAAGAGACAAAAAATTAACTGAAACATTAAAAAAAATCGCTATCGCGAAAAATAAAAAATATATAGGAAAAATCGCGCGCGTTCTTCCTGAATATGAAAGAAAAGGATATATTATTGGCAAAACAAAAGAATATAAAACAATTAAATTCAAAATCGCAAATTTCAATCCTCAAAGCGTAATCGGAAAATTCGTAAATGTAAAAATAACAAACGCTATTCCTTGGGGATTAAAAGGCGAATTAACAAATAACAAATTATAAATAAAAAAAGCAGGGGAAAACCTCCTGCAAATTATTCTGCTTTATTTATCTCAGTTTATTTTATTTATTTATTTCATGCGAGAATGTATGTGTTTGACCCATACATCATATTTGAGATCATCAATTGAATTAAAATAAAAAAATAGGACATTTCTGTCCTTAATTCCTATATCGCGCGTACGCTTCAGAAGTCAAATAAAATTTGCCTTCCATCTCTTCTACATCGTCAAGAGAAACCTCTGTGGATTCCCACATAAACTTGGTGGTCTTTATCTCTCCACGGGTCTCTCTCAGCTTGGCGACCCTTTTGTCTAATTTAACAACAAGAGCCATAAGACATTTGATACTACAAATGTCTGTTTCCTCGTTGGGTAGGGTTATCATCCCCTTAGTTCTAGTTGCTAAAGAATAGAATCCCAAATCGGGATCTATTGTTTTTCCACAAACATCGCAAATTCTCTTTTGCATTCTTTTCACCTCCTTTTTAAGTTATTAAGAGCTACGCTCATAACTAAATACTATCAAAAAATAACATTATGTCAAATTAAATAACAACTTTTTTAATTTTCTTGACAAAATATATTTTATTGCTATGCTATAAATACTTGAACAGCTCTTAATAATTGAATAGAGCAAATATAATAGGAGGACAAGAAGAATGTATGAGATAAAATTTGATCCGAGAACATTAGAAACCGTTGACGGATCAGATGTGATAAAAAGCATATTAGATGCTTTAAAATATGGAAACATAGAAAGCGTAATAATCAAAGGAGGATTGGCTCGCTTTATGTTACTTCTCTCTCAAGGAGAAAACCCTGTTTACGAACAGCTAAGGGATATAGACATTGTTTTGCCTTATTATGGCAATCTGTTAAACAATGCAGAAAGTTTGATAAACAAAGAAAGCATATTAAGAGAGAGGTTAAGCAATGTGCTAAATTTGGAGACAATATCTCTTGACACAAAACCGTTGAGGGTAAAAAGAGATGTTCCCATTACTTCAACATATTTCGGAACAAGAGATTTAACTATTAACCAAACGCTTATGTTTGTTAAAGATAACTCTTGGCGCATAGGATATTCCAAAAGATGTTGGAGAGATCTTGTCAAAGAACAGGTTGGTATGATTAACCCATTCGGTCCAAGAATGACAAGAATAGACCATGGAATAAGAATTCCAACTAACAGGGGATTCTACCGCTTAATGAGAGCTTGGGCTCATAAAAAAGTTGAAGCAATTTGGTTGCCAAGATGGCAAATCAAAGCGCATTTAACTGAAATGAAAAGAATAGGTCAAAAGCCATTAGGCAATTACCTGTCTTTAATAGTCCGCCAATATGAGAATGAAAATCCTGAGATCCAAGAACGATGGGTTAAAATTCTCAATGAGCTTGAATTCACAGAACTAACCACATTCAAAGCTCTCATAGACCAAACAAAAAAGGACAAGGAATTTATATTCACGAATGAAAAAATTCCTTTTAGGCAAGAACTAATGAGTTTGATCTATGAAATGAAGACGAGACAAGCGAAGAGACAAGCAAGGACAAAAATCAAAAATTTATGCGATCATAAATGGGAAATTTTTGTTTGTAATGCCTGTGGTAAAGAATGCGTAATGCAAAGATGCGCAAAACCGGGTTGTAAAGCATACAAACTTCCTTGTGGTATGAATAATCCTGATGATTTGCCATGCAACAGGATATTTATTTCTGGAGATTGGAGTATATCTCCAGAAAATTTTATATATCTATGAATGGACGAAAATCGTCCTTTCTTTTTTTACAAAAAAAACCGCTTTAAGCGGTTTTTTTTGTGATATATTTGTAAATTATTTTAATTCAACTTTTGCTCCAGCTGTTTCTAATTTCTTTTTAATCTCTTCTGCATCGTCTTTTTTAACATTCTCTTTTACTATTTGAGGAGAATTCATCGCTGAATCAACTATATCTTTTGCTTCTTTCAATCCTTTTTCAGTAATATCTCTAACAGCTTTTATAACTTCAATTTTCTTGTCCCCTATTGAAACAAGTTCAATATTAAATACAGATTTTTCTTCAACAGGAGCTTCTCCAGCAGGAGCAACTCCAGCAACAGCTGTCATAGGAGCCATAGCTGAAACTCCAAATTTCTTTTCTAAAATTTTTACAAGTTCTGATAAATCTAAAACAGACATTTCTTCAATCCCTTGTACTAATTTTTTAAATTTTTCAGGAACTTCAACTTCTTTTTCTTCTTCCTCTTCCTCTTTTTCTTCTTTTTTTTCTTCTTCAACTTTTGCTTCTTCTGAAGCTTGATTATTTTCTTTTGCCATAATGATTTAATTATTAAGCGAAGAAAACAACTTTTAATCAGGCTTTGAAACCAAAATGGGCAAAACTTTGCTTGGTTTTGTCGCAAAGCGACAAAATTTTGGTTAAAAACAAACGAACTTTTTGCGGAAAAAAGCAAACGACTGATTAAAGGTTGTATTTCATAGCAAAATAATTTATAAAATATTATACTACACTTTAACTTTTGATAAAATATACACTAAACTTTTAATGTTTCCTTCCAATACGCCAACAAAATTTGAAACAGGAGCTTTAACGCTTCCAACCAATCTTGCCAAAAGCTCTTGTTTTGAAGGCAATTTAGACATAGCAATAGCGTTATTTGCGTCTAAAAATTCATTTTCCATTACTCCTCCTAAAATTTTTAAATTCTTGTTATCTCCTGAAAAATCTCCTAAAACTTTAAATGCGGAAACTTCATCTTTATATCCAAAACCCAAAATAATTTCTCCCTTAAAATCTTTAATTTTTTTGCCAACTTCTAAATTAAAATTTTCAAAAGCCATTCTTATCAATGTTTTTTTTGCGACCTTTAATTCACAATCCTTTTCTCTCATTTGTTTTCTCAAATCAGTCAAATCATTAACTTTCAAACCTGTAAAATCCGCAAAAATAATACTTTTTTGTTTTTCTATATTTTGTTTCAATTCTTTAAGCGTATTTTGCTTTTGTTCTTTTGTCTTTGGCATAATTAAAAAAATCCGCTGACGCAGACAAAAAAATAATATAAAAAAATTTATTTTTGCCTAAACAGGATTTACTATATAAATATATACCTGCTGTCTTCAGCTATTAACCTTTAATTTACTTATTTTAACAAATTTGTCAAATTTATTCTCGCTCGTCTAGCGCGACCCAAACAAACTTTTCCTTATATTCTTCTTCACCCGCGCTTTCCAAATCGCAAAATTCTAAAATTTTTAATTTAACTCTGTCATTTGGATTATATTCCATAATAATTTTTGCTAAAGAGTTTTCCAAAGTAATTTTTTTATCGTCAAATTCTAAAATAATATCCATATCTTTTAATCCGATTTTTTCAGCCGCGGACTCGGGAAAAATAGCCGATGTATTTGCGTCTTTTGAAATAATTAAAACTCCATAATCAACAGGAAGCTCATATTGCTCTTGAATTTCTTTTGAAACAACAACATAATGAATTCCTAAAAACGGATATACAATTTTCCCCAATGTTTTTATTTGCTCAATATCTTTTTTCGCTTTATTTATAGAAATGGCAAAGCCGATATTTTCCGCTAAACCTTGCGCCATAGCTGTATTCATTCCTATTACTTCCCCCATTAAATTCAAAAGCGGTCCGCCAGAATTGCCTTTATTAATTGCCGCGTCTGTTTGGATAACATTTTCTAAAGTTTCAACAAATCCAGCGTCGTTTGAAGCTGTTATGGTTCTTCCTAATCCAGAAACAACGCCAAGCGAAACAGTATTTTTAAATTGCCCTAACGCATTTCCAATAGCTACAACACTCTGCCCTATTTTCAAAGAAGAAGAATCTCCCAATTTTACAAATGGAAATTGCTCTGTTATTATTTCGCCTTGCTCGTTAAATATTTTTTTTCCGTCAATTTTAAGCAACGCTATATCTTGCAAAGGATCTTTGCCTAAAATTTCCGCTGTATATTTTTCTCCATTGTTTGTAAGAATCATATAATCAGCTGTTTCGTCTAAAACCACATGTTTATTTGTCAAAATCATTCCATCTGCGGACACAATAAAACCAGAACCTCCTCCTATTTCTTTTTTTTCCATACCCTTTTCGCGATATTGCGGAATTTGAAACAAATCGTCATTAAACGGAGAAAAATAATATTCCTCTATTATCGGCATATCTTTGGTAATAACTATGTTCACAACAGCTGGAGAATATTTTTCCACCACGCTAATAATCTTTTCTTCTTGTGTTGTTTGCGGAATATATTCTTTTTCTGTTATTTTTTCTATAATTGTTTCTTTTTTAATAATTTGTTCCAATGGTTTTTCAATTCCTTTGTCAGAAATATACTTTTTTATTTCAACATAAAAATAAGCTCCTGAAAGCGCGCCAGCTAAAAAACCGAAAAAGCAAGAAAGAAAAAGTGTTAAAATCAAACTATGAAAAACTTTATTCTTAAAAAAAATATTTTTCTTTTTTAATTTTTTCTTAGGTTTATTTAATTTTAACAATATTTTATATTCTGGAAGTTTATACATAATAATATATTATAACCTTATTTTAATTTTTAGCAATTTTTTTTCGTACTTTTTCAGTAACGCTAAACCCCATATATTTGCCAAGCATTAAACGAGTTTGCGCGTCAAGCGCTGGCAAAGCTCCAAAAATTATTAAACTAATTGGAAGAAAAATCCATTGCGTTAATATAAAAAAATTTTCTGATTTAGAAAAATAAAAATTTCGCGAACCAAGAAGCAATGTGTTTATTATCACAAAAACAACTATACCTATTAAAGTAATTTTCATTATATTCCCGGTAATACTCGGTAAACTGTAAGAAAGCATTGTTTCTCTAAACACGCTTCCTCCCAACATTATCGGAAGCCAACCTAAAAATAATATAAGCAAAGCATTGGTCGCCCACGCCCAACATCCTTCTACAAGCAAAAAAGCGTAATGAAATTTTTTTATAAAAGGAATTTTTTTATTTTTTAAAAACCCGAATAAAAGATAAGGAATTCCTTCACTCCCCCACGCCCATCTTCTTTGTTGTTTATATTGGCTAATAATTGTGTCTTTTAAGTTTTTTGACAAACAAGAATCCATAGACACTGGATAATGTAAAGGAAATATTTGATAATCTCCGTTATAAAACAAAAATGCTTTCCAAAACACTCCCGCATCTTCTGAAACAACATTTGTTTGCCAAAAATTCATTTCATTCAAAGCCTTAAAACTCATAGAATGAGAAGAATAAGTGACAATTTTTTCAGGTCTCTGCTGTTGAATCATCTGCCAAAAAACATTGCAAGAAGAAACAACTCTTGAAAAAAATGGAGCTTCTGAAATATTATTCAAATATAAAGGAATTGGCTGAAAACTTGTCAAATAAGGACAAGAACAATTAAACCATTGATAAACAAGAATGGAAAAATATTGAGGAAAAACTTGCGTGTCAATATCAAGACAAGAAACAATAATATCGTTATAAGAAATATTTTCAACATCTATTATTTTTTCTTTTGCTTGTTTTATTGCCCAAGTTTCGTTTGAACCTTTCCCAGCAAGCTCTCCTTGTATATCTTTTGGATGCGTTGTTATTAAAAATTTATAAAATCTGTCTCCAAATTCGCTCTTTATTTTCTCAGCTATTTCTTTTGCCGTCTTTCCAGCCCGCTCTTCAATTCCCAGAACCACAATCATTTTTTCTTTTGGATATTGCGTTTTTAGCAATGCTTGAAAACTCTCTCGCGCGACAACTATATCCTCTTTATACATAGGAAAAATAATCAGATGAAAAATATTTTTTGATTCAGGAATTAATTTTAATTTTTCATTCCAATCTGTGTTCAAATTTTTTCGCATTTCTTTATAAGATGAACAAAGACAAAACGAAAAATAAATAGCTCTAAAAAGCCAATATAAACAAAAAATAATAATAAAATAAGCAACAAAAGAAGGAAAAAACAATGAAAAAATTATTGCGGAAAATAAAGTAGTCCACGCCAAAAAACCGGGAAGTATTTCAAAATACCTATATATTTTTCTTTGCTTTAAATCTTTAATATCTGTCGCTTTTCCAATATTTATATAATATTTATCATTATTTTTCATAATATATTCAAGGCATTAAAATTTCTTTTTTCTTTAATTCTATATTAAAATGCCAAACAATCAAGCATAAAATCAAATAAAAAAATAAAAATTCTTTTGCTGTAATATTAAAATTTACATAAGAATAAGAAAAACAAGAAAATTTTTCTATTATTAATATCAAATAAGACAACAAAATATAACAAGGAAAAGACAAAATAAAGGCTAAAAATGAAGAAAAAACGCCAAAAAAACTTAATAAAAATCCAAATATCAAAATAAAAGGCAAAACAGGAATAACCAACATATTTGTAAAAACTCCGACTATTGAAATATATCCAAAATTATAAATCAAAATTGGCAAAGTAAAAATTTGCGCTGATAAAGACGCGCTCAAAATATTTCTTAAAAATTTTATTGAAATAAACTTAAAACAATTTTCAAAAAACGGGGTTAAATATATTATTCCCAATACCGCTAAAAATGAAAGTTGAAATCCAATATCGGATTTTAGAAGTAAAGGATTATGAATAAGCATTAAAACTCCCGCAAAAATTAAAGCCCTGTGAGCTGTTCTTATTCTCCCGATTTTTTGAGCAAATAAGAATATGCCAACCATAATCCCCGCCCTTATCGCTGATGTCTGAAATCCTGTCATTATAATAAATAAACTTAATAAAACAGCAGTAAAATAAAACGCTTGCGCGCGCCATAACCCCAATGAAAGAGCCAACAAAGTTAAAACTATCGCTAAAATACCGATATGCATCCCTGATATGCATGTGATGTGTCTTAATCCGGTGATATTTAATTTTTGCTTCCATTGCTCTGAAATTCTCGCTTTGTCTCCTAAAATTATTGACCCTAAAATTAATGATTGAGGAGGAAAAAGATTTTGCTCTATTGAATCTCTCATCTTGTCTTTGAAATCATAAATTTCAAACATTAGCAACGGCATAAATTCAGAAAAAATATCAGTTTTCTCTTTTTGATTGTCAAGTATTTTAATTTCTGACGCGCGAATTATTGAATAAATTTCATCTTTAGCCAAATAATCTTTATAACTCGCTAAAAATGAAAAATGAGAATCATCAGGAGTTTTCATTTTGCCGATAATTTTCAATTCATCGTTATATTGAAAATTTTGAAATTTATCCGCGTATATTAAAACTTTGCCTAAATTTTTATAATTTTTTCCTTGTATTTGACACGGTCTTACAATTAACTTTGTGTAAGTTTCCCTTATATCGGGCTCTGACACTATTTTTCCAATTAAAATAATTTCTTGATTTGTATTGTTTATTTTTAACAACTCGTTGTTTACGGCTAAAGCATCTGCTTGTTGATGCCGTAAAATTCCTATTGCGCAAAATATCAAACAAAAACCAATAATCGCTATTTTTTTATATTTCCATAAAACTGAAATCAATAAAATTCCGAATATCAAAATTCCAAATATCGTTATCAACCCTAAATTAAAAAAAGAATTAACAAAAATTCCAAAAATAAACGAAACGCAAAAATATAAAAAAACTTGCGAATAATGCATACAAAAATTTTTTATTATCTTAATTTGCAGGATTGAAATTTTGGTTTAAGTTTTTCAACAATTTTTTCTAGTGTTTTCGCGTCAAGAATAGGAAGTTTTAATATCTCTTTATCTAAAATTTCTTTTTGATTATTAAATTCCTGTAAAGAATAATTAACATTTTTCCCTTGTATCCAATTCCCTATTTCAATTAAATCTCGCTCTTCAATTCCTGGAGCCACTGTTGTTCTAAATTCAAAATCAATTTTTGAATTTTTCAAAATCTCCACGCTTTCCTCAATTTTTTTAATATCTGCTTTATTTCCAGAATAAAATCCATATTTTTCTTTAGTCGCTTTAACATCCATTGCGACAAAATCAATTAAATTTTTTTCTAACAATTCTTTCCACATATTCGGATTGGATCCGTTTGAATCTAATTTTACTAAAAATCCCATTTTTTTAATTTTTGTCGCAAAATCTATTAAATCTTTATGTATAGTCGGTTCTCCTCCGCAAATAACGCATGCTTCAAGCAACCCTCTTCTCTGCTCTAAAAAATCAAAAAAATCTTTTTCAAAAATTTGATATTTATTTTCTTTTATTCTTTCTTCTAAAACAAGCTCTCCGCTATAACAAAAAGGACATCTAAAATTACACCCAATAGTAAACACAGTGCAACAAATCTTGCCCGGATAATCAATCAAACTATTCTTTTGCAGTCCTCCTAATAGCATAATTTACACTTTAAAATTTTTTCTTTCTTTAAATTCTTGTTGTTTGCCTGTGTTAAATTGAGACACAGGTCTGAGATAACCAACAACTCTGGTATATACTTCACAAGGCTGTTTAACAACGCATTTAGGGCATTCAAAATGTTCTCCCGCAATATACCCATGAACAGGACAAATAGAAAAAACAGGCGTGAAAGTTATATACGGCAAATGATATTTTGTGAAAACTTTTTTAATTAAATTTTTAACCGCTTGAATATCAGATATTTTTTCTCCCGCAAAAATATGCAAAACAGTGCCTCCTGTGTAAGCACATTGAAGGTCGTCTTGCAATTTCAACGCTTCAAAAATATCGTCAGTATAATTAACAGGCAATTGCGTGGAATTTGTATAATACGGCGTTTCTTTTGTTCCCGCGGTAATAATGTCGGGATATTTTTCTCTATCCGCTTTTGCTTGACGATAACTTGTTCCTTCAGCCGGAGTAGCTTCAAGATTATATAAATATCCTGTTTCCTCTTGATATTTAACCAACCTGTCGCGCATAAAATTTAAAATTTCCAACGCAAACTTCTTGCCTCTTCTTGAACCAATGTCTTCTCCTATAAAATTCAAAAGCGCTTCATTCATTCCAACTAATCCAATAGTTGAAAAATGATTGCCAAAATAAGAATCTCTTATTTTCTTGATAGAACTTAAATAAAATTTTGAATAAGGATATAATCCTTTTTCCATAAAATCTTCAATAGTTTTTCTTTTAATTTCTAAACTTTGTTTCGCCAAATCCATTAAATCGCTTAATTTTTCAAAAAATTCTTTTTTTGTTTTAGAAACATAACCAATTCTTGGCATATTTATAGTTACAACGCCGATTGACCCTGTTAAAGGAGCTGAACCAAACAATCCCCCTCCCCGTTTGTAAAGTTCTTTATTGTCTAACCGCAATCTGCAACACATACTTCTAAAATCCTCTGGATTCATATCTGATTCTAAAAAATTCGCAAAATAATTTATTCCGTATTTTACCGTCGCTTCCCACATTGGCTCCAAATTTTTATCATCCCATGGAAAATCATTGGTAATATTGATAGTTGGAATAGGAAAAGTAAAAGGTCTGCCTTTTGCGTCGCCCTCCATCATACATTCATAAAAAGCTTTATTAAAAATACCCATTTCTTCTTGAAACTCGCCATAATTTTCTTTTTGCGGTTTTCCGCCGATAATCACGGGTATTTTTGACAAAAATGAAGGAACCGCGACATCAATAGAAACATTTAAAAAAGGAGTTTGAAATCCAACTCTTGTCGGAACCATACAATTATATAAAAATTCTTGCATCGCTTGTTTTGTTTGCGCGTAATTAAGATTATCGTATCTAATAAACGGAGCCAATAAAGTGTCAAAATTAGACACAGCTTGAGCTCCGGCGCTCTCTCCTTGAACAGTAAAAAAGAAATTCACTAATTGCCCAAGCGCTGTTCTAAAATGTTTTGGAGGTCTGCTTTCCAATTTTGACGGCACTCCTCCAAAACCTTTTAATAAAATATCATAAAGATCCCAACCGCAACAATAAGTGCTTATACTTTCCAAATCATGAATATGTATTTCTTCTTGTTTAGCGTGTTCGCGAATTTTTCCAGGATAAATTTTATTTAACCAATATTTCTTAGCAACAGACGAAATAACATATTGATTTAATCCTTGCAAAGAATAAGTCATATTGGCGTTTTCATGCACTTGCCAATCAAGTTCTTGCAAATACTTGTCAACCATTTCAACTGATTCATCAAAAATCATTCCTGTTTCTCTAAT
Source organism: Patescibacteria group bacterium (assembly GCA_034717255.1). Taxonomy (GTDB): domain Bacteria; phylum Patescibacteriota; class Minisyncoccia; order Minisyncoccales; family JAGMDC01; genus JAYELE01. Next base: position 18,908 of record JAYELE010000029.1, read on the forward strand.
CATTCTTCTTTGTTCGCGATATAAAATATACGCTTTTGCGACTTCAACTAAATCCTCTAAAATTAAAACTTCTTCTATTATGTCTTGAACCTGTTCCACATTTGGTATTTCATTTCCCTTAAACCTTCTATTTAACAATTTCATCACTTTTTTCAAAAGTTTTTTTGAACATTCTCCGTTATGTTCGCCAATAGCTGTAATAGCTTTAAAAATAGCGTTCTTAATTTTTTCCGCGTCAAAATCAATAATATCCTGATTTCGTTTTTTAATTTTAGTGATTTTATTTTCTATCATAGTAAAAAAAATTGCTATTAAAGCATAAATTATATTATTCTGCGTTCTTATTCTATCTTACTCTTTATATCAAAACAGGTCAAATTGCGCACATTCGCATTACTCTATTTAAAAAAATAAAGTTATCCACAAAAATTTTATCTTTTCATGCGCTTAATTTCTTGCTTATCAAAAACAAAATTTGTCAAGCGCTTAAAATAATATTTTTTGTCTAATTAACTTCTTTTTTTCCTTTAGAGAGAACAAAGCAATATCATTTCTACTACAACACGAGAATTTTGGCTACGAATTATTCAGAACTCGTTAGCGTATCTTTCAGATATGCTTCCTCTTTCTTCATAATTCTCGCTCAAAATCCTCGTGCCTCGTTACGAAAGCATATTGCATTGTTCTCTCTTTTTAGAAAAAATTTTTATCTTCCCAAATACTCCGTCATATCCCGGCTCAATATTAATATCTCCGTTTCTCGCTTTTATAATTCCTTCCGCTATTTGAGACAATGTAGCTGAACACAAATCTGATTGCGAAACATTAAGCAAGATATTAAATTCGTTTTCAAAATTTTTAATTAAATTATTATATTGTTCCGTTACTCTCTTTGTGGCAACTCCTGTTCCAACGCATTCAGCGATTATTTCTCGCAAAGGAATTAAACTTTTGAAAGGAACAAAATTTTTAGATTTAAATCCTTGCGGTTTATCCGATATTTGCTCTACCCTATTCATAACTCCCACTGTCAACGGTTTTCCGCAATTTGGACAAATATTATTATATTTTTTTGATTCATTTGACGATAAATTAACATCGCATTGTCTATGTCCGTCATTAAAATACTTGCCTTCTTGAGGATAAAATTCAATAGTATAAAGCAATTCCAAAATGGCCGAGGACTGTCCTTGACCAAATCTGCTTTTATTTTTAATAGCTTGCGTAATTGCTTGATAACTAATTTCTTTGCCTTGAAAAACATTTGCTTCTCTGCCTAATTTAGCCGGACTGTGCGCGTCGCTGTTTGAAAGTAAACAAACATTTCTTATATCTGGAATTCTACAAAGCATTGACGGATCCGCGGACAACCCTGTTTCTACGGCAAAAATATATTTTGTATATTCTTCAAAACACTCTTCCATAGAATCAAATCCTGATTTAGATCCAAATAAACCAAACCATGGGGTCATACAATGAGCTGGAATAACTAAACAATCTTTTGAAACATCTAAAACAATTTTTGTTAATTCTTTTGCATCTAATCCTAAAATCGGACGGCCGTCCGCTTTTAAGTTTCCTATTTTTGCCAACTTCATATTGATTTTTTCAACAACTGTCAATGACGGAGCTAAAACAATAATATGAATTTTTCTTACTTTTCCAGCTTTTGAATAAATACAACTAATCTCGCTTGTTAAAATAAATCTTGCGCTTTGTTTATTCGCGTTTTTTTTTAATTTATACAATCCTTGTTCAGCAGGCTCTAATTTTTGTTTTAAATTTTTAAACCATTCTGGATGCGTAAAATCCCCTGTCGCTAAAACATTTATTCCTTTAATTCTCGCAAACTCGTCTAAAACCTCCAAATTCATTTGTGGAGAAGTCGCTCGCGAATATTTAGAATGAATATGAAAATCAACTATGTATTTCATAAAAATTATTTAATAAAATAAAAAATTTCCAATACAACTCCTAAAATAAAAAATAAAGATAAGATATAAAACAATGGATTTATTTTTTGAGAAAATTTTTGTCGCAAAAAAGCTTTATAAAGAAAAATAATAATAATGTATTCAATACCTATAGCAACAGCGCCTGTTATTCCAATAATAGTAATAAATTCTTTTAATCCTAATAAATATAAAAACAAAGGAAAAAAACAAGCGATGAACCAAGAAATATTTTTACTTATTTTAAAATCATAGCATAAAGTTTTTTTCAAAGTCAACCCCAATGCGATAAAAGAAGTAAAACAAGTTATAATTCCAAAAAGAAAACCAAGTTTAATAACGCCGTTCCCTAAAATTTGGTTAAAACCGCTCAACGCTTCTTTAGAAGTGTTTATTCCGCAAACTCCAAAAATAATAAATATAAAAAATAAATAAATAACGCTTGCAAGGAAAATTCCATATGCTTGAACTTTTCTTAAATTTTTCTTTTTTGTTTTCATATCCAAATTTCTATCAGGATAATTATTTATCATCATTTCTTTTAATTCGGGAACTATCGCAAAACCCCATAAAGAAAAAAGAATAACGCCATAAGGAAGAACTAAAAATTTCAAATCCATTGTTTGAAAATTCGCAAAATTAATATGAGGAACTGCTTTAAGAAAAAAAAGAAATAAAATAATTAAAAAAACAGCAAAAAAAGCGAGCCCGATTTTAGATATGCTTTTTATTCCTTTAAAAATTAAATAAGCTCCAACCGCAAAAAATATTAAAACATAAATTAAAACATCTTCTCCAAAATAAGAACCAAATAAAAATTTTAAAAATTCGCCTCCAACAATTAAATAGGAAAGCAATCCCCCAGTCAACACAAACCCTGTTGTAAAAATCGCGATTTTTTTATATTTTTTTCCAAGATATTTTTCAACATAACCGGGCAAACGATGAATAGTTTCTGTTTCAGCGCAAATTTTTCCATAAATAAAATGAAGAATAATAGTCACTATTGTAATAATTATAAAATAAAAAACCGTAATAAAAAATCCCGCTTTTGAGGCAACAAACGGCAAACTGAAAATTCCTACTCCTATAATTGTTCCAAGAAAAACTGATAACGCTTTCAAAAAATAAAGCGTATTTTTTTGAAAAAAACCAACCATATTATATTACGATGCTAATGGGAAAATGATAGTAAATTTTGTTCCAATGCCAGCTATACTTTCTATAAAAATTTTACCATTCATTTTTTCGCAAATATGCTTACTAATCCATAAACCAAGACCCGTGCCTTGTATATCCGCTGTTTCTCTTGTTTTAACCCGATAAAATCTTTCAAAAAGCCGTTTCTGCGCTTCAGCTGAAATCCCTAATCCAGTATCTTGAATAGTAATAATACTTTGTTTTTTCGCTGTGTTTACGCGCGCGTTCACTTCTATTTTGCCTTTTAATGTATATTTTACGGCATTGCCAACAAGATTAGAAACTATTTGCTTAAACCTCATAGGATTAACAAAAATATTCGCTGAATTTTCCGATGCGCTGAAAATTAAACACAAATCTTTTTCTTCAGCTTTTGGCTTAAATTCTTCAATTACCTCATTCACAAGATTATTAACAGAAACTTTTTTCGCGGTAAAATCCAATCTGCTCTGTTCAATTCTGGAAACTTCCAAAATATCATACATTAAATCGCTTAAATTTTTTACTGATACTTCTACTCTATAAAAAAGTTTTTTTTGGTCTTTATTTAATAAAAATTCAATTTCCTCTTTTAATACCGCTGTGTATCCTCTTATGTTTGTAATCGGAGATTGAAGGTCATGAGTAGCCATTCTAATAAAATTATCTTTCATTTTATCTATTTCGCTCAATCTTTTTGACAATGCCACATATCCAAAAAGTCGCGTATGTTGGATTATTAAAAATAAACATAAAATAACAAGGACAATCACTATTAAATAAGCGCGAGAAAGAGAATCTACAAGCAGAGCATCTGCTTGCTCCAAAGACAAAGCCATTGAAACCAATCCTATTTTTTCATTGCTTTCTTTAGTGTATATCGGTTTTGTCACTTTCCAAAATCTTATTTCATCTTTAGCAATTAAATTGGCGATGGTCTGATCTTGAGACCAACTTAAAGCAAGAGAAGGATCAGAAATTATTTTATTATTTTCTTTAATGTCTTGAGACGCGATAATTTCAAATTCTCCTTCGCTATTTTCTTTCATTACTCTTAAATCAATTATTTCTGAATTATTTTTTGTGATTTCTTGAATTTTTTGCTGTAAAACATCAGATTCTAAAAAAATATCAGAAACGAAAATACTAAAAACATCTTCAACCATCAGCGCTTTTGTTTGCAAATTAATATCAATATTTTTCTGAAAAGACCGCGCCGTAAATAGTGTATTATAAAAAAGAGCTAAAGGAATAACAATAATCAACATCAAGGAATATAAAATTCCCGGATATTTTTTAATAAAATCAATAATTTTTTGAAAAAATTTAAGCATTTTAACGCTAATTAAACAATTTTTTTCTTTTTAATCAAAATCCCTATGAACGCCAATGAAATTATTACGCTGAAAAATATGATTCCTAATATGGATAAAATAAAATTTCTTTCTAATATCTGAAGCGGAGAAGATATATCGGCTAATTGCGATGATTCAAAAATTCTAAATACTTTATCCTCGCTTTTTGCGAAAGCAAACGCTTCCGACCTTGCTCCTATTTCTCCTTTATTGTTGGTAACCGTAACATAAGCCGTGTGTTCCCCGTCTAATAACGGCTTGTCTAAAACATACTCCCAACTGCCGTTTGCGTCGGTTTTAATTGTCACCACTGTTGGAATAGAATAAATATATAAAGTTATAAAACTATTAGGAACAGCTTTTCCTTCAAATTTTATTCCTTTTTTATCGTCTGGTAAAATTATTGTAGCTATACGTTCCACTTTATATACAACAGCTTTTTGCGGTTTAACTTTGCGCGGATTCTGATAAATAATTTTTTTAGACGGACTTGAGCTTAAAATATCATAACCTCCAATATATTCTGCTCCGTCTAAAAATCCATCTCCGTCAGTGTCGGGATTTAAAGGATTAGATCCTAATCTAATTTCTTCTCTGTCTGGAAGTCCGTCATTATCTGAATCTTTGTCAACAAGCTGTTGTTGTTTTTCGGTTTTAATTTCCGCTTTCTTTGAAACTGAAACTTCCATTTTTACAAACTTTTCTTCAACTTTTTCTTCAACTTTTTCTATTATGTCTGAAATTTTTTCCGCGAGAACAACTGTTGCTGGTTCAGCTGGTTCAGCTGGTTCAGCTGGTTCAGCTGGTTCAGCTGGTTCAGCTGGTTCAGCTGGTTCAGCTGGTTCAGCTGGTTCAGCTGGTTCTGCTGGTTCAGCTGGTTCTGCTGGTTCTGCTGGTTCTGCTGACGCGACTACCGCGCTTCGCGTCGCAACTTTTGTTTTATCTTTGCTTTCTTTTTTTTCATCTTCAGCTTCTTTTAATTCTTCATCCAAAACCTTTATTTCTTCTTCAACTTCCTCTCTCTCTTTCTCATATCCTTTTAATATATCCTCTTTATCTTTTTTTAAAAACGCAATGGAATTTTTCGGAAGTTTTTTTAATTCTTTTTCTGTTTTTCCAATTTCTTTTTCAATTTCTTTTATTTCTTTTTCGTCTTTTTTTATTTTATGTTTTATCGCGCTTTCTTTTTCTATACTTTCTACTATTTTCTCTATATATTCATCTATTTCCTTTATTATATCCTCTGTAATCGCATCATCTTCAAATAATATAGATTCTGTAGCTAATGCTTCAACTTCTACAATCGCTTCTTCTACTACTGTTTCAATTTCTTCCGCAAGTTCTTCACTTTCTATTTTTAGTTCTTCTTCTATAATTTTTATTTCTTCTTCTATTTTTTTAATCTCATCATCTAATTCTTCCTCTTCCTCAATATTCCTTTCAATATTATTGTCAATTTCAATACCTATGGTCTCGCTAAAATATTCTCCGTAATCATTGCTAATTTTAGCAAAAAGATTATATTCGCTATTTGGATTCTTATCGCTGTCAAATTCCAACTCCCACATATCCGCATGTTTCAAAGCGCCGCTTCCTATATAAACATCCGGGCTGGGAGATGAAAAACGCTGAATATAAAACTCAACGCTATTCGCTGATTCCACTTTTAATTTTATGGTTTTTTCTCCTTTAATTTTAGCTCCATCTTTCGGATAAATAAAATCAGATTCAGGTGTTATGTCAATATCTTCTGCTTCTTTTTTACCACCCTTGCCTTTAATGTCTTCAATATCGCCGTCATATTCCTCTGATACGCTAACATCATCATCAATTATTAAATCAGGCCTCACAGCTTGTATATCAAAAACAAACAAACTAAACGCTAAACTAAAAATAACTAAACTAAAAATAATTTTTTTCATAAAAGTTTTAAAAAATAAAAAATTTAAATT
>JAYELE010000030.1:0-1043 GCA_034717255.1 Patescibacteria group bacterium
AACATCCATTAAAACAAGGATTGAAACATCAATTCTTTATTGTATTCAGATACTGCGTTGTCTATTGTTGAAGAGGAACATCCATTAAAACAAGGATTGAAACCTTTTTTTGATTTTTTTGCTCACTTCTACCGCCTTCGCGTTGAAGAGGAACATCCATTAAAACATGTCAAGGGGATGTCAAGGGGACGGTTCTTCTGACAATAAAATACAAAAGAAATAAGTTCGTATATGCAAAATATTAAGGTATATATAAAATAAAAAACCCGAGCGCACAGGCCTCGGGGCCAGCAAAATACAACATCTTGCTGGGATAACACCTGAATAATACCTAAAAAATATTTTTATGTCAAATTTTTGTTGTTTGTTATAAATTTATTGTTATAATTATTTTATGAAATCCTAATTACATAGTGAATTAAATTAATAATTAATATTATTACTAAATACAAATTAAATCTTTTGCGTATTCATAGCTAATAATTTCTTTATTTTTTGGTTTTGTCCAGGCTTCTTCTTCATGGGAAAATTGGGTTATTTCTTCAGAGGTAAGGTTTTTGAAAGTATTTAGTACTTTTTTCATGCTATTTATTTCTTCTTGAGAAAAAATGTCCATGGATGGTTTTTCAAGAGGTTTTATAAATTCGTATTCTTCAACATTATCTTTAGAGGTTTTAACGTATTCAACTTGATAGGTTATATATTTTTCAAATAATTCTCCAAGTAAAAGTTCGTACTTTATAGGAGTAGGTCCGTAATAATTTTTAACGTATTTTAATCCAGTAATAGATAAAGTATTGTTCCGAAAATTAACGAAGTCTGAATAGAAAAGTAATTTCATTAATTTTGTTTTAAACAATCTTTTTATATTGACAGCGAAAAATAAAATCATATTAACAAATTTTTCATAATTAAATTCAGAATAACCACAATATTCGTCCAAAGTTTCATTAAAATATTTTTTTGTGATATTTTCTTCTAATGTTTTATCAATATCATCTTTTGTTAATTTTTGTAGATTTGCTCTTATCTTTACATAATCT
>JAYELE010000031.1:0-1031 GCA_034717255.1 Patescibacteria group bacterium
TTGCTTGAATTTTTGGCAATACTTTTTTAAACTGTTTTGTGGTCTGAACATTTTTAATAGCGCGAATAAATTTAGCTTTATCGCTTCTTTCAAGTGTTGATTTGTCTAAAATATCAATAATTTCTGTTTGATTTGCTGTTATTTCTTTTTTAGTTAAAACTCGGCTTTCTCTAACTCCTTTCGCTATTCCTTTTATTCTTTCTGTAATTCCCGCTTTAATAGTTTTAAGTTGTTCTTTTCTTACGGCTTCTTTTTGGCGGATTTGAAATTCATTTTTTAATTGTTGTATTTTAGCTTTTTTGTTTGCTTCTGAAATTGCTAATTTTTGTATATTTCTTATTCTGTCTTTTAAGAGGGTAGTCTCTCTTTTCCTTATAAACGGAGCTGGTTTTTCACTAACAAACTCTTTAACTCTTTTAGAAGTTATTTTTTTTGGTTTAAATTTCTTTTCACTTATTTTAATTGTTGGCTTAACTTCTTTTGCCTTATTCCATATGTCGGTTAGTTGGGATTTGGTTTTAGATATTGTTTGTTTTAATAATTTACCCTCACTTGTATTTATAAATTCTTTTGAATTTTCATATATTTTTTCAGCTAATTTACCATTTTTATATAATTCAACCTTAATTTTATTTATTTCTTCAGTATTAGGAATATATTTATCACCAGTTTTTTTCATCATTTCTGGTAATTCTTTAATATGATAATCCAATTCTTTTTGTAATTCTCTTATTTGCGTTCTTACTTTATTAGAATTTATACTAAAATAATTTTTTTGTTGTAATCCTTCTGCTTTTTTAAAATTACTAATATATGTATTTCCTTGTATTTTCACAAACTCGTCCACCGTCTTACCTTCTGCTTTCATTTTTGAAGCTGTTTGTTCTATTGTTTTTGTTTCAGAAACTGGCGTAGCTTTTGTCGGCTCTATGCGTTTGAGGTTGAATTTAGAAGGTTCTTTTTTTGATATGTCTTCAATAGTCATACCAACGGGAATTTTCTTTGCGGTTTCTGCGGTCTTTTTTATCATA
>JAYELE010000032.1:0-1023 GCA_034717255.1 Patescibacteria group bacterium
ATAAAACTAAGAACTCTTTTTATGGCAAAGTTTACAAGTTTATTTATTTTTGTAGGGATGTTCGCTCTTAGCGCCAATTCTCTTGCAACATTTGTTTTCTGGGTTTACTTGCCTCAATGGAAATCAAAGAGTTTACTTTATGGGATTCGTTTTATTTTGGTTCATATAATAAGTGTTTTTGCTTCAAGCTATTTTATCTTATTTGCTGTAATGTTTTTAATAGGGATTTTGATGAACATTTTTAGTTTTAAGATGTTCAGTTTGATTTCCACGTACATTCGGGCAATTTTGATGATTTCCCTTATCTTCATGATGATCTTTTTTCTTACAGAATCTGTAAGTATACCGGAATCCTTTTCATCATTCCCAAGTCTTAAGGAGAATAATTCTCTTTTCCTTTATCTTTTTCCTCCTATGTGGTTCACTGGGCTTTATGAAACTCTTTTAGGAACATCTGACCCACTTTTTTTTACCTTAGCAAAAATATCCATTTTGGCAATTATAGTTCTATCATTATCTTTTTTTGTATTTGCAGAGATTGGTTATAGACACCAAATTAATAGAATGCTTGAAGTAAAAAGAAAACCTATTCATTTATTAAAGTTAAAAGAGTTTCTTTTGAGTAACTTAAATTTGATCTTTTTAAGAAATCCAGTTCAAAAAGCAACTTTTTATTTTTTTGGGAAAACCCTTCGAAGAAGTAATCTACATAAAATGAGATTAGTGACCTACATGGCAGTTTCTATAGGATTAATCCTCATTATAGTGGCTTACAGAGGAATTAAGCCCGAAAATTTATACGTAATTAATAAAACACTCCTTTCTATTCCCTTAATATTGTCTATTTTTCTCTTAGTCGGCTTAAGAAACATCGTAAATATTCCTTTTGAGCTTGATAATAACTGGGTTTTTAAATTGACAGAAATAAAAAACAAAAAACATTACTTTACTGGTTTTAGAAAAGGAATATTTTCCTTTGCTCTTCTTCCCTTATTTACTATGCTTTTTATTTTATATTCTTTT
>JAYELE010000033.1:0-1018 GCA_034717255.1 Patescibacteria group bacterium
AAAATAATAACCATTCGCTTCGCTCATTGTAATTGCTTCGCAATTAACAAAATTCAAAATTTATTCACGCTTTGCGTGAGTAGCATATATTATGTATAAAAAGTTCAACAATCAAAAACCGAAAGATGAGTTTGATTCTAAATTACTGGATTTGGCGCGAGTTACAAGGGTGACTAAGGGAGGTCGTCGTCTTCGTTTTAGGGCTGTGATGGTGGTTGGCGACAAAAAAGGTAGAGTTGGAGTTGGCGTTGATAAGGGATTGGATGTTGCTCAAGCAATAGAAAAAGCTATTCGTTCCGCTAAAAAGAATTTAATAACAGTAGATATTTCAAAAGATACCATTCCTTATGAAGTTGATTCTAAATACGGAGCCGCGAAAATTATGCTTAAACCGCAAAGCAAGGGAAGGGGATTAAAAGCAGGTGGAACTGTGAGAGTTATTTGCTCTCTTGTCGGGATACGGAATATTTCTTCTAAAATGATTGGGAAAACAAGAAATAAATTAAACAACGCGAGAGCCACAATTTTAGCTTTAGAAAAATTACCATTAGGAGATAAATAATTATGCAATTACATAACATAAAACCAATTCATAAATTAAAGGAAAAGAAACGCATAGGTCGTGGCGGAAAACGCGGGACCTATTCAGGCAGGGGCATGAAAGGACAAAAATCCAGAGCTGGAACAAGTTTTGAACCAGTTGTGAGAGGTTTGATTAAAAAATTTCCAAAGCTTAGAGGATATAAGTTTAATAAATATAAAATAGAACCAACCATAGTTAATGTTTCTGTTTTAGAAAGCAAGTTTGAAACAAATGATAAAATTACTCCATTATTTTTATTGGAACGAAAAATAGTTAATAAAGTAAAAGGCAAAGTTCCAAAAATTAAAATTTTAGGCAAGGGAAATTTAACCAAAGCGTTTATTATTGAAAATTGCGCGGTTTCTAAAAGCGCTAAAGAAAAAATAGAAAAAAATAAAGGAAAAATTATATAAAACAGCGCAAAAAATCACTCTT
>JAYELE010000034.1:0-4638 GCA_034717255.1 Patescibacteria group bacterium
GTGGACCCAGCGGGACTCGAACCCGCGACCTTTGGTATGCCATACCAACACTCTAGCCAACTGAGCTATGGGCCCGTATTTAATCTAATTTAATATTTTTCTTTTTGCGAAAATTATTCAAGATTTTTTTTGCTAAAATCATATATTCTTTAAAAATTTTTCGCCATATATTATGAAAATAAATATGATTCAATAAAAGCGTTGTGGTTATAATTATTATATCATAGCTCGCGCGAATCCAATAATTATTTTCAAGATATAACCACATTCCGAATTCGTCAAGAGCCAAAGCAAGTCCAATGCCGTAAATTTTCGCTATTTTAAATTTATTTCCATTGTTGTCTTTTACCAACAACCAATATCCCACAGCGGCTAATATAAAAATTCCATAATTCAGATGGTGGATATGCGTTTCATTTATTATAAGAGATATTTGCGGAATATAATCATAAGTCCAAGCGTAAACAAAGCTTCTTACGATTATAAAAGTTGAAAGGAAATAAATTAAAATTGTGAGAGGAATTTTTTGTTTATGTTTTTCTATAAGATGGTTATAAGTTTTTTTCATAATTGATGCGCTCTCGGGAGGAGTCGAACCTCCATCTAAAGCTTAGGAGTCTTTTGTTCTATCCATTGAACTACAAGAGCTTTTCAAATTAAAAAATAAAATGTAAAAGTAAAAATTTGAGTTTTGTTTGATTCTACCGCATTATTGCTTTTAGTCAATAAAATGATACAATAAATGTATAAATTTTTAAAATCGAAATAAAGAGGAAAAAGTCGCTCCCCTTGAAGCATGAAAAAGGTGAGCCCTTGAGGAGTGTTTCAAGAAGGATATTGAGGAGCGCTATTTTGGTTTTAAGGAAAATATAATTATGAAACAATCATCAATTATAGATATAATAAAAAAGATTTGTCCCGCTGTTATAACAATAGTTATAACAAAAGATTTGCCTAAAATAGACGGATATTTTAGAATACCCGGACAAGGTCAAAATTTGGTTGTTCCTCAAATGAACGGGAAAAAACAAAAAACAAAAATAGGCGGAGGCTCTGGTTTTATTATTTCTCAAGACGGGTTGATTTTAACTTCTCAACATGTTGTCGGAGATACTGAAGCTGATTATACTGTTATATTAGAACCAGAAAAACAATATTCAGCTAAAGTTTTGGCGCGGGATTCTATAAATGATATTGCGGTGTTGAAAATACAAGATAAGAATCTGCCTTATTTAGAAATAGGAGATTCAAACAATATTGAGCTTGGGCAAGAAGCAATAGCTGTTGGAAACGCATTAGGCGAATTTCACGATACTGTGAGCAAAGGAATTATATCCGGGTTAAGCAGAAATATTATTCCTTTAACAGAATTTGGCAAACAAGCTGAACAATTAAGAGGGTTAATACAAACAGACGCCGCAATCAATCCCGGAAATTCAGGAGGTCCGTTAATTGATATTCAAGGAAAAGTTATTGGAATAAACACTGCCACTGTTGCTATGGCGCAAAATATTGGTTTTGCTATTCCCATAAATTATGCGAAAAAAGATTTAGATGAAGTTAAAAAATACGGAAAAATTATAAAACCGTTTTTAGGAGTTAGATATATATTATTGAATAAACAAATAGCTGAAAAAGATAAATTGCCTGTTGATTATGGAGCTTTTATTTTTAGAGAATTTTTAGGAGGCGCGGCAATAGTTGAAAATTCTGTGGCTAAAAAAGTTGGGTTAAAAGAATTTGATATTATTTTAGAATGTAACAATGAAAAAATCAGCGTTGACCACCCTTTGTCAAATATGCTTCAAAAATGTAAAATAGGGCAAGAAGTTGAATTAAAAATTTTGCGAGGCAATAAAGAACAAACCATCAAAGTAATTTTAGAAGAAAGAAAATAATAAATTATCAAAATAAGTTAGAAAAAACAAGCAAAAATGCTTGTTTTTTTATGGGTGATTGACGGGAGTCGAACCCGCGACCGCTAGGACCACAACCTAGAGCTCTACCAACTGAGCTACAACCACCATTATTGTGCCCCCAAGAGGAGTCGAACCTCTATCGCAAGCTTAGAAGGCTAGTGTTCTGTCCATTGAACTATGGGGGCTTGATTATTCTATTTTTTTTCTATGCTTTTGTTATACCAGAAAATGAGGAAAAAGCAACTATTAGAAATATCTTATTCTAAATGTATTTTTTCTTGGAATTTTTTTAATCGTTCTGACAATGCGGAATGATTTTTTAATTCAGGATCTTGCTCTAAAATTTCTTGAGCAAGAGTTCTTGTTTGTTCAACTAATGACATATTTTTTAATGATTTCATAGCCAAATCCGGGATGCCCCATTGCCGTGTTCCCATAAAATTTCCAGGTCCTCTTATTTGTAAATCTTTTTCAGCTAATTCAAATCCGTTTTCAGAAGAAATAAGAGCTTTTAATCTTTGATGAGTTTTTTGCGATGTAGAATCAGTAAATAATAAACAATAAGATTGATATTTTGCTCTTCCCACTCTGCCTCTAAATTGGTGGAGTTGGGCTAATCCAAATCTGTCCGCGCCTTCAATAAACATCACAGTCGCGTTAGGAACATCAATACCAACTTCAATAACAGAAGTTGAAATTAAAATATCGTTTTTTTTATTCTTAAAATCAGACATTATTTTTTCTTTTTCTTTTGGCGTCATTTTTCCGTGAAGTATTTCTATATTTAAATCAGGGAAAACTTTTTTTGACAATTCTTCATACTCTTGTTCTATTGTTTTAACATTAGCCCAAGGATTATTTTTTTCTTCAGAATTTTCTTGTTCTTGATCTCTGGCTTCTATACGAGGGCATATTACAAAAACTTGTCTTGTTTTTTTAATTTGTTTTTTTATAAATTTATACGCTTTGTCTCTGTTAGCGGGAGGAATTAGTTTTGTGATAATTTTTTTTCTTCCTTTTGGCAATGTGTCTATAATAGACAAATCTAAATCGCCATAAACAGTCAAAGCCAGTGTTCTTGGAATAGGCGTTGCTGTCATAGACAATAAATGAGGAATTAATTTGCTCGTTTTCGCGTTAAGTTTCGCGCGTTGGTCAACGCCAAACCTGTGTTGTTCGTCTAAAATCACTAATCCCAAATTTTCAAACTTTACCTTGTCTTGAATAAGAGTATGTGTTCCAATTAAGATATTTATTTCATTTTTCTTTGTTTTCTCCAATAATTTTTTTCTGGAAATTTCTATTACTTGATTGTTTAATTTTTTAGAAATAAATTTATCCTCTTTGCCTGTAAGAAGCCCGATATTGACATTAAACCCTTGTAATAATTTTGCGGTTTCTTGAAAGTGTTGTTTTGCCAAAATTTCTGTTGGAGCCATAAATGCCACTTGTTTTTTAGCTTTTATTGTTTGTAATCCTGCTATTAAAGCCACTATTGTTTTTCCAGAGCCCACATCTCCCTCTAAAAGACGATTCATTGGAAATGGTTTTTCTAAATCTTTTAAAATTTGATACGCGCATTTTCTCTGCGCGTCGGTTAATTTGAAATCTAATGATTTTATGAATTTTTTAATCAACGCGATATCCATTGGTATTGCGGGAGCTTTTTGTTTATTTAATAATGCCCTTGCTCGCAAAATAGACATTTGAATTAAAAATAATTCTTCAAAAGCAAATCTTTCTTGCGCTTTTTTCGCGAAATTTAAGGAATCAGGAAAATGTATTTGCCAAATCGCTTGCCTAATTGGCATTAGTTTATTTTTTAAAATAATTTCTCGTGGCAGAATTTCCGGAATTTGCGTTGAAAATTTTGAAAGCAATGATTTTATAATATATCTTAACCATCGCGAGGACAATCTTTCTGTTTCAGGGTATATGGGAACAACCCTTCCTGTATGAGTGAGATTTGAAAAATTTTTGTCTGTTTTTTCATATGCGGGATTTGAAATATAAATACCACCGCTATCAGAAGCAACTTTGCCAGTTACGCAGATATAGTCGTCTTTTTTTAATGATTTAGTGAGGTATGGCTGTCTGAACCAAACAACTCTCATTGCTCCTGTTTTATCCTCTATTATTGCTTGAGTTAAAAACATTTTCTTTTTATATGTTTTTATGGTTTTAATTTCTAAAATTTTTCCAAAAATACATACTATTTCATTGATTTTGATTTTTGAAATAGGAATGATATTTGAAAAATCCTCATACCTATGAGGAAAGTGAAAAAGAATGTCGCGAATTGTTTTTATGCCCAATTTTCCAAGTTTTTTTTGAAAAATAGGACCAACTCCGTCAACTTGTTGTATGGGGAAAAATAAATCCATATATTTTTAATTAAATTGCGAGAAATGTCGCTCTTTGAAATACGGAAAAGGTCAGCCCTTGAGGAGGAAGGAGCGTAGCGACTGACGGAAAAGGACTGACCTTAAGGAGTATTTCAAGATGCGACCTTGCGAAGCGAACTTTTATTATTATTTTAATTCTATATTAAAAATAACTTAAAAACAAGTAAAAAATCGCTGAATTTCAACGATTTTTTAATAAGGGATGGTTTTTGTCATTCCGAACGATAGTGAGGAATCCCTTTAATATTATTATTCGCGATAAACATTATATGTAGATGTCGGACATCTACACAAAAGCGATTCCTCCTTCCGCT
>JAYELE010000035.1:0-4593 GCA_034717255.1 Patescibacteria group bacterium
CACTGCCTCCTCGCTTCGCTCGTCGCAGTTTCAGGGGGAGGGTTCTCTACACTCCACCCTTCCATATAGAAAACAACAAACGCCAAAAGGCGTTTGTTGTTTTATGGAGCGGGTGAAGGGAATCGAATGAGTTGCCCGAAGGCACTGCCTCCTCGCTTCGCTCGTCGCAGTTTCAGGGGGAGGGTTCTCTACACTCCACCCTTCCATATAGAAAACAACAAACGCCAAAAGGCGTTTGTTGTTTTATGGAGCGGGTGAAGGGAATCGAACCCTCGTAACTAGTTTGGAAAACTAGGGCTCTGCCACTAAGCTACACCCGCATTTGGAATACAAGGACAATATACCATATTTTTTATATTTTTCAATATATTCTCTCTTTCTCGGAATTTATTTTTATTATCGCATTAAGAATTGACGCAAGAAGCGATGCGATAATCGGACCAATCACAACCCCAGATATTCCAAACAATCCCAATCCTCCCACTGTTGATAAAAATATAATAAACGGGCTCATTTCCAAATCCTTTCCCACCATTATTGGACGCAAAAAATTATCTGTTAAACTAACTATAATCATACCTATTAAAACCACAAGCGCTTGCCACACGTTCCCAACAAACGCCAGATAAATAGCAATTGGCAAAAGAATAATAGACGCTCCAACCGCGGGAATAATAGACAAAATAATCATTATAACAGTATAAAAAAATACAGACGGCATACCAACAATAAAAAGCGTAATTCCTCCCAACGCTCCTTGAATAATGCCAATAAAAATCGTTCCTTTCAGCGTTGCTCTGCTTGTAGAAATAAATTTTCCAAAAAGCTCTTTTTTAATACCATTGCCTAATGGAAGCAATCGCGAAATATAAAATAAAAATTTTTTCCCGTCTATTAAAAAATAAAATAATGCGTAAAGCATTACAAATATATTGATTATAAAAATAGTCGTGTTTTGCGTTAATAATTTTAACTGGCTGAATATAAATGAAGCGCTCATACTTGAAATATTCGCAAACTCTTTTTCAATTTCAATATCTGCGACAATATTTTGCAGTTTTGGATGAGATACAATTTGTCCAATTAAATTTTTAATCATTATAATTGTTTCAGGATTATTTATAACATTGTAAAAAGAAACAGCTTCGCTAATCACAATTCCAGAAACAATTCCAAGAGGCAATATAACTATAAGCGACACAATAATAACAACAATAAAAGAACTTGCGCTGTCATTATTTATTCTCTCGTTAATTTTTTTATAAATCGGATAAAAAATTCCAGCCAAAACGCAAGCCCAAAACAAAGCAAACAAAAATGGAGCAAGTATTTGAAAAAATAAAACACCTGTTATTAAAGCCAAAACCAATAAAACAATTTTTTGCGTTAATAAAATCTCCATGTCGGGGCGCTGGGACTCGAACCCAGAATCACTCGCTCCCAAAGCGAGCATGTTAGCCAATTACACTACGCCCCGTATTACAACAATATAGCGCTCTCTATTGTTTATGTCAAAAAAAACTTTGCCTTGTATTTTGTTTTATTTATTTTTATGCTATTATATAATATATATTTAGATTGCGAAATAGCAATTCATAAACAGCGCAATAATTTATGAAATTTATTGTTCCAAAATTTATTGACAGAGAAGCGCGAATTTTAGGTCCGCTAACTTTCAAACAATTTTTAGGATTGGGAGGGGTGGGAGCAATTTTATTTATGCTTTATTATTCCCTGCCTTTCTCTATTTTTATAATATCCGCTGTTATTTTAACAGGAACCACATTATCTTTTGTTTTTATAAAAATTCAAGGGCAACCATTGCCTTTTGTCTTAAAAAACTTTCTAACATTTTCTTCTAATTCTAAAATATTTCTTTGGAAAAAAAAAGATATTGCTCCAAAAATAATTAAAAAACAAGAAATAAAAAAAACAAAAGAAACAGATGCGGTTAAATTAAAAATCACTCAAAGCAAATTAAAAAATTTATCGTCAAAACTTGAATTATGAAACAATCCACACAAAATTTTTTAGAAGTTGATAAAGTAAAGCAAGGAATTATTATTTTGAAAAATAAATCATTTAGATCCATACTAATGGTTTCGTCTTTAAATTTCGCATTAAAATCAGACGATGAACGATCCGCGATTATTTATCAATTTCAAAATTTTTTAAATTCTTTGGATTTCACATGTCAAATTATAGTCCAATCAAGACAATTAAATATCACTGGCTATCTTGACCAATTAAAAAAAATTGAACAAGAACAAAAAAACGAATTATTAAAAATTCAAACTTTTGAATACAGAAAATTTATAGAAAGTTTGGTTGAAACAGGAACAATTATGAGCAAATCATTTTTTCTTTCAGTTCCCTTTACTTTATTTGAGGCGCGAGAAAAACAAAAAAAAAGACTTTTTACAACGCCAAAATTAGGGGCGTTAACTGACGAAGATTTTAACAGATGTAAAATTCAACTCACGCATAGAATAGAATATATTATTTCAGGTTTAAGAAAATGCGGATTAAAAACAGTTCCGTTAAACACGCTTGAAATTATTGAATTGCTTTGGTCTTTACATCATCCGCTTCGCGCTGAAACAGGTTATTATCCAGAAATACCCCCAGAATTTATTAAATAAATATGTAATAATATGAAATTGCCTTTTTTCAAAAAACAACAAAAAATTCCTGAAAAATTATTTAAAAAAGAAAATCTTGATATTAAAGACATTATTGCTCCCTCGTTTATTGAGGTAAAACAAAACCACATAAAAATGGGAGAGCGACTATCTAAATCATTTTTCATTTTTTCATATCCAAGATATTTAAACACTGGATGGTTTTCGTCTGTTATAAATTTAGACGCCCCAATGGATATTTCTTTTTTTATACATCCTATTGAAACTGGAAAAGTTTTAAAACAATTAAGAAAACGATTGACTGAAACCCAAGCGGAAATAATGGAAAAACAAGAAAAAGGGTTGATCCGCGACCCTGTTTTAGAAACAGCGGAAAATGATATTGAAATGCTAAGAGACCGTTTGCAAACAGCGCAAGAAAAAATGTTTAAATTCGGACTTTATATCACTATTTACGGAAATACTGAAAAAGAATTAAGGGAAACAGAAACAACTTTGCGTTCCATATTAGAATCCCGATTGATATATATAAAACCCGCTCTATATCAACAAAAACAAGGATTTATATCCACTTCTCCTTATAATTTAGACCAATTAAGCGTTCACACAACAATGAACACTGACCCGTTATCAAGCGTTTTCCCATTTGTTTCTTCAGATTTATCGT
Organism: Patescibacteria group bacterium; assembly: GCA_034717255.1. Taxonomy (GTDB): domain Bacteria; phylum Patescibacteriota; class Minisyncoccia; order Minisyncoccales; family JAGMDC01; genus JAYELE01. The sequence goes on from JAYELE010000035.1 coordinate 3,310, forward strand.
CTAATCAAGGAATTTTATATGGAATTAACCAACATAACAATTCTTTGGTTTTGTTTGACAGATTTGATTTAGAAAATGCCAATAGCGTAATATTCGCCAAATCTGGTTCAGGAAAATCATTTGCCGTAAAATTAGAAATCCTCCGTTCTTTAATGCTTGGAACAGATGTTATTATTATTGACCCTGAAAACGAATATAAAGCTTTGACTGACAGCGTTAACGGCTCATTTTTCAATATCTCTTTATCCTCGCCATCTCATATGAATGCCTTTGAATTGCCTTTGCCAAGAGAAGGCGAAGACCCAAAAAATGTTTTAAGGTCTAATATCATAAATTTGGTGGGATTATTAAGAATTATGCTTAAAGGATTAAGTCCGGAAGAAGACGCAATAATAGACAGAGCATTAAAAGAAACTTACGCCGCAAAAGACATAACTCCAGATACGAACCCTAAATTATGGAATAAAAATCTTCCGTTAATGCGGGATTTGGAAGCTGTATTAGAGACTATGGAAGGAACAGAATCATTGACAAGACGATTAAAAAAATTCACACAAGGAACTTATGCTGAATTTTTCAACCAGCCGTCCAATATCTCAATGAATAATAAATTTTTGGTGTTTGGAATAAGAGATATGGAAGAAGAGCTTCGTCCAATGGCTATGTTTATTATTATGAGACATATTTGGAACGCGGTTCGCGTCAACTTGAAAAAAAGATTGCTGATAATTGACGAAGCGTGGTGGCTTATGCAAACAGAAGACGGAGCTTCCTTTTTATACGGAATTTGTAAAAGAGCGAGAAAATACTGGCTCGGAGTAACAACCATAACACAAGATGTCGCTGATTTTATGAAATCGTCTTATGGCAAGCCGATTATCACTAATTCTTCTATGCAACTTTTAATGAAACAAAGTCCAGCAAGTATTGACATAGTTCAAAAAACTTTTAATCTCACGGAACAAGAAAAATATATGCTATTAGAATCCTCAGTCGGAGAAGGAATATTTTTTGCGGGATTAAAACATATCGCAATAAGAATTGTTGCGTCTTACACTGAAGAACAAATCATTACCACTAACCCGGAAGATGTGCTGAGAATAAAGAAAAAAAAAGAAGCAGAGCAATAAAATAATTTTAAATTTATAATTAATATTATGTCTTCTTTCACAAGCCCAGAAGGAATTTTAATGCTCTTTTTGGCGGGATTATTAGATTTAATAGGAATTCTCTGTTTAATCGCAGATTTGGCTTTTGGCATTGGAGAAATATTTTCTTTTATCC
>JAYELE010000036.1:0-22410 GCA_034717255.1 Patescibacteria group bacterium
AAAAAAATTTAATAACTCAAACCTTTCTTTTTTAATAAAATAATTATCCTATTATGTATTATTTTAATAATTTATTAAACTCTTGTTTTACAATTTCCCTATCATCCCAAGGGATTTTTTTATTATTCGCAACCCGCATCCATGGTTCACATCCTTTACCTGTAATAACAACTATATCATCAGGTTTTGCTATTTTTACAGCTTGTTTTATCGCTTGTTTTCTGTCTAATATCTTAGAAATTTTCAAATTTCGCGCGTCAGAAAACCCGGAAAAAATTTCATTCAAAATCTCTTCTGGATCTTCGTCATACGGATCTTCATTAGTCAAAATAATTTCATCGCAATATTTTTCAGCGATTTTCGCTATTTCTTTTCTTTTCCATTTGTCCCTTCCTCCTCCGCAAGAGCCAAAAACGCCTATTATTTTGAAATTATTATTGCTCAAAACTTGAGAAACAGTTTTATATACTTTCTCAAAAGCGTCAGGCGTATGCGCATAATCAACTATGATTGTGAATGGATTTTTAACAACTACTTCCATTCTTCCAAAAATTCCTTTTGTCTGTCCCAGTATTTTCTGACAAATCTCTAAATCAATTCCTTGCGACAAAGCAATACATATCGCGCATAAAGCGTTATAGATATTAAATTCCCCCAGCAAATTTAAATTAAATTCAACATTATTTACAAAAAACTTTATCTTATTTGGCGACACCTCACGCTTCTTAGCGACAACATTTTTTATATTTGAATTTTGAATTTTATATTTTGAATTTTCTGCGCTGTATCCCCATTTTTCATCAGCCGAAAATCCTAAAAAATAACCAGCAACATTATCATCTAAATTAACAATAGATATTGTTTTATGATTCAAATCGCTTAATGTTTGAAATAATTTTCCTTTTGCTTTTTTATACGCTTCAAAACTTCCATGCCTTTCAATATGCTCTGGCGTTAAATTAGTGAACACCACGCAATCAAAATCAATAAATTTATGTCTAAATTGCTTAATCCCTTCCGATGTTACTTCTAAAACCATATATTCGCAATTCGCGTTCACTGCTTGTCTTAAAAATTTCTGAAGTTTCAACCGACCGGGCATAGTCATTTTTAAAATATTTTTCCATTCTTTGTCCCCTATTTTAAATTTAATAGAAGAAATCAACGCTGTTTTATGACCCGAATTTTGTAAAATTTCAGCAACCAAATGAGCTGTTGTTGTTTTGCCGTTAGTTCCTGTAATTCCTATCACCTTTACTTTTCTTGAAGGAAACCTGTAAAAAAACACGGCAAAAACCGCTAAAAAATAATGATAAAAATCAAGGAAATTTGAAGGAACAATTTTTTTAATAAATTCTTTCATCGCGCTTATAATTTTACAAAATCACAATAATAAATTTTTGAGCGTAAAAAACACATTTCTCATTCTACGGCTTTAATAGCGCGATTTCAACTCCTTTGTCAGAAATATTTTTTTTCTTAATTGACAATTTATCTTGCGCTTCTATTGTTTTCTGCGTCATAGCTTTTAAAAATTTTTCTTGATTTTCCAATTTTACGGTTAACCCGGGAATTTTATAAAACATAGGAATAACAATCCGTGGGTCAACTTGTTTTATTATTCTCACAGCTTGCTCACTTGAAATAATACCGCCGTCATTTGCTCCACCTATCGGCAATATTAAAATATCCGCTTCCACTATTTTTTCCAGCGTTGAATCGCTCAATTCATTTTTATTAAATCTTCCTAAATCGCAAATTCTTATTCCTTCTGCTTCAATAATATAAATAATAATATCTTTATTTTTATCTTCTTTGTTGATGCAACTTATGCCTTGAACAAAAACATCTTTTATGTCATATTCTCCGGGCTTGTCAATTAAAAAACCTTGCGCTTGGACATCGCCATATTGCGCAAAAGCTGAAGATTTTAATAAAATATCCGCTTCCAGCTTTGGCGCTTTCAAACCAATCCCTTGTTCTAACGGATCAATAACTATTTTTACAGGATTATCTTTTATTTTTTGGACAATAATTTGAAAACAACTTTGTCCATACCATATAATATTCATATTTTTAATTAAATATTTTTTATAATCTTAAAATCATTATATAGACCTGTTGCTTAATAACTTTTCTGATGAAAAATTAAAGATTTTGAGATGAAAATTGTGAATAACGAGGATGTTATATATTATATAACAGACGAGTTATGAATAATTTTCAGCCAAAATATTTAGTTTTTGGCGGAAAGTGTTATTAAGCAACAGGTCTTATATATAACAATAGCGCAAAATTAACAAAAATACAAATTTAATTTTGCGCTTTTTAAAAAAAATGATATAATAGATCAGAAAAGTTATTAAGCAAAAGGTCTAATAATGGAAAAAATAATTGTCTACACAGACGGAGGGTCAAGAGGAAATCCCGGACCTTCCGCAATAGGAATTGTGATAAAAAATCAGAACAATGAAACCATAAAAGAATATGGAGAATTTTTAGGTTCACGCTTAACTAATAACGAAACGGAATATCAAGCTGTGATATTTGCTCTAAAAAAAATAACGGCTCTTTTTGGCAAAAAAACCGTTAAATCATTATGCGTTGAAATAAATTGCGATTCAGAACTATTAGTAAAACAAATGACGGGAAAATATAAAATTATTCATCCAAATATACAAAATTTATTTTTCAAAATATGGAACAGCAAATTGGATTTTAAAAAAGTGGAATTCAACCATATTCCAAGAGAACAAAACACAGAAGCTGACAAACTTGTGAATCAAGCGCTTGATTCTGAAACTATAAATCAAAAATTACTTTAGCTTTTTAATTTGCGCGGTTTTTATTATTTTTTCAAATTCAGCTCTTTCTATTGTTTCTTTTATCACCAATGTCTCTGCGATTTTTTCCAGAGTTTTTTTATTTTGTTTTAATATCTTTTCAGCTTTTGCTTCAGCTTGTTTAACAAATTTTTCTATTTCCTTGTCAATTTCGCTTGCTATTTTTTCAGAATAATTTTTTTTATCAGAAACTCTTTGCCCCAAAAACATTAAATCTTGCTTTTCTGTCCAAGAAACAGGACCTAACGCGGACATTCCGTATTCTTTTACCAACTTTCTCGCTAATATTGAAGTTCTTTCTAAATCATTTGAAGCTCCCGTGGCAATTTCTTTAAACTTTAATTTTTCAGCGCAATATCCGCCCAAAAGAACAGCCATTTCCGCTAAAATTTCAGTTTTGGTTTTCATTTTCTTTTCTTCGCTTGGCATTTTCAAAACATAACCAGCCGCTCTTCCGCGAGCAATAATAGAAATTTTCCTCACTGGTTCAGCTTCCGAGATTAAAGTCGCGACTAACGCATGTCCAGCTTCATGATAAGCGGTAATTTCTTTTTCTTTTTTTGATAAAATATACGACTTTCTTTCAGGGCCTAATAAAACTTTTTCAATTGATTCCAATATCTCTTGCTGTCTAACTTGATGTCTATCTTTTCTTGCCGTAAGAAGCGCCGCCTCATTTATGATATTAGCCAAATCCGCGCCAGAAAACCCGGGAGTTCGTTCCGCTACTTCTCTTAAATCTATATTTTGCGCCAACGGCTTTCCTTGACAATGAATTTTTAATATCTCTTCTCTGTCATTAATGTCTGGCAAATCCAACATAATTCTTCTGTCAAATCTTCCGGGTCTTAATAACGCGGGATCCAACACATCAGGTCTGTTAGTTGCGGCAAACACCAGTGTTGTGGCATCTCGCTCAAATCCGTCCATTTCCACTAATATCTGATTAAGAGTTTGTTCTCTTTCATCATGTCCTCCTCCCGTTCCGGTTCCTCTTGCTCTTCCTATGGCATCTAACTCGTCAATAAAAATAATGCTTGGCTGTTTTTTTTTCGCTGTGGCAAAAAGATCTCTGACTCTTGAAGAACCGACCCCAACAAACATTTCTATAAATTCCGACCCTGAAATAGAAAGAAACGGAACTTTTGCCTCAAACGCCACAGCGCGCGCGAGCAAAGTTTTTCCAGTCCCAGGCGGTCCCATCAATAAAACCCCTCTCGGAATTTTTGCTCCGATTTTTAAATATTTTTTGGGATTTTTCAAAAAATCCACAATTTCTTTTAATTCCTCTTTTGGTTCTTTTAATCCAGCAACATCCTTAAACCCAATTTTTTCTTTATCTGCTCCCTCTGCTCCAAAAAGACGCGCTTTTACTTTTCCAAAACTAAACGCTTGCATAGATCCACCTTTTGCTTGCCGAAAAATCATAAAGAAAAATAATCCCAAAAATAATACTGGAATCAAGAATATAAAAAGCAAACTTATTAAACCTGAAAATTCTTTTTTTTCTTCAAAACTTATTTTTACTTTTTCAAATTGCTTTTGCTCCACTCCGTAAAAATTCATCAATGATTCCGACAAAGCTAATTCTGATTCTTTCCGCGAAAAAGCTTTTTCATCATTTTGATATAGCGCGACAATATCATTATTTGAAAAAATAATAATTTCTTTTATTTTTTCTTCTTGGATGTCTTTCGCGAGTTGATTAAAAGAAATTTCTGTTTTCGCTTCTTGCGCGCTGGAAAATAAAGCAAAAACTCCTGATATTGTCAGAAATATTAAAAAAATAAACACTAAATTTTTAATCAATTTATTCATTGCGTTGAATAAAAATCAATTCTAATTTATTTAATTAGCGGATGAAGCCCAATTTTATAATCTTTGGCGCTTAACGCTATAATCTCAAATTCATAAGTTTTGCCAATTTCCATTTTTTCCGTCATCTCTTTTTTTGTTTCAAATTCAGAAATATGACACAAGCCTTGAATTTCTATTGGAAGAAGTATGAAAGCTCCAAAAGCGTTCACTTTAACCACTTTTCCTTTTATTTTATCCCCTATTTTATATTTTTTTTCAACATCCTCCCAAACATTTTTCTTAAGAGATTTCAAAGAAAGAAAAATTCTGCTATCTTCAATTTTAATAATTTGCGCTTTAATTTTTTGATTTACTTTTAAAAATTTATTAGGGTCTTCAACCACTTGCCAATCAAATTCGGAAATATGAATTAACCCCTCTATCATTTTTAAATCTTCTTCGTCTTCTTTATTTTCTTGCGGAACAGGAAATCTTATAAAAGCTCCAAAAGCGACTATCTTGCTTATTGTTCCTTCTATTATGTCTCCCTGTTTAAATTTTACTAAAAACTCGCCGATATTTTCTATTTCTTTGGCTTTTTCAGATAAAATAAGTTTTTTGTCTTTAGGAATAACTTCAAACACTTTTACTTCTATTTCTTGACCTATAAATTTTTGAAATTCTTTCAAAATTTCCGATTGATCATGCGCGCGCGATATTGACAATTGAAAAGAATGAGAACTGGAAAGTTGCGAAGCTGGCAAAAAAGCTGGAACGCCTTTATATTTTGTCAAAAGTCCTCCTTTATTAACTCCTAAAATTTTAACTTTTATATCTTCTTTGCTTTCTTTTTTCTCAACTAATTCTTTCCACACTAATTCCTTGCTGGCTTTTGACAATGAAAGTTCCACATATCCGTCTTCATTTTCTATTGCCACAACTTTTGACGAAACCGAATCTCCTTTTATTAAATCTTCTAATTCTGTTTTTGATTCATAAAATTCTTTGCCGTATATTATTCCTGTTCCCAATATGCCTAAATCCACAAAAACAGAAGAACGACCTATTCCTATAATAGTTCCTTTCAAAATATCGCCTATTTTAGCTGGTTTTAAAAAATCATCTTGATTTTTCAAAACATCAACATTGTCTGAAGCGTCAATTTCCATATAACGCTATTATAATAAATTATTTAATTTTTACAAGCCCTTGCTAATCCATGTCAATAACAAATTCCAATTCACTAACGAAATTCATTATTCATAAAAATTAAAAATCTTATTTTTGCGTTAATAATCTTTTTCCCGCGAGAACAACAACAATAACAAAAATTCCTCCGAATATAAATAAATTATTAAATCCTAAAAATGTAATTATTAAACCAGAGAATAAAGAGCCTATGGCAACTCCTAACGGAGAAAAAATCGTGTCTATCGCGCTTGCTTCTTCTGGATATTCTTTTAATTTCTTAGCCAACATTCCGCTTCTTCCTGAACCAAACATCAATCCAGAAATCGCTTGCCCGAATTTCACTAAAAAAATGCTGTAAAAACTAGCAAAAGCCCCTAATCCCCCTAAAACAATTGACAAAATTCCAGTTAATATAGAACCTTGATAAATATTATTTTCGCTGTCTTTTTTTCCTATTCGTTTTATGGTAAAAAATGAAATTGGCAAAAATATAAAAGAAATCAAAGAAACAAAAAATAAAATCAAATCCTGAGACCATCCTAAATCCTTTAAAAATAAAACAAAAAATGCGCGATAAAATCCTGATAAAATTAAAACAGAAAAACAAATTAAAATAGGAATTAAAATAATTTTTTGTTTTAATTTTTTAAATACATTTTGATAATTTTCGCAAACTTTCGCAAAACAAATTGTTTTTTTATTTTGTAAAGAAACAACATCTTTAATAGTATGATTTTTAAATTGAACCAAACAAAATATAATATTTAAAAAATGTAAAAATAAACTAACAACGAAAACAGCTATAAAATTAAATTTATAAATAAGAATAGCGCCTACTATGGGAGCAATCGCGCTTGCGTAATATGGAGAAGAATAAAACCACGCAAAAGCTCTGTTGTGATTTTCCATTTTATAAGCCATTAAAATTTTTCTCATACTCACAAAAAATAATGTAGCGGAAATTCCCAAAAGAATTTGAAATAAATAAAATAAAGCAAATGATTCAATTAAAATCATTCCTAAACAATAAATAGCATATCCTAAAATTCCCAAAATTATTAAAATCCATGAATTTATTTTATGGTTTAAATATCCTGTTATTGGCGAAAAAATAGCAATAGGCAAATAAATTAAAACATAAGCATAAGCGACTTGTGGCAAAGACATTCCTTTTGCTATTAAAAACAACGGGAAATATAAAGAAAAAAGTTTATATCCAAACATCAAAAAAAAATGCGATATACTCGCATTAAAAGTTATTCTCTCAATTTTAGGAAAAATTGACATAGCTATATAATCCAAAATATAATTAAATTTATAATAACATAAATATATAATTATCCAAAATCTAAATTATTGAAAAATTAAGCAAAAAAAATAGATCAATCATAATCATCTATATTTCTATAAACTTTCTGATTGACCATCACTTGCTTGTCGCCAGCTTGGTCTAAGCTTGGTCTAAGCTTGGTCTAAGCTTGGTCTAAGCTTGGTCTACGGCACGAGCCATCGCCCTTTCTGTCCACTCGTCAGTAGAGTCGCGAGTATTAGTATCCTTTGCATTGATCTTTTCTCTGACCCTATCAACATTCTCCCAAGCCTGCTTTATGCGAGCATCGTCTCCGACTATCGTCCATTCGTACAAACATGCCTGATACCAACGAAGAGCGTCCACATACTTCTCTTCCTTCTCATAGGTCAATCCTACCCGAAAGAGAGCGGCTGCCAAATCTGATATTGCGCCTACTGCCTGATACCTCGGAATTACTTCATTATAAAGTTCTTCTCTGGCTTCGTCGTACTTTCCTTGAGGGATCAGAACCAAAGCCGAAAAATTGTAGCCATTCTTGGCTCGCTGGTGCTTCCCTATTTTGGAAATTTTAAGATCTGGCGACGATTCAAATTCCTCGTTCATTTTCATTGTCTCTCTCAAAATCCTTTCCGCTTCCGCAAGATCTCCAAGTTGCGCAAGAGCTATCCCACACGCATTTGTCCGTATGGAATGGTCTGGGGTTCCTTCCCCGTCTGGAATCATTGCTATTGAAAGCATAGCATAATTCCTGGCTATCGGACTCTTCCGAGGGGCCATATAGAGCGCGAGACCGCTAAGAGCGGTTGAGTTGCTCATGTCTGGAAACCTAGTAAGATCAATAGCTGCTCGCCAATGTTCAGCAGCCTTATCTTTCTCGTTTTTCTTCCAATAGGCCCAACCTATAAGCCCAGAAGCTTCTCTTAATGTCGCAATCGACATATTCGCAACATCCTCAAAAAGCTTTTGAGCTTCTTCCCAATTTCCTTTGTCTAAAAGACCTCTGCCATCAGAAATCTTTTTGTCTTCTGTTCCTTCCATATTATATTCCTCCTTATTCTCTTATTATCCCCGATTTCCAATCAATACAAATCATACTTTCATATAAAGTATTCATATCCATATTAAATTAAAAAGAGCGAATAATACTAAAATAATAGCATAATCCCTTATTCTTGTCAAATCTCATTAAACTCTCTAAACAAAAAATCTGCCAACTTTACTGACGGCCGTCAGTAAAGTTGGCAAACTTTTCAAATATCATAAAAATGCTAAGCTTTAATTCACTAACGAAATTCATTATTCACAAAAATTAAAAATCTTATTTTACAAGGAACTTTTTATTTCTATGACATCGCCTTCTTGAACAATATATTCTTTTCCTTGCGTTTGGATTAAACCTTTTTCTTTTGCTTTCGCGAATGTTCCCGCATTTATCAAATCTTTATAATTTATAATATCAGCTTTAATAAAATTTTTCTCAAAATCGCTATGAATTTTTCCGCCAGCTTGCGGAGCCGTGGAATTTTTTTCAAGAACCCATGCGCGTGTTTCGTCTTTGCCTGTTGTAAAAAAAGTAATCAAATCAAGCAATTTATATGACTCCTTAATTAAAAAATCAAGTTTTAATTCTTTTGGCAAACCAAATTCTTTTCTTTGTTCTGCGTCTATATCCATTGCTTGAAATTCCGTTAAAATATCAATAATTAAAAATTGAGAATTATTTTTTTTCAAAATTTCTATTTTGTCTTCTGAAATTTCATTTTCGCTTGTGTTTAACAAATACAAAACAGGTTTTAAAGTTAGCAACTCATATTGATTAAGTATTTTCTTTTGCTCGTCATCTAATTGAATATTCCTTAAAATCTCTCCTTTTTTTAAAATGTCCAAAGCAAACGACAAAGTTTCTATTTCTTTAACAATTTTTTTGTCTCCTGTTTTCGCTTCTTTTTCTAATCCTTTAATTCTTTTTTCTATTACTTCTAAATCTTTTAGAGCTAATTCAGTGTCTAAAATTTCCTTGTCTCTTAAAAAATCAACATTACTTTCTGTATTAATTATTTTTTTATTTTCAAAACATCGCAAAACATAAATAATCGCGTCAACTTCTCTTATGTTCGCCAAAAATTTATTGCCCAACCCTTGCCCTTCGCTCGCGCCTTTAACCAATCCAGCTATATCAACAAATTCCACGGTCGCATAAACTTTTTTAACTGAATTAAATAATTCAGCCATTTTATCAATTCTTGCGTCAGGCACAGCCACAACGCCCTTATTAGGGTCAATAGTGCAAAACGGATAATTAGAACATTCAACTTGTTTTTTAGTTATTGCTTGAAATAAAGTTGATTTGCCAACATTTGGCAAACCAACAATTCCGATAGATAAATTCATTGTATATTTAATTTAAGAATTTAATAAAATTTTTGCTTGTTTTGTTAATGCGCTAATTTTATTTTCAGAAATTTTATATTTTTTCGCAAAATTTTTTGCGTTAATTTTTAAAACATCGCGAGCAAGTATTATCTTTTCTGAAACAAAAATATGCTTCAAACTCTTATTCAGCGACGGAAGAATTGTGATTGGATAAAGTTTTTGCTTTTCTATTAAATGTTCCAAACTGTTTTGCTTTGGATATCTCCATCCCAAAAGCTCGGCTCCAACGCATTCAGAATATTTTTGAGCTATATTTGTAAATTTTGTGTTTGTAACCATTATTGTTTTAATTTCAAAATTTTTCTTTTCATCATCGCTAAAAAATTTTCCATTATAAATATCTAAAAAACGAGCAAAATTCGCTAAAACATTTTTTGTGTGAACTCTATCGCCTGCCACATTTCTAAATTTACACTCCCCAATATATATTAAATTTTCTTTTTTCGCCACAAAATCTATTTCATAACTTGGAAGACACAATCCCGAAATATATTGATTGATTTTTACTTCAAACCCGTTATTTCTAAATATCTCCGCGACATATTTTTCAAAAGGAAAACCAGTTGGTCCTAATTTATTTATTGCTTGTTTCAAAGAAAATTTTAAATTAGTTTTATAATCCTTTACTCTGAGAATTTTTTTTATTTTTCTATAAATATCAGAAGTTTTAGCATTGGGAAAAATTTCTTGTTGAATACTCACAGCTATCTCTTTTGCCAAATCCTTATCAGCCCCGGCTCTGCGCGCGGATTGATATACTTTGTCAAAAGAAAACAATTCTTTTTCCTTTTTTGAATTTATAATATAAATTTTATTATTTTTCATTTAGTAAATTTTTAAAAATTTTAACAACTAATTCAGGATTTGCTTTGCCTTTTGTTTTCGCCATTGCTTGTCCTATTAAAAATTGTAAAACACTTTGTTTTCCTTTTTTATAACCTTCAACTATGTTTTTATTTTCTGAAATAATTTGTTTTATTATTTCTTCAATTTCTTTCTCATTAGTAATCTGTTTTAATCCTTTATCCTCTATAATATGAGACGGGTCCGCTCCCTTGTCAAACATTTCCAACAAAACTATTTTCGCTATTTTTGAAGAAATTTCTTTTTTATAAATCAATGAAATAAATTCAGCAAAATTTTCCGAAGTTATTAAAAAATCCTTGTGTTTTACGCTTTTATTTTTAAGCAATCCTTGTAAATCTGTGATAATATAATTACAACATAATTTTGACAACTTAAAAAAATCATTATTATGTATTTTTGTTTTTATTTGCGTCTCTTTCACCCAATTTCTCAACTCAGACATTACATTCTCAAAATACATTGCCAAGTTTTTATTTTGAATAAAAATTTCAATCTCATTGTCTGACAAATTATATTCTTGTTTATATCTGCTCCTTTTTTCTTGCGGAAGTTCTGGAATTTTATTTTTAATCTCTTTTATATCCATAAATCCGTTTTCTCCCAATTTCATAATCGGCAAATCAGGCTCTGGAAAATAGCGATAATCATTTGCTTTTTCTTTTTTCCTTTGACTAAAAGTTTCATTTTTATCTTCGTTCCAACCCCTTGTTTCGTGAATAATTTTTTTGCCTTTTTCTAAATCTTGAGATTGTCTTTTAATTTCATGCTCAATGCTTTTTTCCACAATGCGAAAAGAATTTAAATTTTTTATTTCCACTTTTGTTCCTAATTCGCTTTCTTTTAAATTTATTTTTGGCTCTTCTCCATTTTCTACTTTTTGAACAGAAATATTCACTTCAACGCGCATTTGTCCTTTTTCCATATTCGCGTCTGAGATATTTAAATATCTAAAAATTAAACGCAATTCTTCCGCAAATTTCCTCGCGTCTTTTGCTGAATGAATATCCGCTTCTGACACTAATTCCATTAAAGGAACTCCAGCGCGATTAAAATCAACCAAAGAATAATCTTCTCCTTTTGGATGAATTAATTTCCCTGTGTCTTCTTCCATATGAATTCTTTTTATTCTAATTTTTTTAAATTCAAAATTTGGCTCTTGCGATTTTACTTCCAAAAATCCATGTTCGCAAAAAGGCATATCATATTGGGATATTTGGTATCCTTTTGGCAAATCAGGATAAAAATAATTTTTTCTGTCAAATTTTGATGTTTCCGCGATTTCACAATTCAACGCCAAGCCCGCCATAATAACAAATTCTATGGCTTGTTTATTTGCGTTTGGCAATGTTCCGGGATGAGCCATGCAAACAGGGCAGATATTAACATTTGCCTGTTTTAGATGAGGGTCATTCAAACAAGAACAAAACATTTTTGACCTTGTTTTTAATTCAATATGAATTTCCAAACCAATTGTGGGAAAATAATACATAATATTAAACGCTTTTAATAATTTCTACCCCATTGCTTGTTCCAATTATATCGGCTTTGGCTCGCGCCATTAATTTTAAATCTTTTAAATTTTTTATTTTGCCAGACGCTTTTATCAAAAGACCCGGAGCGTTCTTTCTCATTATTTTAAGATGCTCTGCTTTTTCTTTTAATTCCCTATTCTCTAACGGATCTCCAAAAGTGGCTGTTTTAACACAAGTCGCTCCAGCTTTTTTTACAATCTTGCTTGCGATTCCTATTTCTTTATCAGTTAAAAATCCGCTTCCAATAATAACTTTTACATCCCCTATCTTGCAAATATCTTTCAAATCATTTAAAACTTTATCGTATTTTTCATATTTCAAATCAACAATATTCATAACAATATCTAAATCATTTGCGCCGTCTTTTTTCGCTTTTTTACACATTGAAACTCTTTGATTATGAGAACTCAAACCCATAGGAGGGTCAATTAAAACAACTGTTTTTATCTCAGTTCCTGTTAATTCTTGTTTAACCAATTTTACATATTCAGGATTTACGCAAACTCCACGAAAATTATATTTTTTCGCCTCATCGCAAGTTTTCTTTATATCGCGCGCGCTCGCTTTTATGTCAATGTTTGTATGGTCAATTAATTTTGCCACATTATTTTTATTCATAATTTTCATAATTTTCATAATTTTGAAAAATATTTAAAAAATAATTTATTATTTTTTTCATAATTTTCATAATTTATTTATTATACTATTTATATTCTACTATATTTTAAAATAAAAAAAAAGAGCTAATGTTTCAAGCTCATTCAAGTATAACTATTTCTCCCGCTTTTCCATCTACAGAGATATAGTCTCCTTGATGAATCCTTTCCGTAGCGTTTGCTGTTCCCGACACGCATGGCATTCCATGCTGTCTTGCTATTGTAGCGCCATGCGAAACGCTTCCTCCTTGATTTGTCACTATAGCTTTTACTTTAGCTTCTATAGCAGCAATAGCATAGTCGGGACGCAAATAATCTGTGACCAAAATTTTTGCTCTTGCTTCTGGTATTTTCGCTTTATCAAATGGCGATAAAACAAAAGCTTTTCCTTCAATCACTCCTGGTGATGAAGCAATTCCTATTATAACGGTCTCCTCTATATCTCCTTCCTTATTTCGTTGAGGAGATTTTTTTGCCCAATCTTTATCTTCCCAATGAAGAAGACCAAGATTTATAGCTTCTTCAGGATCTATTCCCCTAAGAACCATACAAGCAAAAAATTGGACAAATGCTTGCCCATAAGCAAGCTTTTCATCTTCCTTGGATCCATGAGACCTAGCCAAAGGATTTATCTTTTGGTCGTGAGTCATATACTTCGCTATGTCGCCCACCTCTGACAAAAGAATTGCCATCCTGAATACAGGATCTTTATTTGGCTCTGTTTCCAAGCAATCCCTTACTCTTTGCTCTAATTCTTCTATATTCATATTCTCACATCTCCTTCTTTGTTGTATATGTACTATTAAAAATAGTATAACAAAAATATAACAAATGTCAAATAAACAGTAGGACAAGGACAGTCCTTGTCCTACTCAATTTTGTATTAACGCAAAAAAAAAGAACAGCCGAAAGAGGTGGCTGTGTTCAAACAAAATTTCCGAAAGCTGGAAGCATTTTGACCGCTTCTTTTGCGGACTGCATATCACTTTTATAGATATGCAAAGAATCGCAAAAATCAATGAGTTTCACGATTTCGCAATTATTCGGTTTCAAAACCTCTCTGTACAGCATATCGGTAAGCGCGATAATGTTCGCTTGCCATGCTGAAAACAAATCCCGCGATCTCCATGTATAATGGAGTATCACTTTTTCGTTGCCCAGATAGCGAATCCATACTCGTTGAAGACACGGAGGCGACTTGCTACCTAAATCAATACCTGGTTGCCAAGTGATCATTTGGTCCCGATTACTTGGAATTCCAGACCTTATCTGTTCTGCTAACTGATCTTTTAACAAAACAACTTGATCTAAACTTGCGTCGTTATATTGAGCAAACCGCTCAAAATATAAATACACAAATTTTTGGATTTCTGGCTTTTTTGGGTATTCAGCTAAGTAGCCACGAGTATACTCCTCGCAATATTCCTCTATTCTCTGAAAAGGAAATTGCGGATGCGTACTTTTGCTTTTAATTTGCTTTATGGCTGGACCATAAAGCTCAATTATCTGGCAAGTATCCAGCGCATATTTTGGCTCTTTTTCAGAACCAAAAGTTATAGGCGCGCCCTTTTTCAAAACATTCCTTACGGCTTTTAACCACGCTGTGTGGAAATTCCCTTCTTCGATAAGCAATGTTTTCGGCGCTTGAAACTCTCTTTGTCTTTCCATAGTTCTCATCTCCTATTGTATTGTATATGTGCTATTGGGTTAAAACCCGTCCTTGATTCACTCTTAATGAAGCAAGGACGAATTTTGAAAAAATGGGAAAATTAGGAAAAAAAAGAGAAAATTAAAAGGATAATTATTTTCCGTATTGATGCTTGTCGTCTAAAACATCTTTTTCTTGCCAGTCATTAACCCAATCTTCAACTTTGAAAATTTCAAAACCTTTATCTTTTCTTGAACAAATTACTTTATCTAATCCGCAATTTATAATTATTTTTTTGCAAATGAAACAAGGAAAAGCGTCAATTATATTTCCGTCTAAATCTTCGCCAAAAAGAAACATATTTCCGCCCAATAATGAAACTCCGGCGCGCGCCGCGTTTATTATCGCATTTTGTTCGCTATGAACGCTTCTGCAAAGTTCATATCTCTCGCCATGCGGAATATTCATTTCATTTCTCAAACAATTACCTCTTTCAAAACAATCTTTTGTTTTTCTCGGAGCTCCGACATAGCCAGTGGAAATAATTTGATCGTCTTTGACAATAACCGCTCCAAATCTTATTCTAAAACAAGTTGACCTTTGAGCGACTTGCTTGGCTATATTAAGATAATATTGTTCTTTGGATACGCGCATAGTTATTTTATTTCTATTCCCATGCTTTTCGCTGTTCCTTCAACTATTTTCATTGCTTGTTCAATGTCGTTGGCGTTCAAATCCGTCATTTTCTTTTCAGCCACTTTTTTAAGCTGTTCTTTCGTAATTTTAGCGACTTTCTTTTTATTGGGTTTTCCAGACCCTTTTTCTATGCCAACAGCTTTTTTCAAAAGCTCTGACGCGGGCGGTTGTTTTGTTATAAAATCATAAGTCCTGTCCTCGTAAACGCTAATCTCAACAGGAATCTTAAAACCCTCTTGTTCTCTTGTCTTATCGTTAAACTGTTGACAAAAATCAGAGATATTCAAACCATGTTGAGCCAATGCTGGACCAACAGGAGGGGCTGGAGTCGCTTTTCCAGCTGGAATTTGTAATTTTATTGTTGCTTTTATTGTTTTCATTATGATAATTTTTTAATTTGTAATGAATCTAATTCAACAGGAGTGTCCCTGCCAAACATATTAACTAATACTTTTACTTTTCCTCTTTCTTGATCTATCTCTGAAACACTGGCGTCAAAACCCTTAAAGGGACCATCAACAACTTTTACTTTTTCATTAATTTCAAAATCAATTTTATGTTGCGGTTCTTTTTCTTCAGTTTTAGATTGCAAAACATCAATCTCTTGTTTAGAAACAAAAATCGGAGTAGTGCCAGCCCCGACAAAACCTGTGACATTGGGAGTGTTTCTAACCACATACCAAGAATCGTCAGTAACAATCATTTCCACAAGCACATATCCGGGATATATTTTTTCCTCCACTACTTTTCTTTTTCCATTTTTAATTTTAATTTTTTTTTCTTTTGGAACTAAAACTTGAAAAATTTTGTCTTCCATAGCTAAACTTTCCTTTCTTTGTTTCAAGGCCTTGGCAACAGCGTCTTCATATCCAGAATAAGTGTGTATCACATACCAATTTCGTTTTTGATCAATAAGTTGTTTAGACATAATTTAAAAATCTTAAAACACATATTTATTAAACAAACTTGAAAATATAAAATCCAAACCGCCTAAAAAAAACGCGACTACTAAACAAAACACAATAACAATCAAAGTATATTTGATAACTTCGTCTTGCGAAAGCCAACTTACTTTTTTTAATTCCAACATAACCTCTTTCAAAAAAGTTGTAATTTTATTTAATAATTTCATTTTAATCTATAGACCTATTGTTTAATATAGGATACTACCAAAATAAAACAAATTTGTAAAGCATTTTTCCGCTTAAAAATACTTTAAGCGAAAAAAATGAAATATATTCCTTGAAATCGCGGTTTTTCTTTTATTCCGTTATCTCACAAATCTGCAAGGACTACGGGCGATAATTACAGAAGCTTGTTTTTTGTTCAAAAAATCTTTAATAATTTTAACAAACTCGTCTTGTTTTGCTGGATCAATTATTTTTAAATTTTTTATGCCACACGCCAAAACAATATTTTCAATTGACAAGCCATTTGGTTCAAAAGGAGCTCCGGGATTTGGTTGATGCCCTGTCATTGCGGTGGTTGAATTATCCATAATAATTATCAAAGGATTTGATTTATTAAAAACAACATTTATTAACGCTGAAATTCCTGAATGAAAAAAAGTTGAATCTCCAATAAAAGCGATAATTTTCTGCTCTTTGTTCTTTTTTGAATTTTGTTCATTTGCTTTTTTTATTCCATGAGCAATTCCTATTGAAGAACTCATACAATATAAATAATCCTGTATATTATGCGGAGGAAATCCCGCAAGCATATAACATCCGATATCTCCGCCAAAAATAACATCTTTATTTTTACAAGCTTTTTTTATTCCGTTAAACACAAACCAATAAGGACATCCCGGACAAAGTTGCGGAAATCGTTTAATGCTTGTCTTGGTTTTTTTAATTAAATTTAATGGAATTTTTATGTTCGCGAATTTTGCCAATGCTTGAACAACTATTTCTGGTTTTAATTCCCCTACTTCTGGCAATAATTCTTTTCCAACAATTTTCAAATTATTATTCGCGTCTTTTGCCAAAATTTTAATTTCTCTTTCCAAATATGGATCTAATTCCTCTATTATTAAAACTTTGTCTAAATTTTTAATAAACTTTTTTATTTTTTCTTCTGGCAATGGATGAAAAAAACCAAGCTTTAACAAAGGCAAAGAGATATCTAATTCTTTTAACGCCTCCATTGTATGCAAATAAGAAATGCTTGAAGTTATAATTCCTATTTTTGAAAATTTTTGTTTTCCTTGCGGTTTTTCTATAAAATTTAACAATGATTTTTCGGAAAATTCTTTAATCGCGCGCTCTTTCTCTAATAATTCTTTATGCATTTCCAACACTCTTGGAGGCATTGTGACTAATTGTCTTTTATCTCTTATAAATTTTGCTTTATTCTTTGTTTTTCTAATTTTTGACAATTTAACTGGCGCGCTCTGATGCGCCACGCGCGTTGTTTCTCTTATCATAACGGGAATTTTGAATTTTTCAGACATTTCAAAAGCAAATTTTGTAAAAACGCAACATTCTTGCGCGTCGCTTGGTTCTAAAATAGGGATATTCATCAATCGCGCGAACCCTCGCGTATTTTCTTCTGATTGCGCGGAACTCCAACATTGAGGGTCATCTGCCACAACAATAACCATTCCTGTTTTTACTCCTGAATACACTAATGGAAATAAAAAATCAGAAGCCACATTCAAACCAAAATTTTTCATAGCAACCAAAGTTCTTAATCCGCAAAAACAAGCCCCTGCCCCTGCTTCCAAAGCTGTTTTTTCATTTACGGAAAATTCAAAATAAAAATTCTCAGCGATTTTTAATTTTCGCTTTTTTAATTCAAAAAAAGTATTTCCTATTTCCGACGCCGGAGTGCCGGGATAAGTAGAAACAAATTCCACGCCAGCTTCCAAAGCTCCTCTTACAATCGCTTCATTGCCTAAGAGAATATTTTTTTTATTTGTTTTGTCTAAAAGATTTTGAAACATAATGATTGTTAAAATTATCAAATTATAAACTTTCTACTTTCTGCTTTCTAATGCTTTAATGATTGCTGGAACTATTTGTTTTTTTCGCGAAACAATTCCTGACAAAAAAATTAAATTTTGTTTTTCTTTTTTCTTGAACGCTTTTTCAGCGATTATTTTTTCTTTATCGCCAATAATAAATAAATACGTTTGTTTTTTTATAATATCAACAATAGTAAAAAACATTAAATCAATTTTTTTCTTTTGCTTTAAGTTAACAAGCAAATCTAAAATTTTTTGTTTTTTATCTAAAATAATTTTAGGATTTATTATTTCAAAAAGGCCTATTCCAAAAATCTTATTCTTTTCTTTATATTCTTTGTAATCAGATAAAATTATATTTTCTAAACTCATTCCTTTAATGTCTGATTTTGCTTTAAACATATCTTGCGCTAATTCATCAATATCTTGCTCGCAAATAACTGCCAATTTCTTGGCGATTTCTATATCTTTTTTAATTGTTGTTGGCGAAGTAAATTTTAATGTATCGGAAATAATGGCGCAAAGCAGTAAAAACGCTTGTTTTTTGTTTAATGAGATATTTTTTTCTTGAAAAACTTTAAAAATCAAACTTGCGGTAGATCCTATTTCTTCAATTCTAAAATATATTGGTTTGTCTGTTTTTATTCCTCCCAAATTATGATGGTCTAAAACGCCTATAATTTCAGCTTTTTCAATTCCATCTCCGCTTTGTTCTGTCGCGTTATGATCAACTAAAAAAACTTGTTTATTGGACAAATTCTTAATCAAGCTTGGCGCTTTTATTTTAATTTTATTCAAAACAAACTCTGTTTCTTTGTTTATTTTTCCAACTCTGATTGCTTTGGCTTTTTTGCCAAGTTTTTGAAAATAATCCGTTATAGCTATTGCGGAAACAATAGAATCAGTGTCTGGATTTTTATGCCCGACAACATAAATCATAATTTTTTATTTAATTTGTTTAACATATTTATTTTATTCTACTCTACTGTGACGCTTTTAGCAAGATTACGCGGTTTGTCTATGTCTAATCCTAATTTTAATCCTAAATAAGCCGCGAAAATATGCAAAGGAATAACAGATAAAATAGGCGTGAGCGCTTCCAATGTTTTTGGAATATAAATCACATCATCGGCTAAATTTTTAATTTCTTCATTGCCTTGCGTGGCAATAGCGATAATTTTCCCTTTTCGCGCTTTTATTTCTTGTATTGCGTTTTCCATTTTGCCATAAACCGAATCAGACAAACAAATAGCTATTGTTGGAAAATTTTCGTCAATTAAAGCTATATGTCCGTGTTTAAGCTCTCCCCCAGCTAAACCTTCCGCGTGAATTTTCCACGCGATTTCTTTTAATTTTAGAGCTCCTTCCATAGCAATTGAAAAATTATATTTTCTGCCTAAAAAATAAAAATTTCTGTATTCTGAATATTTTTCAACCAATTTTTTTATGTAATCTGATTGCTCTAATATCTTTTCAGCTAAATCAGGCAATTTATTTAATTCTTCAAGAATTTTTTTCCCCGCAACTAAACTCATTCCTCTTTGTCTGCCTAAAAATATCGCTATTAACGCTAAAATAGAAATTTGCGACAAAAATACTTTTGTGGACGCAACCCCTATTTCTGGTCCAACCCTGCAATAAACTCCAGCATCTGTTTCTTTTGCGATAGACGAACCAACTGCGTTGACTAATCCTATTGTTAAACATCCTTTTGTTTTAGCTTCTTTCACAGCTTCCAATGTATCAGCTGTTTCCCCTGATTGAGAAATAGCCAAAACAGCTGTTTTACTGTCAAGAATAGAATTTTTATAACGAAATTCAGAAGCTGTTTCTAATTTTGTCGGCAATTTAGCGTATTCTTCAAACATATATTCTCCCACTTTCCCGGCATAACTCGCTGTTCCGCATCCAATAATAATTATTTTTTCTATTTTTTTTAATTGTTCTGAAACATTGTCTAATCCGCCTAATTTTGCCAACCCTTGCTCTAAAATCATTCTTCCAACAATGCTTTTTCTTATTGCTTCCGGCTCTTCATAAATTTCTTTTAGCATAAAATGAGAAAATCCTTGTTTTTCTGTTTCTTCTAATTTCAAATCAATTGTTTCAATCGGTTTTTCTTTTAATATAAAAAAGTTATTATGATATAACACAGCTATTTCATCATCATCTAATGTGATTATCTGATTAGTATGAGAAATAACAGCTTCTGGACTTGAAGCAACTAAAAATTCATTTTCATTTATCCCTAAAATCAAAGGCGACCCAAATTTTGCGACAACAATTTTATCAGGGTCATCGCGACTTATCACAGCTATTGCGTAAGCTCCTTTAACTTTTTTCATTGCCTGTCTCACAGCTTGTTCCAAATTATTTTCAAAATAATAATCAATTAAATTAGGAAGAACCTCTGTATCTGTTTCTGTAAAAAATTTATATCCTTGTTTTATTAACGCTTGTTTTATTTCTTTAAAATTTTCAATAATACCGTTATGAACAACAAAAATATTTTTGTTATTGCTATGATGAGGATGCGCGTTTATTTCGCTTGGCTCTCCGTGAGTAGCCCATCTTGTATGTAAAATAAAAGGACTTCCTTGAACAGGATTTTGCGCAAACTTTTTTTCTAATTCCTGTATTTTGCCTTTTGATTTCAAACAAAAAATCTCCTTTTTTTCAGGATTATAAACAGCGATTCCAGCTGAATCATAGCCTCTATATTCCAAACGCCTTAAAGCGCTCAATCCTATTTGCGGATTATTTTTTTGACCAATATATCCTATAATGCCACACATAATAAGTTCAAAAATAAAAATTTTAAATTACTATATTTGCCAATTTTCCTTTGATGAATATGATTTTTTTAATTTGTTTATTCTCTGTGTATTTTTTAATTTTTTTTCTATTCAAAATTATATCTTTTATTTCTTTTTCCGCAATACCGCTTTCTATTTCTATTTTATCCCGAACTTTGCCATTGACTTGAATAATTAAAACAGCGTTTTCTTGTTTTGCCAATTCTTTATTATATTCAGGCCATTTTGCCAAATGAATACTTTTTTTATTGCCTGACAATTTCCAAAGTTCTTCCGCAATATGCGGAGCAAATGGACTTAAAAGAATTAAAAATTTTGAATAATGGATTATGGATATTGATTTTTCTTTTTCCATCTCGTTTAATAAAATCATTAACTTGGATATGGCCGTGTTGAATTTCAAATTTTCTATATCCTCTGTGATTTTTTTAATTGTTTGATGAAACAATTTTTCTATTTTTTGCCCTCCATTGCTTTGTTTTTGATTTACTTTTTCTCGCGCTTGCCATATTTTTTGTAAAAATCTTTTAATTCCGATTATCCCGCTTATCTTCCATGGAATTGCTTCGTCATAAGGACCTATAAACATTTCATATAATCGTAGCGTATCAGCCCCGTATTTTTTAATAATATCATCAGGACTAACAACATTGCCTCGCGATTTGCTCATTTTCTGCCCATCTTCCGCTAAAATCATTCCTTGCGACCTTCGCGCTTTATACGGCTCTGTTGTATTAACAAATCCCAAATCAAACAAAAATTTATGCCAAAATCGCGAATAAAGCAAATGCAAAGTCGTATGTTCCATTCCTCCGTTATATAAATCAACAGGCATCCAATATCTAATTTTTTTCTCGTCAACAAACTTATTATTATTTTTTGGGTCAAGGTATCTTAAATAATACCAACTTGAACCAGCCCAATTCGGCATTGTGTCTGTCTCTCTTTTTGCCTTGTTCCCGCATTTCGGGCATTTTATGTTAACCCATCTGTCTATTTTTGCCAATGGCGATTCTCCTGTCTTGCTTGGCTGGTAATTTTTCACGGCTGGCAATTCCAACGGCAAATCTTTTTCTTTTATTGCGACATTTCCGCATTTTTCGCATTTTATAATTGGAATCGGTTCGCCCCAATAATGCTGGCGAGAAAAAACCCAATCGCGAAGTTTATAATTTATCGCTTTTTCCCCGAGATTATTTTTTTCCAACCATTTAATAATTTTCTTCTTTGCTTCAATAGTTTTTAATGTATTTAGAAAATCGGAATTTATATTAATCCCGTGTCCAACATAAATATCTCCTTTGACAAGTTTTTCCGGGATAACAACCGGCTTAATTTCTAAATTAAATTTTTTCGCAAACTCAAAATCTCTTTCATCGTGAGCTGGCACAGCCATTATTGCGCCTGTTCCATAAGAAGCTAAAACATAATCCGCGATCCAAATTGAAATTTCTTCATTATTAACTGGATTAATTGCTTTAATCCCCTTTAACTCAACCCCGGTTTTTTCTTTTGCTAAATCAGTTCTGTCTAAATCAGATTTATTTTTCGCTTTGTTAATATATTTTTCAACATGGTTATAATTTTGAATTTCTGATTTATAATTTGTAATCAAATTATGCTCTGGAGACACAACCAAATAAGAACAACCAAA
>JAYELE010000037.1:0-4379 GCA_034717255.1 Patescibacteria group bacterium
GCTCCGCGAGTAGGACTCGAACCTACAACCTCGAAGTTAACAGCTTCTCGCTCTACCAATTGAGCTACCGCGGAATAAAATGCATTTCTGCTATATTTAGCATATTTTCACTATACTTAAAAATAAATTTTTTTCAAGATTTAAAAAATTCCAATATATTGCTTTTTTCCTTTGAATACAAAACGCTGCGCAAGGTCGCTCCTCTTTCTGTCATACGCTTCGCTCTTTCCTCTTTGAGGCGCGACCTTTTTCGCGTTTCAATTTCATTACAACGATACAACAATTAAAACACTACAACACCCTTTACTTATATCCTTGAAGTTTTTTGACTTTTTTATTTTCTCTGATTTTTTCCAATGCTCTTGCCTCTATTTGACGAATTCTTTCTCTTGTTACTCCAAATTCTTGCCCCACTTCTTCCAGCGTGTGAGTTGCTCCGTCTTTCAAACCAAATCTCATTCCCAATATCTTTTGTTCTCTTGGAGCTAAATCTATCAAAACTTCGTCTAATCGTTCGCGAAGCAAAATTCTTGACGATTCCGTAAAAGGCGAAATTATTTTTTTATCTTCCACAAATTCTGACAAAACGCTATTCCCTTCATCGTCCCCCACCGGCGTTTCCAAAGAAATAGATTCTTGCGCCACTTTCATTACATGATAAGCTTTTGACACATCAATTTTCATTTCAGAAGCAATTTCTTCAGGCAAAGGTTCTCTGCCTAAGGATTGAACAAGAGACCTACGCGTTTTTGTAAATTTGCTCAAAACTTCAGCCATATGAACAGGAATTCTAATTGTTCTTGACTGATCAGCTATGGCGCGCGTGATTGACTGTCTTATCCACCATGTCGCGTATGTAGAAAATTTATATCCTCTTCTCCAATCAAATTTTTCAACAGCGCGAAAAAGCCCAAGATTTCCTTCTTGTATTAAATCCAAAAGAGTTAAATTCGGAGTTCTGCCAATAAATTTTTTTGCGATTGACACCACTAATTTCAAATTGGCTTTAGCCAACTTTTTTCTCGCATCGTCATCTCCTTTTTCAATCCTGCGAGCAAATTCTTTTTCTCGCGCTGCTGTTAATTGTTTTGTCACGCCTATTTCTTTAAGATACATCTGAATTGAATCAATCTTATACTTTCCTTGTTTTTTATTTTTCGCTTTTTTGTCCATAGGTTCCAAAAATTCTCTGACTTCTTTAACCTCAATCCCTTGTTGGTCTAATTTGTCATACAATAATTCTAATTCCATAGGATCTTGCCCTATATCTGGAAAACAAACCAAAATTTCTGAAAAAGTAACAAACCCTCTTGTTTTTCCTTTTTCTATAATCTCTTGCGTTTTTTCTTGATAAGCTATTTTTTCTTGTTCGGTCAATTTTTTCTTTACAATCTTTTTTTTAACGACTTTCTTCTCTTTTTTTCCCACAATTTTCTTCGCGCGTTTTTTAACAACTTTTTTTAGCGGTTTCTTCGCGCGTTTTTTAACAACTTTTTTTAGCGGTTTCTTCGCTCCTTTTTTAACAATTTTTTTCTTTGTTTCCTTTTTTTTCAAAACGCGTTTAACAACATTGCTTTTTTTAACAACTTTTCGCGCTATTTTTTTTACCGCTTTTGGCGTTGTTTTTTTAACAACTTTTGGCGCCACCTTCTTTTTTAATGCGCGTTTTTTATTAACTTGTTTTTTTGTCTTTATTTTTTTCATCATTATTTTTTTGCGAAAGAATATGAAATTCTTTTTTTAATTTTTCTACTTGTTCCAAATTATTTTCTTGTTCCGCTTTTTTTATCTCTAAAGATTTTTTTTTCTGTTTATCGCGTTTTTCTATATCTTGAATCGCTAAAACGCAAGTTTGTATTTCATTCTTTGGATCAATTTCCTCTGCTTGCTTTTCAGCCATAAAACAAAGTTTATTAAAAAATTCGCGAATTTCAGGCATATCATTGGCTTTGTCGTAAAATTTAGAATCTTTTTTCAAATTTTCTAAAATTTCCTGAATTTTAGGAGAAAAAAACAAAAATAAATCTTGTTCTATCAAGCATATATGCTCGGGATTTTTCAAAAGCAAAGAAATAATCCTTTGCTCTAATATGTCTTTTCGCGTTTTTATTTTTTGCTCGCTCGCGCGCGGCTCTCTCGCGCTTTTGTCTATATTCGTATTATTTATATTACTCGCGTCATAATTATCTTGAAATTTTATTTTTCCCATTTCCTCGCGAACCGCTTGCTCGTCAACTTCCAATTTTTGACATAATTTTTGTATCCAATGAGATTGCTCTATTTTATTTGAAATTTTTTTTATCACAGGCAAAAGAGCGTTAGAAATTTCTTTTTTGCCTATTGCCGTATTTGCGTCATATCTTGAAAAACTAATATCAAAATAAAAATCCAAAATTGTTTTTGCGTTTTCAACTAATTGTTTCCACTGCTCTAAGTTTTCAGAAATAATATCAGCGGGATCTTTGTCTTTTGGCATTACAACCACTTTTATGTTAAACCCTTGCTCTTGAGCTAAATCAATTCCTCTTTTTGTCGCTGAATTCCCGGCTAAATCCATATCAAAAGCAGTAATTAAATTTTCTGAATATCGCTTTAAAATCATTAATTGATAAGAAGTCAAAGCGGTTCCTGAACTGGCAACCGTATTTTCTATCCCTGCTTGATGAGATAAAATAACATCTGTTTGTCCCTCTGTTATAACACAAGCGTCTTTGTTTCTAATAGCCATTTTAGCTTTATCTAATCCATAAAGAATTTTGCTCTTGTCATAAAGCAATGTATTCGGCGTATTCACATATTTCGCGGTATCCTGTTTTTGCGCGAAAATTCTACCAGTAAATCCTACTACTTGCCCTATTAAATCAAAAAATGGAAAAACTATTCTTCCTCTAAATCTGTCATAAGTTCTTGATTGTTGATTTTCTTGACAAACAGCGAGCCCTGCTTTTACAATTTCATCTCTTGTGTATCCATTACTTATTAAAAAATCAGACAAGCTCTGCCATGTGTCTGGGCTGTATCCGATACGCCACCTTTTTATGGATTCTTTATTTATTCCGCGATTTAACAGATATTTATTCGCTTGTTGTCCCATTTTCCCGCTTTCCAACTGTTTTTCAAAAAACCCCGCGGATTTTTCGCAAATTTCATATAATCGTTTTTTTTCCGTGTTAATTCTCGGATCTTGTTTTTTTAATTCCACTCCGGCTCTTTGCGCCAAAATACGCAAAGCGTCTCCAAATTCTACTCCTTCTATTTTCATCACAAATTTAAATATGTCCCCGCCCTCTCCACAACTTCCAAAACAATGCCACATCTGACGGCTCGGCGACACAAAAAAAGAAGGTTTTTTTTCTGAATGAAAAGGACAAAGCCCTCTGAAATTTATGCCTGTTTTTTCTAATTTAATATAGGTTTTGACAACTTCAACTATGTCAAGCCTATTTTTAATTTCTTCAATGGGCGAAAACATAATATTTTTATTCTTGTTCTTTTCTTTGCCAAACTGAAACTTGAGGAAATGGAATTTCAATGTTTTCTCTGTCAAAAGCGATTTTTATTCTTTTTCTTAATTCTCGCGCTACTTCCCATTGTTTCAAAGGAACGGTATCTCCTAAAATTTTAACAATTATCGCTGAATCAGCTAATTTGTCTATTCCCATAACTTGCGGAGTTTTTAAAATATTTTTGCTAAATTGCTCGTCTTTTGCCAATTCTTCGCACACATTATTTAAAACTTTAATAACTCTGTCAATGTCTTCTTTATAGGCAACTCCGATTTTAAGATGAATTCTTGAAAAATCTTGAGACATATTAGAAGCGGTTTTTATTATTCCATTTGGAATATGATGAACAATGCCGTCTATATCTCTAAGAACGGTTTTTCTTAAAGTGACATCTTGAACGCTTCCCCCTATGCCCGCGATTTTTACCACATCTCCCACTCTATATTGATTTTCAATCATAATAAACAACCCAGCCAAAAAATCCCTGATAATATATTGCGCGCCAAAACCTAATCCAATTCCAAGAATACCGGCTCCAGCTATTAAGGGTCCCGCGTTAATTCCAAATTCAGAAAGAATCATCATTACTGCGACAGCCCAAATAAACACAAAAACAAAACTATTAAAAATTCTAATTAAAGTATCTTCTCTTTTTCTTTCCGCTTCTGGATCTTGAACAACTTGGCTTGGCTTTATCAATTTTCTAATGCTTTTTTCAATAAAAATTTTAGAAAATTTATTCACATAAATCCCCGCGATAAAAATAGCGATTATTTTAATCCCGTGAGACAAAACCCACGGAATAATTGTTTGTATAATGTTTTGAATATCCATATTTTTTAATTATTTTTTATATTTCAAAAATTTTAATTT
>JAYELE010000038.1:0-3001 GCA_034717255.1 Patescibacteria group bacterium
CTTTACTAATTATGAAACAAATTAGAACATTTTTTGCAATTCCATTGCCGGATCAGATCAAATTTGAAATGTCTCGAATACAAAAATATTTCTCTAAATATGATGCGCCGATAAAATGGATAAATCCAACAAATATGCATATCACAATAAAATTTTTAGGGAATACAAATATTACATTATTATCTGAAACAGAGACAGAATTAAAAACTCGCTTTAAAGAATTTTCACGATTTAAATTGAAATTAAGTTATAATGGATATTTTCCATCAAGAGGTAAACCAAGAGTTTTATGGACAGGAATGAAAGAAATTCCCAGACAAACGAAACAGATATTTTATTTTTTAAACAGTTACTTTACGAAATATTCTTATGATGAAAGTGGCAGAAAATTGTCGCCTCATATCACTCAAGCACGAACAAAAGGAAGAGTAGATAGAAATCTAATTCGTAGATTCAAATTATTCCAAGTTGAACCAATAGAATTTAATGTTGATAAAATCGTTTGGTTTGAAAGTACACATATAAACAATGTATTGACTTATATACCGTTAAGAGAATTTTTATTGAAATAGAATGATTTGTGAAAAACTTCCGAAGTTTGAAAACTTTACACCTTCGGAAGTTTGTATTTATTAAAAATATTTTTATGAATTGTAAAAAAATTTGTAAATTTAAATTAATAACAAAATGGAAAAGATATGAACAGACATCGAGCTGAAAAAATATTAAAAGAGAAATTCGGTTTTGAAAAATTTTATGATGAACAATGGCAGACAATTGATATGCTCCTTCAAGGCAAAAGAGTTTTATTAATAGAAAAGACGGGCTTTGGTAAATCACTTTGTTTTCAATTTCCTGCGACACAATTTAAAGGAATTACAATTATATTTTCACCTTTGATTGCATTGATGCGAGATCAGGTTAATGCGTTAAATAAAAAAGGAATTTCAGCAAAATTTATAAATTCGGAACAGACACCGGAGCAAAATTCACAAGTAATGCAAGATGCAATTGACGGCAAAATAAAAATTTTATACATTGCACCGGAAAGACAAAATAATGATAAGTGGATAGAGGCAACTCAGAAGATGCAAATATCTATGGTCGTGATTGATGAAGCACATACGGTTTCTGTTTGGGGTCATGACTTTCGTCCGGCATTTCGGAGAATAATAAATTTAGTTAAATTGCTTCCAAATGAGCTTCCCGTTTTAGCCACAACCGCAACTGCAACTAAGCGAGTTCAGAAAGATATTGAAAAACAAATATCAGGTGATGTAATTACAATTCGTGGAAACTTACTTCGAGATAATTTCCATCTGTTTGTTATTGAGACAAAATCCGAAGACGAAAAATTACTATGGCTTGCGGAAAACATAAAAAGTATTCCTGGTTCGGGATTATTATATTCAGGAACCAGAGTTAATACTGAAACATATTCAAAATGGTTTGATTTTAATAATATCAATTCAACTTATTATCATGCCGGATTAGACGGAGAAAAAAGAAAAGAAATTGAAAATGGGTTTATGAATAATAAGTGGAAATGTATTATCTCTACGAATGCTCTCGGAATGGGAATTGATAAACCGAATATAAGATTTATAATTCATACACAAATTCCACAATCACCAATTCACTATTACCAAGAAATTGGTAGAGCAGGAAGAGATGGCAAACCAACTTATATTATTCTATTTTATAACTCCAAAGAAGATAAAAAAGGAATTGCAGAAGATTATAAATTACCAAAATCATTTATTGAAGGTGGCAGACCAAGTATAAAAAAATATAATCAAACAATTGACGCTTTAAAAGAGGAACCACTTAATATCACAGGATTGATGAGAGAAACAAATTTATTGCGAACTCCGATAAAAGTAATTATTGCTGATTTAATTGAACAAGAAATAATTAAAGAAGTTAAATTTGGTAGAAGTAAAAATTATGAATATCAATTTAATGCTCCGGAATTGAACACAAAAAAGTTTGATGAATTGAGAAAATTTAAACTTGATGATTTAAATTCTATGATTGATTATATATATACGAAAGAACCACGAATGAAATTTTTATGCGAATATCTTGGCGATGAATTTAATAACAAAAAAAAGAATTGCGATAATACAACATATAAAAAACGACATGTAAATCCAAAGAATGAAACAGTTGAAAAATTAAAAATGTTCAGAAATCAAAATTATCCTATTTTAGATGTTGCACCG
Organism: Patescibacteria group bacterium; assembly: GCA_034717255.1. Lineage (GTDB taxonomy): Bacteria > Patescibacteriota > Minisyncoccia > Minisyncoccales > JAGMDC01 > JAYELE01. The sequence continues at coordinate 2,226 of JAYELE010000038.1, forward strand.
AAGACAAGTAAAAAAATTAACAAAAACATGAAAATTGCAATAAAAAAAATAAAGTTAACAAAATACGAAATTTATAAAAACAATTTTTTGTTAACAGAAATAAATTCAATTGAAGATTATGAGTCAAATAAAAATTTACAAATAATTCCCAAACCATCTTTAGAAGAATTAATTGAAAAACATTTACAAAAAAAATCTAATATAATTGATGGAATTGCATCATCTTATTATGGTGTATCTAATGTTGGAGCAATTCTGCATAGTTGTAAATATGAAAATGGTGGCGACTTCCCAAAATTTTTATTGGATAAATCGATAAAAGCATTCAAAAAACAATTTGCCAATTTGCATTTTGATTTATTAGTTTATGTCCCTTCTACAATTTCCGGAGATTTGGTTAAGAATTTTGCTATACAGATTTCGTCTAAATTAAACATTCCAATTAGTCGAAAATTGATAAAAAAACATAATACAAAACCACAAAAGATTTTTAATAATTTTCTATTAAAAAGGGAGAATGTTTCAGATGTTTTTGAATATGCTGAACGAGAAGAAATTATGAATAAGAACATTTTACTTATAGATGATATTTTTGATAGTGGTGCAACTATTAAAGAAATTGGGAAATTATTTACTGATTTGGGAGCAAAATTAATTGCACCATTAGTAATCGCAAAAACAGTTGGAGGAGATATAAAAAGTGGAAAATGAACAAAAGGAATTTGCATATTGGATGGCATTGTCTCACTTAAAAAAAATGAGAACAGTAAGAAAAA
>JAYELE010000038.1:3101-4302 GCA_034717255.1 Patescibacteria group bacterium
AATTAATTGCACCATTAGTAATCGCAAAAACAGTTGGAGGAGATATAAAAAGTGGAAAATGAACAAAAGGAATTTGCATATTGGATGGCATTGTCTCACTTAAAAAAAATGAGAACAGTAAGAAAAAATGAGATAATTGTAAAAATTCATGATGCAAATACGAATATTACAGATTTTTTTAATTCTGATATTATCGATTGGAAAACAAAATATTCACTACAAGAAAACGAAATTGAACTATTAAAAAATGTTAAAAATGAAATTTCAAGTTATTCATTTCTTGTTGAGAATTTGTTGAATCAAGGTTATGATATTATTCCAATAAATTCTTCAGAATATCCGGCGACAATGAAAGAAAATTTAAAAATGAAATATTCTCCACCTCTGATATATGTGAAGGGAAACAAAAAAATATTAAAAGAAACTTCAATCGCTATAGTTGGTTCTCGCAATGCTACAAATATTTCTTTAGAATTTACAAACAATATCGCAAAAAAAGCGAGTGAATATTATAAAGTCGTTGTAAGCGGATTTGCAAAGGGAGTTGACAGACAGGGATTGGATTCTGCTATTAATTTTAAAGGTCAAAGCATCATAGTTTTACCGCAGGGAATAACAACTTTTAATTCAAGGAAATATCATAAACAAATTATCAACGGAGATGTTCTCGTCTTAAGCACATTCCATCCAAAAGCTCCTTGGAGTGTTCAGTTTGCAATGGCAAGAAATCCAATTATTTATGGTTTAGCAAAAGATATATTTGTCGCAGAATCAAGTAATAAAGGCGGAACTTGGTCTGGTGTAAAAGATGGTCTTAGAAAAGGAAGAAAGATTTTTGTTAGAGCCCCCGAAGATTCTGAAAAAAATGCAAACAGTATTCTAATTCAAAAAGGTGCAATTCCTGTAGATATGGACGGAAATGAAATTCAAAATTATTCAAAAAAAGGAAACACCAAGTATCAAATACCTGGAAATATACAACAACATTTATTTGAACCGTCGGAATAAAAATTTTGTGTAAAATATTCTATTTAAAAACACGAAGAATTTTTTCTAATCTTTTCATTTGCTAATTATTTTTTGATATAAAATAGTAAGGTAAGATCCCGAGTGAATAATCTTTCCTTTTAAAATTTCAAAAATATTTAATGGATGTTGTTTATTAATTTTGAAATATACACTCCTTTTCCAATCAACAAAT
>JAYELE010000039.1:0-20715 GCA_034717255.1 Patescibacteria group bacterium
CATTTTTAATTGACGGCGTGGAATATGTTTCTTCAACCACTTATGATGGTATAGAATATTTTTATAAAGATTGTCAATAAATAATAAAAAACTCGGTTTTTCAACAGAGTTTCTTAAATGTGGACCTCGTAGGAGTTGAATCCGCTTCATTAAAATGACAAAAATCATCCCTTTTTGTCATTCCGAGCTTCCTTTTTGTCATTCCGAGCGATAGCGAGGAATCCCTTTTTTTATTCCCCCTATTTCCCCCAGTTCCCCTTATCTCCCCAATTTCCCCTAATCTCCCTCAAAGCGAGAAAGGTCAGTCCTTTTCCGTCAGTCGTTACACTCCTTCCTCCGCATAATTGCGAAGCAATTACAATGAGCGAAGCGAATGGTTATTTTTAAATGCGAAGCATTTCCCCGTAGGGTGGATGACCTTTCTCGCTTTGAATAAGGGAAATGTATTTGTAAAAATACCTTGAAAAAAATGTATAGTTATATATAAAATACCTTGAAAAAAATGTAGTATTTGTTATAATTAAAATATAATAAAAATATACGCAAATTAATTAATTATGATAAAAAGAGAAATATTTAAAAAAATTAAGCCATGGTTTGGCGATGAAAAAATACTTATTATAAAAGGAGCAAGGCAAACAGGAAAAACAACTTTATTATTGTATATTAAGAAATATCTTGAAAATAATAATAACAAAGTTGTTTATTTTTCCGTGGACCAGGATTTGGACAATCCGATTTTTAAAGATTCAAAATTATTTTTAAAATATATCAATAATCAGTATGGCTTAAAAAATAAAAAATTATATATATTGTTGGACGAGTTTCAATATATAAAAAACGCTGGATTATTTTTAAAAAATATTTTTGACAAAGAAAAGAAAAGATTGCAATTGATAGTTTCAGGATCTTCAAGCTTAGAAATCACAAAAAATTCTGAATTTTTAACAGGAAGAAAAATTGATTTTTTTATGCAAACTCTTTCTTTTCAAGAATTTTTAAGCGAAAAATCAGAAAATAAATATGATTATTCTTGGAATTTTAATAACAACATAAAAGAGCTGGCTGATTTTTATAAAATTTATAAGCAAGATTTGGAGATTAATTTTCTTGATTATATAAATTGGGGAGGTTATCCAGAAGTAACTATTGTAAAAAATAGAGATAAAAGAAAGGCGATATTAAATGATATTGTTAAAACTTATATTAAAAAAGATGTCGCAAGTTTTTTGCGTGTTCAAAATATTTCGGGATATAATAATCTTATATTATTGCTGTCTAATCAGATCGGCAATTTAGTTAATAAAAATGAATTAAGCGATACCTTAAAATTAAACACAAGAACTATTGAAAATTATTTGGATATTTTAGAGGGCACATTTGTTTTTCAAAGATTGATTCCTTTTTTTTCAAATTTAAGAAAGACATTAACAAAAATGCCAAAAATATATTGTCGTGATTTTGGAATAATTAAATCAGCAGTCGGACATTCTGAAATACTTGATTATAATCTTATAAGCGGAGAAATGGTTGAAAATTTTATTTTTAAAGAATTAAGCGGAATATTTTTAAATGAGGATATCTTTTTTTATAGAACAATATCAGGAGCAGAAATTGATTTTATCATAAAAAGAGATTTTTTATATTCTATTGAGGTTAAATTTAGAAAAAATATTAAAACAATGCCAGTAGCAATGAAGCATTTCGCGGATGATTATAAAGAAAAAGTAAAATTAAATATTGTGTTCACAAAAGATTTTATTGGATTTGATAAAAAAAGTGATTGTTTTTTTATCCCAGTTGTTTTAATGCCGTTTGTTAAGGATTTTGAATAACAAAAATACATAGTAAGGAACGAGTAGCGCTGTTCATATCGGATATGAACACGCTAAATTAAAAAATTTATGTTAAAGGAAAATAAAAAAATATATTTTATTGGAATTGGCGGAATAGGCGTGTCAGCGCTTGCGCAGTATTTTTTGGAAAAAGGCAATTTCGTGATTGGCTCTGATTTGAATTATTCTGAAATTTTAAAAAAAATGGAAAAGCAAGGAGCGAAAATTATAATTGGCAAACAAAAAGCGATAAATTTGCCAAAAGATTTGGATATGGTGATTCACAGCCCGGCTGTAAAATCTGATAATCCTGAATTAAAACAAGCCATAAAAAATAAAAAATCAAATCCTAATTTGAAAATTTTAACTTATCCGCAAGCGCTTGGAGAATTGACAAAAAATCATTTTACTATCGCTATTTCCGGAACTCATGGAAAAAGCACAACAACCTCAATGCTTTCTTTAATTTTAATAAAAGCGAAATTAGACCCAACAGTAATTGTTGGAACAAAATTAAAAGAATTTGGAAACAGCAATTTTAGAATGGGCAAATCAAAGTATTTAATAATAGAAGCATGCGAATATGAAGAATCTTTTTTAAATTATAAATCAGATATTGCTGTTATCACAAATATAGAAGAAGACCATTTGGATTATTTCAAAAATTTAAATCATATTTTGAAAGCGTTCAAAAAATTTATAGCAAATTTATCTAAAAATGGAATTTTAGCAATAAATAAGGATGATAAAAATATTTCTAAAATTTTGAATGAAAAATATAAAATAAAAAAATTTTCAATAAAACAAAAAAAAGATGTTGAAAAATTAAAAAAAACATTAAAAGTTCCGGGAGAATATAATGTGTATAACGCTTTGTCAGCGCTTGCTGTGGCAAGAATTTTAAAAATTCCAGACAAAATCAGTTTTAACGCTTTATCAGAATATAAAGGATGTTGGAGAAGATTTGATATTTGCGAAATTAAAAAAGGAAAACGCAAATTCAAAATAATAAATGATTACGCGCATCATCCAACAGAAGTAAAAGCTTTGTTGTCAGGAGCGCGCGAAAAATTTCCAAAAAATAAAATTTGGGCGATTTTTCAACCGCATCAATTGCAACGAACTTATTATTTTTTTAATGATTTTGTAAAAGTGTTTGATGACGCGGACGAAATTGTTATAACTAAAATTTATAATCCAACAGGAAGAGGGGACAGCAAAATCGCTAAAAAAGTTAGTTCTGAAAAATTGGCAGAATCATTGCGACAAAGAGGCAAAAAAGCGCGCTATGCCATAAATTTTCAAAAAATTATACAAATTATTGAAACAGAAACAAAACCTAACGACATAATTTTGCTTATCGGCGCTGGAGACATATACAATTTGAATTCTCAATTTAACGCATATTGACAACATATTATGATTTATCCACAGTTGACTATTTTGAAAATATGCTATAATGGTTATAATAATGAAATGTTATTATATTAAAGGTCGTAATTTTATATAAAATATAATCAATAGATATTATTTATACTATGGAAACATATATTATAATTTTAATTATTGCGGTTGTCGTTGGCGGAGGATATCTTTTTATGAAAAAAAAGAAAGTAAATGACACGCAAGAAGAAACTTTTTCAACTAAACCAACTGAGCCAATTGAACCAGAAGAACAGGAAGAACCAGAAGAACAGGAAGAACCAGAACAAGAAAAAAGAGAAAATGATATGTAAATTTTGAAAAAAAATAAAAATTAAAACCCTTATTATAAAATAAGGGTTTTAATTTTGGAAAAATTTGGTATAATACTTTTATGTCAAGAATACTATGTCAAGACACAATTAAATATCCAAATCAAGAAGTTAAAATTTGCGGATGGGTAAATTCATTAAGAGCCCACGGCAAAATTATTTTTATTGACTTGCGAGACAGAAGCGGATTAGCGCAGATTGTTTTTACTCCAAAATGTCAAGAATATGATTTATCCCAAAAAATCAGACCTGAATGGGTGGTAGAAATTATTGGCAAAGTTCAAGAAAGACCAAAATCAATGGAAAACCCAAAAATGATTACCGGCAAAATTGAAATTCAAGCAAAAAATTTAAAGGTGTTGGCAAAAGCTAAAACATTGCCTTTTGATATTGAGACAAACGGTTATGAAATAAACGAAGAAAAACGATTAAAATATCGTTATTTGGATTTAAGAAGACAGAGAATGAAAAAAAATTTGGAAATACGACAAAAAGTTATTCAATATATGAGAAAATTTTTAACAGAAAAAGAATTTATTGAAATAGAAACTCCGCTTTTGACTAAATCAACGCCTGAAGGTTCAAGAGATTTTTTAGTCCCCGCAAGATTACAAAAGGGAAAATTTTACGCTTTACCGCAAAGCGCGCAACAATATAAACAAATGTTGCAAATAGCGGGAATTGAAAAATATTTTCAAGTGGCAAGATGTTTAAGAGATGAAGATCCTCGCGGAGATAGACAAGCCGAACATACTCAATTAGACATTGAAATGTCTTTTGCGTCACAAGAAGAAATTTTAATTCTCATAGAAAAACTTTACATAGAATTAATAAAAAAAATATTTCCAGAAAAGAAAATCACGCAAGAGCCGTTTATAAGAATGACACATAAACAAGCAATGGAAAAATACAAAACAGACAGACCAGATTTAAGAAAAAATAAAAAAGACGAAAATGAATTAGCTTTTGCTTTTATCACTGATTTTCCAATGTTTAAAATGCATAAAAAAGACAAGAAGTGGGGAGCTGAACATCATCCTTTTTCAAAACCGCAAACTAACGATATTAAAGAAATTAAAAATCATCCAGAAAAAATTTTGGCGCGCCAATATGATTTTGTTTTGAATGGACAGGAAATCGGAGGGGGGAGCGAACGAATCACGGATTTAGATATTTTGTTGACTGTTTTTGAAGTTATGGGGCACAAAAAACAAGATATTAAAAGAAATTTCAAAAATTATTTTGATGCGTTTCAGTATGGAACTCCGCCACATGGAGGAATCGCCAATGGCATAGACAGATTTTTAGCGATAGCGCTAAATGAACCAAATATAAGAGAGGTTATAGCTTTTCCAAAAACAGGAGACAATAGAGATTTAATGATGGATGCGCCTGCGGAAGTGTCTGAAAAACAATTAAAAGAATCACATATTAAAATCAGAAAATAATTATATATGAAAAAAATTAACATTTTTTTATTTTCGCTTATTTTTAGTTTTGTTTTTTGTTTTGGAATAAATATTTTTGCGGGAAATTTGGAAAAATATTTTTTAGCTCAAATTTCTTGTCCAGCGCAAAAAAATTTAATAATTTATGAAGAGTTTTTGAATAAACATAAAAAGCAAGATATTGAGATTGAAAAACCAGAAATTATCGCTAAATCGGCTATTTGCGTAAAAATAAATGAAAAAGGAGAACAAAAAACTATTTTTGAAAAAAATAGCGACGAAATTCTTGGTATTGCTTCATTGAGTAAATTAGCAACAGCAATAATTGTTTTTGAATATCCTGAATACTATGATTTTTCAAAAATCATTGTAATATCCAAACAAGCAATAGAGCAAGAAGAAACTATTGGAGAATTGACAATTGGAGAAAAAATTTCAGTTAGAGATCTTATGCATATTATGCTTATGGAATCAAGTAATGACGCGGCGTTTGCTTTGAGCGAAGAAGTTGGCGATTATGGCGATGACCCGTTTGTTTTTTTGATGAACTCGGAAGCAAAAAAAAATATAGAATTAGAAAATACTAAATTTGTGAACCCAACAGGACTTGATCCTGATGAATCAAATGCTTATATAAATGTTTCAACCTCGCGAGATTTGGCAAAATTAAACCATTTTATATTGCGAAAATATCCAGAAATTTTTGAAATTTCTTCTAAATTATCTCACAGCGTTTTATCAAACGCGGGAAAGACGCATCATATTGCGATAAACAGAAATAAATTGTTAGACCCTGATTCTAAATTTTGCGTTAATGACGCTGAATGGCAAAAAAAAATTCCATATATTGTCGGAGGTAAAACAGGATTCACAAACACGGCTGGCGGAACAATGATTTTAATTCTTAAAAATAAAAAACAGGAATATTATATAAATGTGATATTGGGAACAAAAACGCCAAATCAAAGATTTATAGAAATGAAAAAATTGGTAAATTACACTTTTAATTTTTAATATGACTTTTTTAATATTTAATGTTGTTAAAATTTTTCTTGTGACTTTTTTATCGTCAATAATCGCTGTTTGTCTAGCGAATTTTTTAATTAAATATCTGCGTAAAATTAAATTTTGGAAAAAACAAGCGCGAACTAAAACTATTACTGGAGAAGAAGCTGAAATTTTTTATTCTTTGCACAAAACAAGAGAAACAACAGTGCCGAGAGGCGGGGGATTGATACTTTGGGTTTCTATTTCAATTGTTATTTTCTTATTTTTTATATTAAGCAAGCTTTTTGACGACTGGCATATCCAAAATTTGAATTTTTTGTCAAGAGGCGAAACATGGCTTCCTTTATTTACATTGATTTCAGCGTCTATAATTGGTTTGACAGACGACATCTTGCAAGTATATGGAAAAGGGAAATATATCGCTGGAGGCATATCATTCAGAGCCCGATTGTTAATGGTCTCGCTGATTGGCGCTATCGGAGCGTGGTGGTTTTATTCAAAATTGGGATGGCATACTATGCATATCCCCTTAATGGGCGATATTGATTTGGGATTTTTCTATGTAATATTATTTATATTAACAATGATTGCGTGTTGGAGCGGGGGAATAGTTGACGGAATAGACGGACTGGCGGGCGGAACATTTGCTTCAATTTTTGGAGCTTTCGCAATAATCGCTTTTTCGCAAGGAAAAGTGGATTTGGCGGCTTTTTGTATGGCAATCGTGGGAACTCTGTTTGCTTTTTTGTGGTTTAATATCCCTCCTGCAAAATTTTATATGGGAGAAACAGGCGTATTGGGACTAACGAGCGCTTTGGCTGTAATAGCATTCTTGACTGATTCAATAATTGTTTTGCCTATTATTGCCGGGCTTTTAATAATTGAAACTGGGTCTGTTATCCTGCAACTTTTATCTAAAAAAATTCGCAAAAAGAAAATTTGGCTTTCAACTCCTATTCATCATCATTTGGAAGCTATTGGCTGGAAGCCGCATCAAATCACAATGCGATTTTGGATTATTGGCATAATACTCAGCATAATAGGCGTCTCAATCAGAATGCTTGGATAAATAAAAAAATATCAAGTTATAAAATTGAAAGTTTTAATTTAATAACTTTCTAACAGATCTAATATGTCAAAAATAGATATTTTAAAAAAACAATATCCTAAATTTGTTTATCAAGGATATTCATATAAGATAAGAAAAAAGCGCGATAATTCTTTTAATTTAGAAATTGTTTTTAATTTTGAAATATACGCTCAGAACATTAACAAAAATTTAGTTTTTCATCCTAAAATAATAATACAAAACATTGATAAAAAACGATTAGCAACAATAGGGGAGCGCGCGTTAAATAATTTTATTTTTCATATTGGTTTAATAGAAATTCCAAGTTATTGGAAATTAACTTGTTCTCCTGTTATTGAAATAAACACTGGATTTTTAGATAAAAATCAAATTAAATTTTACAAAGATTTAATTATAAACGCAATGGGACAATTTTTTTATGAAAATAAAATTAATTTTACTTCTCAAAATTTCCTAAAAATCATTTGTTCTAATAAAAATTGGTCAAGGCCGGGCCTCGGCCAAATTGGTCAAGGCCGGGCCTCGGACAAATTTTTGGTTTTAATGGGGGAGGGCAAGGATTCTATTGTGAGCTTGGAATTGATGAAAAAATACTTAAAACAAAATAAACTCAATATAAACAAAAATATAAATTGTTTTATTGTAAACCCCGGAAAAGAACATTTTGAAATTTTGAAAATCGCTGATATAAAAAATCCAATTATTATACAAAGAAAAATTGATAATTTATTGATAAAATTAAATCAACAAGGATTTCTAAACGGACATACTCCGATAACAGCCGTAATATCTAATTTAGCTATTTTCTCTGGCGCGTTATTTGGCTATTGTAATATAGTTTTGTCCTGTGAAAGAAGCGCCAATCAAGGCAATATTGAATATTTGGGTAAAAATATAAATCATCAATACTCAAAATCATTTGAGTTTGAACAAAATTATAAAAAATATATTAAAAAATATTTAATAAAAGATTTAAATTATTTTAGTTTTTTAAGACCATTATACGAAATACAAATCGCTAAAATTTTTTCAAATTTCCCAAAATATTTTCCAGTGTTTTTAAGTTGTAATGAGGCGAAAAAAACATTCTCGGGAACTAAAAAACCAATAGGCAAATGGTGTAATAATTGTTCAAAATGCTTGTTTATTTTTGCGATTTTATATCCTTTTTTGGAAAAAAAACAAATAATCAAAATTTTCAAAGAAAATCTTTTTGAAAAAAAAGAATTGCTTGAAATAATGAAACAATTAATAGGCGAAAAAGGAACCAAGCCATTTGAATGCGTTGGAACAATCAATGAATGTATTATTGCTTTTTATTTAAGTTATAAAAAAGAGAAAGAAAACCAACAAAATAATTTGCCGTATCTTTTAGAGTATTTTGAGAAACAAATTTTGGCAAAACACAAAAACTTAAACAAAAAAGCGCTAACATTGTTAAATTCTTGGAACAAACAAAATAATTTGTCTAAAAATTTATCTAAATTTTTAAAAAAATGGAAATAAAAGATTTTGAGAATAAAAAAATATTGATTTTGGGGCTGGGCAAAGAGGGGATTGATAATTTTAAGTTTTTTAGAAAGCTTTTTCCAAAGCAAATTTTGGGGTTGGCTGACAAAATAGAATTTAAAAAGTTGAACAAGAAAACCCAAAATTTAATTAAAAAACATAAAAACGCGCGCTTATATTTAGGCGCGAATTATTTAGATTCATTAAAAAAATATGATATTATCGTAAAATCGCCGGGAATTCCGATAAAAGATATTAAATCATACGCAACTAAAAAACAAAAAATCACTTCGCAAACAGAAATTTTTCTCAATAATTGTCAAGGAAAAATTATAGGCATAACAGGAACAAAAGGGAAAAGTTCCACCGCGAGTTTAATCTATGAAATTCTAAAAGCAAACAAATTCAAAGCGCGTTTAATAGGGAACATAGGCAAACCTGTTTTGTCTTTTTTGGAAAAAGCAAAAAAAAATGATATTTTTGTATATGAGTTATCTTCTTATCAATTAGAAACAATAAAACAAAGTCCCAAAATAGCGATATTGTTAAATATCTTTCCAGAACATCTTGATTATCATAAAAATTTTAATAATTATGTTAAAGCAAAAGCGAATATAACTAAATATCAAACAAAACAAGATTATTTAATTTATGATTCAGACAATGAAACAACAAAGCAAATTGCGTTAAAATCAAAAGCCAAAAAAATCGCATTAAAAGATATTGATGACAATATTTTTAATGATATTAAAAATATCAAAGCGCAAAACATTAAAAACGCGCAAGCGAGTTTCGCCACAGGAAAAATTTTTAATATCTCTCAAGAAAATATTATTAAAGCGCTAAAAAATTTTAAACCATTGCCTCATAGATTGGAATTTGTCGGAAAATATAAAGGAATAAATTTTTATAATGATTCTTTGTCAACTATTCCAGAATCATGTATTTTAGCCATAAATTCATTGGGAGAAAATGTTGAAACAATTATATTGGGCGGATTTGACAGGGGACTGGATTTTAAGAAATTAGCTAAAAAAATCATACAAGCGAAAATTAAAACTATTATTTTATTTCCAAACACTGGAAATAAAATTTTAATTGAAATTCAAAAATACGCGAAAAATAATAATATCCCAAAATATTTTTTTGTAAAAAATATGAAACAAGCCGTAAAATTAGCTTTTGAAAACACAAAAAAAACAAAAATTTGTTTATTGTCTCCCGCGTCTCCAAGTTTTGGAAATTTCAAAGATTACAAACAACGAGGAAATTTGTTTAAAAAATATGCGCAAAAGAGGAAAGTGTGATATAATGTTATTATGAGAAATAAAAATAAGAGCCAATTTGATTATGTTTTAGCCGGTATAGTGTTTAGTTTAATAATAATAGCTATAATCGCTTTAGTAGGAACTTCGGCTCAACTTTCTTATCAAAAATTTGGAGACAGCGCTAAATTTTTAACGCATCAACTTGTTTTTGGTTTTTTGCTTGGACTAATCGCATGCGTTACAGCATTCAAAATTCCTTTAATTTATTTTAAAAAATATGCTGGAATTTTTCTGCTGATAAATTTATTTTTATTGCTTTTAGTTTTTATTCCCGGAATAGGATTTAGTTCTCACGGCTCAAGTCGTTGGGTAGATATCGGTTTTGCTTCTTTCCAGCCCTCAGAATTTTTAAAAATAAGTTTTATACTTTATTTATCTTTATGGATAGCGTCAAAGCGCGACAAAAATCAAATTCTTAACAGAAAACCGCGAATTTCTAAAAATAGCAAACTTTCTAAAATCAACCTGTTTTTATTCAAATTAAATAAAGAAACTAACAAATCATTATTTGCTTTTTTATGTGTTATTTTTTTCATAAGCGCGTTTTTAATCGCGCAACCGGATGTTAGCACTTTGGGAATTATTCTTTTAACAGCCACAATTATATATTTTTGCGCTGGAACTCCTTTATGGCATATAATTTTAATTGGTTTGCTTGGAATATCCAGTTTAATGATTTTAATAAAAACAACCGCTTACAGAGATAGCAGATTAAAAGTTTTTTTAAATCCGAATTTTGACCCAATGGGGATTGGATATCAAATAAAACAATCATTGATAACTATTGGTTCAGGAGGATTATTTGGAGTTGGACTTGGAATGTCTAAGCAAAAAAATGTTTTTTTGCCAGAATCTATGTCTGATTCCATTTTTTCAATATTTGCGGAAGAAATGGGATTTATAGGAGCGTTATTTTTAATTTTTCTTTTTTTAGGGTTTTTATGGAGAGGATTTGAAATCGCGAAAAAATCTTCAGATAAATTTTATTCTCTCACAGCAATAGGAATCACAACATGGATTGTTATACAAGCATTTATAAATATTAGCTCTATGATAGGGGTCTTGCCTTTAACTGGAATTCCTTTGCCTTTTTTCAGTTATGGAGGATCTCATATTATAGCGGAATTAATAGGCGTTGGAATACTTTTTAATATCTCAAAAAATAGTGTATAATATAATAACAATTCAAGGTTAATAAAAATAATTATGCGAAAAATGAAAATTTTATTTACAGGAGGCGGAACAGGCGGACATATTTATCCGATAATCGCCATAAAAAAAGAACTTGAAAACATTCCTTCAAAAAATTTATTGAGTTTTTTTTACATAGGACCAAAAGACAAATTTATTAAAAATTTATTCTTAAAAGAAAATATAAAAAATAAAACCATATTAGCTGGAAAAATCAGAAGATATGTTAGTTTGAAAAGCGTTTTACAAAATTTTGTGGATATTTTAATTAAAACCCCAATAGGTTTTTTTCAAGCGTTTTGGCATATATTTTTTCTTGCTCCAGACATTATTTTTAGCAAAGGAGGATATGGTTCTTTTCCTGTTGTGGTGAGCGGATGGATTTTGCGAGTTCCAATTTTTCTGCATGAATCTGACGCTATTGCCGGAACTGTTAATCGCATTTCCGCTAAATTCGCTTTAGAAATTTTTGTGTCTTTCCCAATAAAAAAAATAAAAGGATTTTCCCGCAAAAAAATTATTTCTGTTGGCAACCCGATTAAAAGCGAAATTTTAAATGAATTTGCGATAAAAAATAAACAAGACGCTATGAAAGAATTAAAAATAACTGGAGAAAAATCAGTAATTTTAATTTTAGGCGGTTCTCAAGGAGCGCAAAGAATAAACAACAAAATTTTAGAGATATTGCCCGAATTTTTAAAAGATTTTGAAATAATACATCAAACAGGAACAAAAAATTTTGAACAAACACAAGCAGAGGCAAAAATGATAATTTCAAAAGAATTGGAAAGATATTATCATATATTTCCTTTTTTAAATGAAAAAGATTTAATAAACGCTTATATTTCTTCAGATTTGATTATTTCAAGAGCCGGGGCGGGAACTATTTTTGAAATTGCTTTTATGGCAAAACCGTCAATTTTAATCCCTTTGCCAAAATCAGCGCAAAATCATCAAATAAAAAATAGTTATGTTTACGCAAACACTGGCGCTTCCATTGTTATTGAAGAATCAAATTTTACTCCTCATTTTTTCTTGGAAAAATTAAAATATTTATTTTCAAATCCTAAAAAAATAGAAATTATGAGCGCTAAAGCAAAAGAATTTTCAAAACCAAAAGCAAGTAATATTATAGCCCAATATCTAATAGAATATTTAGACCAATAATTATTATGACAAATGACAAATCAAAAAAAATAAGAGTTAGATTCGCTCCTTCTCCAACAGGAACGCTTCATTTTGGCGCAACGAGAACAGCGCTTTTTAATTATCTTTTTTCTGAAAATAAAAAAGGAGATTTGATTTTAAGGATAGAGGATACAGACACGGAAAGATCTGAAATAAAATGGGAAAAAGATATTATTGAGAGCTTAAAATGGCTTGGAATAAAATATAATGAATTTTATCGCCAAAGCGAGAGAAAAGATATTTACGCAAAATATATAAAAAAACTTTTAGACGAGGATAAAGCATACTATTGTTTTTGTTCTAAACAAGAATTAAAAGAAAAACAAAACTACGCTTTTTCGCAAGGCAAAGCTCCTGTTTATGACAAAAAATGCTCTAATTTAGATAAAAAAACAATAAAAAAATATTTAGACGAAAAAAAACCTTGTATTATAAGGTTTAGATGTCCAACCAAAAAAATTATTTTTCAGGATATAATTCGCGGAAAAATAGAGTTTGATTTTAATTTATTGGGGGATTTTGCGATTGCTAAAAATATTAATTCGCCTTTATACAATTTAGCCGTGGTTATAGATGATTATGATATGAAAATTAATTTTGTAATTCGCGGGGAAGATCATATTTCAAACACTCCAAGACAAATTTTATTGAGTCAAGCATTAGGGTTTGATGCGATAAAATATGCGCATATACCTTTGATATTAGGACCTGATAAAAGCAAATTAAGCAAAAGGCATGGAGCGGAATCTATTTCTGAATACAGAGAAAAAGGTTATTTGCGCGAAGCGCTAATTAATTTTATGGCGTTTTTGGGATGGAATCCCGGGACAGAAAAAGAAATTTTTTCTATGGAAGAATTGATAAAAGAATTTACATTGGAAAAAATTCAAAAAAGCGGAGCTATTTTTAATATAAACCGCTTAAACTACTTAAATGGGCTTTATATCCGCAATAAAGACATAAACGAATTAACAAAACTATGTATTCCTTATTTAATTAAAACTGAATTGATTGCTTATTTAGATGATGAAGAAAATTTGGAAAACGCAAAATACAAAATAATAAATACAAACGAAATTATTGATTTTAATTATATTAAACAAACAATTGAAGTATATCAAGAAAGATTAAAATTTTTGTCTGAAATTCCTGAATTAACTGATTTCTTTTTTAAGGATAAATTAGAATATGACAAGGATTTGTTAAAATGGAAAAATATGGATAATAATGAAGTTGTGAGCATTCTTGACAAATTAGAAAATATATTGTCTGAAATAAAAACAGAAAATTTCAACAGACAAAATTTGGAAAAAATTCTTATAGCAGAAGCTGAAAAAATAGGGGATAGGGGAAAGCTTTTATGGCCATTAAGAGTGGCATTGTCGGGTAAAAAAGCGTCAGCAAGCCCGTTTGAAATAGCGAGTATAATAGGGAAAGAAAAAACAATAGATAGGATTAAATATAGTAGGGGATTATTTGAGTAAAAAAAAGATATTATCTAATTTATAAAAAAGGTTAGTCCCTTTTATAGATTAGATAACATCGCGACTAAAAACATTACCGCACCAATAGACGCTGTAATGATACTAATATCAACAATACCATATGGCATTGCTGCAATACTGCCATACATTATCTTCCCTATCAAAATAAATATCATTCCTATTACAATCAATAGGAATGATATCAAAATTAATAAAAACCATTGCGCTTCATCCATTGCTTTCACTTCCATTTATTGTGTATTCATTAAATCAATATCTAATTTGAATGAACCATTTAAAATTATATAGTAAAATAATAGTTTTGTCAAGTATTATTATAATATGCGGTTTAATTTTCACGCAAGTTTGTTTTGCTCAAAAAGCGGAAAAAAATAAAATTCCAGAAAATTTTGAACAAGCAAAAACTCTTATTATTGAAATTATCACTCCATTGCCAAATACGATAAAACAGCTTTATAAGGACGATGTCGCGCCTATATTCAAGAAAACAGGGGATAGCGCTCAAAATTTGCTCACACAAGGTAAAAATTATGTTATTGATGTTTGGGACAGCGATATAAAACCGTTTACAGATAATATAACAAATAAAATTAAAAATTTTTTAGGCAAAGAAATTGAACAAAGAAAGCCAGAAATTGAAAAAGAATTTGAAAAAGAAAAACAAGAGATTAAACAAGAATTTAAAAATGAAATCCCGGAAATAAAACAAACAATCTGGCAAAAAATCAAAGGATTTATAGATTGACAACACTATGAAGATAGCGCAATATATTATATTATAATATACTTCGCATAAGGTTGCTTTACCGAAGTATATAAACTAATTAAAATAAACAACTAAAAAATAATGAAAAAAAGCGTAAAACCAATTATACAACATATTAGCGATTTTTTGGAATACTTGGATATTGAAAAAGGATTAAGCAATAAAAGCCAAGAAGCTTACGCAAGATTTTTAAAAAAATTTGTTAAATTTGTTGAAATAAACAATATCAAAGACCTTTTGCCTCATAATCTCACAGACAAGCATATTTGGCAATATCGCGTCTTTTTAGCCCAATTTATCAATAAAAACACAAAAGAACCGTTAAAAAAATCCACGCAAAATTATTATCTTATTGCGTTAAGAAATCTTTTAAATTTTTTTACAGACCGCGACATTATTTGTCTCCCGGCTGAAAAAATAAAATTGATTCGCGAAAAAAAAGAAAAATCAATGAAATTTCTAACAATAGAGCAAGTTAAAAAATTGATTTCAGCGCCAAATATTTCTACAATAAGCGGATTAAGAGACAAAGCGATTATCAGTACCCTATTCTCCACTGGTATGAGAATAGCTGAATTAGTGAATTTAAACTGCGAACAAGTGAAAATCAAGGCAAATACGCAAGATTTGGAAATTAGTATTGTTGGTAAAGGAGAACACATAAGA
The DNA here is from genome assembly GCA_034717255.1 of Patescibacteria group bacterium. Lineage (GTDB taxonomy): Bacteria > Patescibacteriota > Minisyncoccia > Minisyncoccales > JAGMDC01 > JAYELE01. The sequence continues at coordinate 15,289 of JAYELE010000039.1, forward strand.
ACCGTGTATTTTGATGAAAATACCATAAATATCTTGCGAAAATACCTTGAAAATAGACAAGACAAAGAAAAAGCCCTTTTTATTAGTTATAAAGGACCTAAAAACCAAATTCATAAAAGATTATCCGCGCGGTCAATTGAAAATTTAGTTAAAAAATACGCCATAATATCAGGATGTCCTCTCACCACTACCCCGCATGTGTTGCGACATAGTTTTGCTACTGATTTATTAAATGCCGGAGTTGATATTCGTATGGTTCAAGAATTTTTAGGTCATCGCAATATCTCCACAACCCAAATTTATACACACATTACATCTAAAAAACTCCGAGATATTCACCGTCAATTCCACAACAAAAAATAACCGCCACTCCCCTATTTGCGCTATAAACATTTATCCCCTATTTTTATAACAATCAATAACAAACTTAAGTGACAACAAACTTTGCCAACGCGATAAGTTTGTTGTAAAATTATTAGAGGTGTTTTTGATTATTCAATCCAAACGATAACAAATCTGGCCGATCGGCCAGATTTGTTATTGGAGAATATATTGATATAATTTTTGTTTATAACGCATTCACGCTCCAAATTTTCTTTGTCTTGAATAATATTCTTTTATAGCTTTTTCAAAATCATTCGCGCTAAAATCTGGCCATAATTTTTTAGAAAAATACATCTGCGCGTCAGCTATGTCCCACATCATAAAACCAGAAGACATATGCGGTTCTCCGCCTGTTCTAATTAAATAATCAACAGCGGGAATATCTTTTGTGAGTAAATATTTTTTAATTATTGATTCTGTTATTTTTATATCAGGATTTTTTATTTTCTCTTTTGCGACAGCTTTTATGGCGTTCATCATCTCCCCTATTCCGCTATAAGCGATAAAAAAATTAAAATGAAATTTATCATATTTTTTTGTGGCGCTAATCGCTTGCTCCATTGGCTCTTTTACCTCTTTTGGAAATTGTTTTCTCCAAGAACCAAATATATTTATTTTAACTTGATTTTTATGAATTTTTTTATTTTTCGTTAATTCTTTGAAATTTTTCTTAAAAGTATTTAATAAAAAATCAACTTCCAATTTGGATCTTTTTTCCAAATTATCTTCAGACGACGCCCAAAACGAAAAATAAGGAATTTCAAAATCCAAAACTTTTTCAAAAATTTTTTTAAAATTTTTTGTTCCATTTTTATGCCCTATCCACGGCTCAAATCCTCTTAATTTAGCCCATCTGCGATTTCCATCTGGAACAATGGCTATATGCGTTAATTTTTTAGCGTTATATTTCATCTCAAAATCTTTAATTTTTCATTAGAAAAGTTATTAAGCAACAGGTCTATTATAACAAAATTTAATGAAAATTCAAAATTTTTCTGTGAATAAACTATCCCCTTCTATATTGAATTTTTTAGGCATAATATACGGCATATTGAAACCTAAAAAATAAACTATTTTAACAATATTTTTCGCAAAAAAAATTTTATTTTTAAAATTTTTCTTCATTGCCTTTCTGTAAGACATAAAATTGGGAAAAGTTTTTAAGAGCGCTTCACAATTTTTAATTCCCCAAATAACCCCTCCACGACTCCACGGTTTGACAATACCAGCGGATTCTCCGCAAAGAGTAATTTTGTCATTGCGCGGAATTGAAAAACCTTGAGCAATCATAGCGGAATTCATATTTTCAAGTTTAATGTTTTTTTGCTTCAAAAAATCATTAAAAATTTTAGCGCTTTTATTTATTTTTGACATTATTCCGTATTCTATTTTTTCTCCTTTTGGAATTTTCCATATAAATCCTCCTTGCCTTAACGCCCATGTCTCAACAAAATTTGAATAATCATTTTTTTTAACAAATCCTAAAATTCCTAAAAAATATTCAGGATTTTCCAATTTTAAATATTCTCGTATGTTTGAATTAGCTCCGTCGCAAGCAATAATTCTGTCATAACGCCCTTCAAAATCCTTAAACGCTTCTGAATTAGCGTCAATAAAAGTATTCAAATAAATTTTTGTCCCGGCTTTTTGCGCAAAATCAGCTATCAAATTATCTAATTCAAAATGGCTCATTACTAAAAATTTCTTGGAAAATGAAACTTTTATTGTTTTTTTGGGAAAATGTATTTTAGTAAAATCAATTTTATTTTGAATTAAATTTTTTGTTTTAGGAATATATTCTAAAATTCTTTCAGAAAAAAGCCCTGAGCATATTTGTTTTCCTATAAATGATTTTTTTTCAAACACAGCAACTTGATGCCCTTTTTCAGCAAGTTTCCAAGCTGAATAAAGACCGCAAGTTCCCGCTCCAATAATAGCAATTTTCATGGTATTTTATTCAAATTTTTCAATTTGTATTGGTTGTTTTAAGTTATGTTGTTCATACGCCGTGATATATCCAAGCGCGAAAGAAAGCAAAGATATTAAAATAACGCCAATAATCAGAGCAATATCTTGTTGATAAATTTTGACAAATTTTAAAAATTTTGGTATCATTTTAATATATTATATAATATTTTTTGGAATGCGAAATATGTTTCTTCGCAATGTTTTTCCATAGGGATTAATTGTTTTTTTCGTTTAAAAATATATTTCGCATTTCAAGGATAATATAAAAACATGTCAACTACAAAATCAAGCGGAACAACTAAACTTGGAAGAAATTCTAATCCAAAATATTTAGGAATTAAATTATATGACGGACAAGAAGCTAAAAAAGGAACAATAATAGTAAGACAAAGAGGAACAAAAATTTTTCCGGGCAAAAATGTCAAAATAGGAAAAGATTTTACTATTTACGCTGTCAAGCAGGGAAAAATTAAATTTAGCTCAAAGAGCAAAATTAAATTTAACGGCAATAAAAGAATTGCTAAAGTTGTTAATGTGGAATAAATTTTTTTGTATTCCAACAAAAACTTTCTAACTAAATAGTTAGAAAGTTTTTTATTTGTGTTTTATGCTCGCTTTTATAAATTCCTTAAATAATGGATGAGGGCTTAAAGGTCTTGATTTAAATTCTGGATGGAATTGAGTTGCCACGAAAAAAGGATGATTTTTTATTTCAATAATTTCCACTAAATTTTTTTCAGGATTAATACCGGCTATAATAAGCCCGTTTTTTTCCAATAGTTCCTTAAAATCATTATTTACTTCATATCTATGCCTGTGTCTTTCGTAAATTATTTTTGTTTTATACGCTTTGAAACTTTTTGAATTAGGCAAAACCTCGCATTTATATTGCCCTAATCTCATTGTTCCGCCGTATCGTTTTTCTTTTAATAAAACTTTTTGTTCTGGCATCACATCTATAATATTTTCTTTGCAATTTAACGAAAATTCAACAGAATTTGCGTTTTTCAAATTACAAACATTGCGCGCAAATTCAATCACCGCTAATTGCATTCCAAGACATAATCCTAAAAATGGAATTTTATTTTTGCGACAAAATTCAATAACTTTAATTTTTCCTTCTATCCCCCTGTTTCCAAAACCGCCTGGAATTATTATCCCGTCATATTGTTTTAATTCTTTCATTGATGAAGCGCTGTTATAATTTTCGCTTGACAACCAATGTATTTCTGGTTTTTTCCCATAAAACCAACAACTATGTTTTATGGCTTCTATTACTGAAATATAAGAATCTTGCAAAACAAATTTTCCTGTTTCAAAATATTTTCCAACTATGCCAATTTTAACAGGATTTTTCGCGTTTTTTATATTTCTTGTCATTTTTTTCCAATCTTCCGCATTATTTGCTAATTTCGGCTTTAAATTAAATTTTTTCAAAATTTTTTCAGCTAATTTATCTCGTTCAAAATTTATTGGAACTTCATAAATTGATTCAACATCTGGCGCGGAAATAATGTTTTCTTCTCGCACATTACAAAATATGGAAATCTTTTTCTTGCGAGGTTTATCTAAAAGCGTTTCAGAGCGAGCTAAAATCATATCTGGCTGAATTCCCGCTGAATTTAAAGTTCTCACAGCGTATTGAGTAGGTTTTGTTTTCATTTCACCTATTTTTTTTGGAATAGGAATATAACTAACTAAAATAAAAAAAACATTTTTAGATTCTTGAATCAACATCATTCTTGCGGCTTCCAAAAACAGCATATTTTGATACTCCCCCACTGTGCCTCCAATTTCAATTAAAACAAAATCAGCTTTCGCGATTTTGCCGGCTTGTTTTATCCTATGGATTATTTCATTCGGAATATCTGGAACAACTTCCACGCATTTTCCCTTATATTCCAAATTTCTTTCTTTTTTTATCACTGATTCATACACTCTTCCAGTCGTGATGTAATTTTCAGAAGTTAATTCTATATTTAAAAATCTTTCGTAATTTCCCAAATCTTGGTCGCATTCAAGCCCGTCTTTGGTAACAAAAACTTCCCCGTGTTCAATAGGGTTCATTGTTCCAGCATCTACATTTATATATGGATCTATTTTTACTGCTGTAACTTTAAATCCTTTATTTTGTAAATTTTTTCCAATAGAAGAAGTAGCGACTCCTTTTCCTATTCCTGACATTACTCCTCCAGCAACGAAAATATATTTTGTCATTGTATATTTTTATTTATGTTTAAATTATTCCTCTGTAATTATCACTTTTATTTCAGCTTCTAAATTATGGTCAAATTTAATTTTAACTGGAAATTCTCCCAATTCTTTAATTGGATTTTTTAATTCAATTTGACTTGGCTTAATATCAATTTCTTTCTTTTTCAATGCGTCAGATATTTTTTTAGCTGTGATTGATTGAAACAACTCATTTTTTTCGCCTATTTTCACAGGAATAACAATCTCCAATCTATCTACAGAGGCGACAATAGCTTCCACAGCTTCTAACGCTTGTTCAGCTTTAACTTCCTTGCTTTGTTTCTCGTTTTCCATAGCTTTTACATTTTGCGCGAGCGCCAATTTTGCCATTTTTTTTGGAATTAAAAAATTTCTGGCATAACCGTCGGCCACATCTTTGATATCGTATTTTTTTCCTAATTTATCAACATCTTGTGTAAGTATAATTTTCATAATAAAGATTTTTAAATATTACTATCTTCAAAATACGAAATAATAAAATTTTGAGCGAAGAAAACAATTTCTAATCAGTATTTCGAGGCAAAAAGGGCAAAGCTTCGCTTTGTAGGAAAGTTTCGCATGGTTTTGCCGTAGGCAAAATTTTTGCCGAGAACTAAGCGAACGAGCTCGCTGGGCGAGTGAGCGGCTGATTAGAAATTGTATTTCGTAGCGTAAATGCGAAGCATTTCCCCATAGGGTCCAAATCTATTTCGTAATTTAAATATTACTATAAATACATTTTAATTCATTTTCTTAATTATTTCAATAGCCCTTTCTAATTGCGGGTCAATATCTTTTTCAAAATCTTGTTCTGTTATTTCCACTTCTATATCTGGCTCTAAT
>JAYELE010000040.1:0-20139 GCA_034717255.1 Patescibacteria group bacterium
AAATTGGCTCGGACAATCGCGGATTTGTCTTGTTTAGAAAAAATAAAATTTGACAATGTAGCGGAAGCGTTAATGTATAGGACTCGCGAGAATTAAAAAAAAAGCCGTTAGGCTTTTTTTAATTCTCGTAATTTTGAATTTTGAATTTTGAATTTCGAATGAATTTTGAATGACTGAATATTTAATTTTGAAATAATTACAATGAATAAAGTCAATAATAATTATGTTTCAAAATTCAAAATTATTAAACATTCAATTATTAAAACATTAAGATTTCAATCAAAATAATAATCATTCGCTTCGCTCATTGTAATTGCTTCGCAATTAACGAAATTCGAAATTCAAAATTCATAATTCTATTCCTATTTCCAGCTAATATAATCTCCTAATTTATATTTTACAAGAGGATTTTTAGCTCCTATAACAGCGTAATGCAGATGGCATCCTGTTGACCTGCCTGTGTTTCCCATAATTCCAATTTTTTGTCCTTGCTTCACTTGTTCTCCGGGTTTAACTAAAATTTTAGATAAATGACCGTAATATGTGGCAACTTTGTTAGGATGAATAATTCTTACCCTGTTTCCGCCCCTGTTTATATATCCTGTTTTTTGTATTGTTCCGTTTGCTGTTGCGTAAATAGGAGTTCCGCATTTGTTGGCGATATCCACAGCGTTATACCAATGAAGCTCTTGAGTTATTCTCCCAATACACGGAAACACAAAATAATTGTTTATTAAAGGAATTTTAGCTATATAAGACGAGGAAGACAATTTTTTTCCGTTTGGTATAATTAAAATATCTCCAATAAAGATTTTTTCATTTTCAATTTTGTTTAAATCAACAATTTTATCTAAATTTATTTTATATTTCGCGGAAATATCGCTAAGCGTGTCTTTTGATTTTACGATATGTAAAACGCCTGTTACAGGAAGTATCGCCAATTTTTTACCCGGCTGAATCACGGAATTTTTATTTAAATCATTTGCCCAAAGAATTGTGTTTGTGGAGATATTATATTGTTTTGCGATACTGCTTATTGTGTCTCCTGTTTCTATAATATGTTCTATTATCGCTTTTCTTTGAGTTTCTGGCGTAGCTCCCAATGATCCTAAAATTTGAGGAGTGACAGTAGTTGGAGGAGAAACGCTTTTAACGCTGTTTCCTTGAATAAAATATAATTCAGGAGTTTCTATTTCGCAATGTTTTGTTGAGTTTGCATAACATTGTTTTTCATTGAATTGTTGGGAAATAACAGAATTTAAATCAGCTAAATTTGTTTTGTCATTATTATATTGAGTTAAAAAACAAAAAGCGAATATAAACAAACAAAGCGATAAAATCGCTTTTTTATTAATTTTTTTTTGAATTTTTATTTTATTGGCAGTATCAGCGATAAACGATAATTTATTTAAAAAAACGCAAAATCCCGCGTAACGAGATAAGCGGGACAAATATAATTTTATTTTTTTGCTATATTTTATGCGCATAAAAATTTTGTAATTTAACGCTCTAATTTCAATCCCTAATTCAATATTTAATAATCATAGCAAACCAACAAACTATGTCAACCCTGCGCGCATAACAGATATACAGGTAATACTTTAACAAAATTATGGCGCTATTCTCGGGCAACTGTGACTGCCCAAACTTCGTTGGCTCCAGATTGTTTTAGGATTTTAGAGCATTCTGATGTTGTGGCTCCAGTAGTAAAGACATCGTCTATTAAAAAGATTTTTTTGTTTTTAATTTGTTCAATGTTTTGGCAAGCAAACGCTCCTTTGATATTTTTTTGTCTTTGCTCTGACAATAACCCTACTTGTTGATGAGTGTTTTTTGTTTTTATTAAAACATTTTGATATAATGGAATATTCAAAAAGCGCGAGAGATGTTTTGCGATTTCTTGTGATTGATTATATCCTCTGTTTTTAAGTTTTTTGCGATGCAATGGAACAGGAATTAGAATGCCTTGTTTTAGCGCGTTAACATTGCTTAAAATTAAAAAATGTTTTATTATTAAATAAGAAAATATTAAAGATATGTCTTTAATAAAAGGAGTATATTTGAATTGTTTTATCATTTTTTTAATTACAGGACTATCGTAAGAAACAGCGGAAAACGCGCCGTTTAATTTTGTTTTTGTTTTACAATTTGCGCAAGTTTTTCCGTCAATTACTCTTTTGGCGCATATTGGACAAAATTGATATTCTAAAACTTCAATCATATTTAAACAATCTTCGCAAATATAATTTCCTTGCTTGCCACAGACAATACAAGAATAAGGAAAAAGCAAATCCAAGATAAAATTTTTCAATGTTATTAACATAGCTTTATTTTTATTTTTTAGTATAATAGAGACAAGAATAAAATGTCAAATTCAAAATGACCCTACGGGGAAATGCTACGCATTTATACAAATTAAAAATTTATTGGCGCGAAGCGCCAATATAATCTATTATGTCATTTAATTTATTTAAAACAAAATTTAAAAAATCTTTGGGAGTTGATATTGGAGCTTCGTCAATTAAAATAATAGAACTGTCAAAGCAAAAAGAAGGTATTAAGTTAGAAAATTACGGCGAGATAAAAGCGGAAGTTTTGCATAAAGAAAAATTTAGAGTTTTTGAAAATAATATTCTAACTATATCCTGTGAAAATATTTCCAAAGGCATAAGAGCTATTTTAGAAGAAACTAAAATTGAAATAAAAAAAGCCAATTTTTCCATTCCTGATTTTGCGTCTTTTTTCACAACTTTTTCTTTGCCTAAAATGACTGACAAAGAATTGGCTTCGGCTATTAAATTTGAAGCTAAGCGCCATATTCCTATTTCTTCATCAGAGGTTACGCTGGATTGGGAAATAATAAAAGACGAGAAAACAGATAAGCAAAATGATTTTATAAAAATTTTATTAGTGGCTGTTTCCAATAAAATTATTAGCCAGTATAAGGAAATGGCGCGTCTTTCTTTTTTGGAGTTGCAAAATTTGGAAGCTGAAACATTTAGTCTTTTAAGAGCAACTGTGAAAAGCGATAAACCAATGATTTTATTAGATATAGGAGAACAAAGCATTGCTATAAGTGTTGTTGACAAAAATAAATTAAAAACAGCGCACAGCCTTGATATTGCCGGAGAGAGCTTTACCAACGCTTTAAAAAATAAACTTAATATAGATTATAAAACAGCTGAAGAATTAAAACGAAAAAACGGATTATTGCCGATAAACAATGAAGCGCGGGACGCTTTGTTGCCGTTAGTTGAGTTGATAGCGCAAGAAATCGCAAGAATAAAAACAGGTTTTTTGAAAACGCAAAATAAAAAAATAGAAAAAATTATTTTAGCGGGAAAAAGCGCGGCGCTTCCGGGATTAAAGGAATTTTTCGCCGCAAAATTACAGACAGACGCGGAAATCGCAAATCCGTTTTCAGATATTATTTATCCAGACGCGCTTGAACAAGACATACAAAAAATTGGACCTGGATATAGCGTGGCTCTTGGAGTCGCTTTAAGAGGAATAGAATAATTAAAATAATTATGACTGGCATTATTCCCAAACCAAAAAAAGAAATACCAAAATATCAAGATATTTTATTTTATTGTTCTTTGTTTTTATTATTCGCGATATTAATTTGTTATTTTGCTTTTAATCATTTTGAAAATAAGAGTTTTAAAGAATTTCAAGCAAAACAATCAGAGTTGTCTGAGATAGGAACTCCTGAACAAAAACAAGCGGAAAAGCGGGTTTTAATTTATGAATCAAAAATTAAAGATTTTGGCGAATTACTTGACAAACATAAATATACAAGCGTTTTTTTGGAAAAAATGGAAAAAATGGCTTATAACGACACAAATTTTACTAATTTGTCTTTGAATGTTTTGGAACAAAGTGTTGTTTTAAGAGGCAAAGCAAGCAGTTTTAAGGATTTAGGCGAACAATTGAATTTGTTAAAAAAACAAAATAATATAATTGAAAGCGTTGAAATGACAAATATGGCTATGGATAAAGACGGAGCGGTTAATTTTACTTTTAATTTAAAAATAAAACCAGAAGCGTTTATAAAATAAATTATAAAATGGAAAATATTTCTAAACAATTGTTAATCAGCGTTATATGTTTATTTTTTTGTCTTGTGATAGGCGTATTTTTTGCGTTTCCGAAATATAAAGATTTAAAAATAATTGAAGCCCAAGTTGAACAAAAACAAAATGAGTTAGAATACAGACAAGAATATCTTGTAAAAGTTCAAGAAATATCTGAAGAATTAAAAAAGTATTCAGAAGAGCTTGAAAAAATTGATTTCGCGCTTGATTCTGATATTTCTCTTCCTTTTTTGTTTGATTTTTTCCAAAAAATAAGTTCTCAAAATGGATTAGTTTTAAAAAATATTAACAGCTCCGCGTCTTTTTCAGAGAATAAAAATGAAGTTCAAGAAATCAATATCAATCTTTCTCTTTTCGGGTCTTATTCAGCTTTCAAAAGTTTTTTGTTAAATATTGAAAAGAGCGTTCGCTTAATTGAAGTAGATGAATTTTCTTTTTCTTTTGACGCGAAACAAGATGACGCGCTTTCATTTAATTTAAAAGTAAAAACATATTCTTATTAGTTTAAGATATTAGAATTATGGATTTTTTTCAACAAAAACAAAAACAAAAATATATGGTTGTTATTTTGGTTATTGTAATTTTAATTACTGTTGTTGTTTTGTTTTCTGATGATTTATTTAAAAAAAATAACAAAGAATATGTTTTTACCGCAACAGGAACAAAAGAAATAAATATAGATTGGGATGTTTTACAAGATCCAAGATTAAAAGAATTGCGAATATTTAGATAAAATATTATGAATTTATTACAATTTTTAATTAGCAAAGAAAAAATAGAAGAAAAAAAAGTTGTCGCTTTGGACAAAGAAGCCAAGCTTTCAGATAAAAAAATAGAACAAGTTATTTTAGACAATGATATTATGGAAGAACAAGATTTGTTTGAAGCTAAAAGCGAACAATTGGGAATTGAATTAAAAGATGTTGAGGCTCAAGATGTTCCGTTAAAAGTTTTAGAATTAATGCCGGAAGAATCAGCGAAATATTATAAAATAATTCCATTGTCAATAAAAGACGATATAGTGGAGATAGGAATGGTTTATCCAGAAGACTTGAAAACAAGAGAAGCGTTAAAATTTTTAGCTCAGCAAGGAAATTTTAGTTATAAAATTTTTTTAATAAAAATTAGCGTTTTTAACAATGCTTTTAAGAGGTATAAAAATTTGAAGCAGGAAATGAGTCATGCTTTGGAAAAATTGGAAACCGAGATTAAAACAAAGAAAAGCGCTAAAGCGCGAATACAAGCGCGAAAAGTTGGAAAAATGGTGGAAGAAGCTCCTATCACAAAAATGGTTACCGTAATGTTAAAGCACGCTGTGGACGGGAATGCGTCAGATATTCATATTGAACCGACAAAAGAAAAATTAAGAGTTAGATTTAGATTAGACGGAGTTCTGCATTCCAGTTTGTTTCTTCCAATAAAAGTTCATTTAGCTGTTGTGGCGCGAATAAAAGTTCTTTCTAATTTAAAACTTGATGAAAGCAGAATACCTCAAGACGGCAGATTTTCTTTAAGAATAAATGATAAAGATATTGATTTTAGAGTATCTACTTTTCCAACCACGCTGGGAGAAAAAGTAGTATTAAGAGTTCTTGATCCTTCTCGCGGATTAAAAACTATTGAAGATTTAGGATTAAATCAAAGAGATTATTCAGTTGTTCAAAGAGGAGCAAAAAGACCATATGGATTAATATTGACTACAGGTCCCACTGGCTCTGGAAAAAGCACCACTTTATATACAATTTTACAATTTTTGAATAAACAGGATGTTAATATTATTACTTTGGAAGACCCTGTGGAATATTTTATGGAAGGCATAAATCAATCTCAAATAAGACCTGAAATTGGATATTCTTTTGCTCAAGGATTAAGGCATACGCTGAGACAAGATCCTGACATTATTATGGTTGGAGAAATTAGGGACAAAGAAACAGCTGAACTTGCTATCCACGCGGCATTGACAGGACATATTGTTTTGTCTACAATTCATACAATAGGCGTTGCCGGAGTTATTCCAAGATTAATTGATTTGGGAGTAGAATCATTTTTAATCGCTTCAAGTTTAAGTTTGTGTTTGTCCCAACGATTAGTGAGAAAACTTTGTGTTTTTTGTAAAGAAAAACACAAAGCAAACGCGAAAATAAAAAGAATTATTGAGCAAGAGTTGAAAGGTTTGCCTATTGATAATAAACAAAAACATGATTTTTTAAGAGATTCTTATATTTGGGAAGCAAAAGGTTGCAAAAAATGTAATAATCAAGGTTATTCTGGAAGAATAGGTATTTTTGAAACATTGGAAATGACTAAATCATTGGGAGATATTGTTGTTTCCGAACATCCCACTGACGCAAAAATTTCAAGCGAAGCCAAAAAGCAAGGGATTATCACAATGAAACAAGACGGGATATTAAAAGTTTTGCAAGGTCTTACTTCCATTCAAGAGATATTAAGAGTGACAGAAGAAGAAAAAAAATAATAATAATTTAAAATATTTTTGCGAATTATGAAAAAAACAATATTATTAGTTGAAGACGACGAATTTTTAAGGGATATTTACGCTTTGAAATTTAAAAAGCGGGGTTTTAATACGCGAGTGGCGGAAGATGGGATACAAGCATTGGAGGAAATAGAAAAAGAAATTCCTCAAGTTTTATTATTAGATATTATTTTGCCTCATATAGACGGATGGGAAGTATTGAGAAGAATAAAAGAAAATCCAAAATTTGAAAAAATAAAAATTGTAATGCTTTCCGCTTTAGGACAAAAACAAGAAGTGGATAGAGCAATAAGCTTGGGCGCGAGTAAATTTTTGATTAAATCGCGTTATGAACCGCGTCAAGTCGTTGAAATAGTTGAAGAAATGTTAAAATCTAAATAGCGCAACATTAAAACAATGGCAATAAATAAATTAGAACTTCATAATTTGCTTTCTTTGGCGATTCGCCAAGGAGCTTCTGATTTGCATATATCTGTGGGACATAGTCCTATTTTGAGAGTTGGCAGAAAATTAATTTCCGTGCCTAACAGAAAAAAAATATCAGCTCAAGATTCTGAAAAAATGGCTTATGAATTAATGTCTGAAGAACAGAAAGAAAAATTTTTAAAAGAAAAAGAAATTGATTTTTCTTATTTTTTAGAGGATAAAACCAGATTTAGAATTAATATTTTTTTTCAAAGAGGAACTGTCTCTTGCGTTTTAAGATTGATTTCCAATAAAATTAGAACTGTTGAAGAATTAAATTTGCCGAGTTCTTTGCATAAGCTTATTCAACATAAACAAGGATTTGTTTTAATAACAGGACCTTCGTCTCATGGGAAATCAACAACCCTTGCGGCTTTAATTGATGAGATAAATCATACAACAGCGCGACATATTCTTACGATTGAAGATCCTATAGAATATGTTTTTGATGATGACAAATCAATAATAAATCAAAGAGAAATAGGGCAAGACAGTTTTAGTTTCGCGAAAGCGTTGCATGCCACTTTTCGTCAAGACCCGGATATAATTGTAGTTGGGGAAATGAGAGGACCTAAAACTATTTCTACCGCCATTACCGCAGCGGAAACAGGACATTTGGTTTTTGCCACTTTACACACTAATTCCGCGTCGCAAACAATTCATCGCATTGTTGATACTTTCTCCAGTAGCCAGCAAGAGCAAATCAGAGCGCAATTGTCTGGTTCTTTGCTTGCTGTTGTTTCTCAACGATTGATTCCCGGGATAAAAGGGGGTTTGATTCCAGCTTGTGAAATAATGTTTAGCAACTCGGCGGTGGCGAATTTAATCAGGGAAAATAAAATTCATGAACTTCCCGTTGTTATTGAAACATCAAGAGAATCAGGTATGATTTCTTTGAATCGTTCTTTGGCGGATTTAGTATATCAAAATAAAATTTCTGTTGAAAATGCTTTGGCTTATTCATCAGATCCAAAAGGATTAAGTATGTTAGTCAATAGATAGCGCTATTTAGTATTATTTATTAAATTTATAATTTTATGAAATTTATTTATCAAGCAAGAACAAAACAAGGAGAAGTTCGTTCAGGAACTATAAAAGCTTCATCAAAGCAATCAGCTTTGTCTATTTTACAAAAAAATAATCTTTTTGTCACAGCGTTAGAATCGCCTGAAAAACAATCCGCGTTAGGAAAAGAAATCACTATTTTTCAAAGGGTGAGCAGAATTGATGTTGTGAATTTTTCAAGGCAATTAGCTATTATGGTCAAGTCGGATGTTTCTTTGGTGGAAGGGTTGGAAGCAATAGCCAACCAAGTTAAAAAAACCGTTTTTAAAGAAAAACTTTTGAAAATATCGCAAGAAATAAAAAACGGATCTTCTTTTTCAAAAGCGCTAAGCGCTGAAAAAAAGATTTTTTCCAAATTTTATATCAGTATGATAAAATCTGGAGAAGCGTCTGGGTCTTTGCCTGAGAGTTTGGATTATTTAGCCGAGCACTTGGAAAGAGATTATGAATTAACTTCTTCCATTAAAGGGGCGTTGGTTTATCCCGCGTTAATTTTATTGGTGATGGTTGGTGTATTGAGCATAATGATGATTTTTGTTGTGCCAGATCTTACAGAAGTTTTGAAAGCAAGCGGACTGGAGCTTCCTTTAATCACAAAAATTGTAATAAAGGCCTCTGACACATTGGCGAGTTATGCGTTATATTTATTTGGAATTGCGGTATTTTTGGGAATTGCGGGCGTTAAATTTTTGAAAACTCAAAAAGGACTGACTATTTTTAATAAAATTTTTTTGAAAATTCCAGTTCTTAAAAATTTTTTTAAAAAAGTGTATTTATCAACATTTGCGGAGAATCTTTCCACTTTAATTTCTGGCGGAGTTCCTATCGCGCAAGCGTTGAAAATCAGCGCTGAAGTGGTGAGCAGTCCTGTTTATAAAAAAGTTATTAAAAAAGCTGAAAAAAAAGTTGAGCAAGGAGAAACAATAAGTTCTGTTCTTTTAGAGTATCCAGAGCTTTTTCCTTCAATGTTTTGTCAAATGATTTCTGTTGGAGAGAGAACAGGGAGTTTAGATAAAACGCTGATGAATGTGGTGAGTTTTTATCAAAAAGAAGTGGACAGATCCATAAAATCAATGTTAAGTATTTTAGAACCGCTTTTAATTGTTGTTTTAGCTTTTATAGTCGGAGCAATTATGGCGGCCATTTTATTGCCAATGTATCAAATGATGAACCTATGAAAACTTTAATTATTATTGACAGCAATGCTTTAATCCATAGAGCTTTTCACGCTTTGCCAGAGCTCACGACTAAAAAAGGAGAAAAAGTCAACGCGATTTACGGTTTTTTATTGATATTTTTTAGAGCCGCGCGAGAGCTTAAACCAGATTGCGTTGTGGCGACATTTGACAGAATTGAGCCAACATTTCGGCATAAACGCTTTAAAGATTATAAAGCAAAAAGAAAAAAAGCTCCTCAAGATTTATATGATCAAATTCCTAAAATTAAAAATATATTAAGAGCCTTAAATATTCCTATTTTTGAAAAAGCGGGATTTGAAGCAGATGATTTAATCGGAACTATCGCGAAAAAAGCAAAAGAACAAGAAAAAGATATTGAAATTTATATTTTGACAAGCGATTTGGATGTTTTTCAACTTATAGACGATAAAACGCGAATTTATAATTTAAGAAAAGGCATAAAAGATATAGAAATTTTTGACGAAAAAAAAGTAATAGAAAAATTTGATTTTTCTCCAAAACAAATAATAGATTTTAAGGCGCTGGCTGGAGACCCTTCTGACAATCTGCCGGGAGCTCAAGGTATAGGAAAAGAAACAACTGTCAAGCTTATTAAAGAATATAAAACAATTGAAAATCTTTATCGCGTTTTGAAAAAAGGCGAGGCATGGGATTTAACTTCTAAAATTAGAGAAAATTTAATTAAACACGAAAAACAAGTTTTGCTTTCTTATGAACTGGCAAAGATAGACCAATTTGTTGATATTGATTTTAATTTAGAAAAAAGTAAATATATATCGCTTTCGGCTGACGAGAAAACAAAACAAAAAATTAAACAAATTTTTGAAAATTATAATTTTTACACCTTGATTAATAAAATTCTATAATGTTTAAAACTATTTATTATTGTTCATATCGGATATGAACAAAGAAAATTTTATGAAAAAAAATCAAAAAGGAGCTATTTTATATTTAACAATAATAATTATGGCTGTTATATCAGCTATGGCAATAGGGTTGAATGTTTTTTTTATTTCTCAAATAAAAATGATAAAAAACATAAGCGATTCAGTTAAAGCGTTATGCGTTGCCAACACAGGAATAGAAATGCTTTTAAGAATGAACATTAGCGAGATTCAAGATATTGGAAATGAAGGAAAGATTAACGCAGAAAATGAATTTGGCGAAGATTATGGATATGAAGCGCAAGTAATTTGTTGCAAGGTTGGAGTTGGAGATTGTAAACTTGTAGAAAATCCAACAACGGGAATTGTTTGTCCTAATATAGATGATGGATTTGTGAGCGATTTTGAAATTGACGAAGATTGCGAAGCAAATTATTTTTGTTATAAATCAACAGGAAATTATAAAGGCATTAGAAGAGCTATAGAAGTTAAGAGGTGAATGAAGTAGAAAGCAGAAACTAGTATATGGATAAAACAGCAATACAAAATAGGATTGAGAAACTTAAAACGGTGATAAATTATCACCGTTATTTATATCATGTGTTGGATAAACAAGAAATTTCCGACTCTGTTTTGGATTCTTTAAAACATCAGCTTTATAAAATGGAACAACAATATCCTGAGTTTATCACTCCTGATTCTCCCACGCAAAGAGTGGCTGGAATTCCTTTGAAAAAATTTAAGAAAATAAAACATAAAACTTTAATGGTTTCTATTGAAGATATTTTTAACGAACAAGAGCTTATTGATTGGGAAAATTATTTGAAACAAATTGACCCATCTGTTGAATTTAATTATTTTTGCGAAAGAAAAATAGATGGATTTGCTGTTTCTTTAATTTATAAAAATGGGATTTTTGCTTATGGAGCCACGCGCGGGGATGGAAAAATAGGGGAGGATGTCACGCAAAATTTGAAAACAATTGAAAGCATACCTTTGCGATTAAAGTCGCAAAAAGATTTTGACACAAAACAAGAGATTGAAATTAGGGGAGAAGTATATATGGGAAAAAAAGATTTTGAAAAATTTAACGAAAAAAGGAAACAAATGAAAGAAAAGCTTTATTCAAATCCTCGCAATTTGGCTGCCGGGTCAATAAGACAGCTTGACCCGAAATTAGCCGGGTCCCGCGCTTTGAAATTTTTAGCTTATGATATTATTACTGATTTAGGTCAAAAAAAGCATTCGCAAGAACATAAAATGTTGGCTAATTTAGGATTTAAAACAGATTTAGGCAGAAAATGCGAAAATTTGAATGAAATTTTGGATTATTGGAAAGAAATAGAAAAAAAAAGAAATGAGTTTGCTTTTCAAATTGACGGAATAGTTATTCAAATAAACGATAATCGCGTTTTTCAGAAATTTGGAATAGTTGGGAAAAGTTTTAGGGCAAACAGAGCATTAAAATTTTCTCCAAAACAATCAATCACTATTTTGAAAGATATTAAATTGCAAATAGGCAGAACAGGAGTTTTAACTCCTGTCGCCATATTAGAACCTGTTGAAATAGGAGGAACTGTCATAACAAGAGCTACTCTTCACAACCAAGACGAAATGAAAAAAATGGGTGTAAAAATAGGAGACACGATAATTGTTGAAAGAGCCGGCGATGTTATCCCGGCTGTTGTAAAAACATTAAAAGAATTGAGAACAGGCAAAGAAAAATTGTTTCATTTTCCAAAAAAATGTCCTGTATGTCATAGTATTTTAGTTCGCGAAAAAGGAGAAAAAGCCATAAGATGTTTAAATAAAAATTGTTCCGCCATAATAAAAAAATCTTTAACGCATTTTGTGTCAAAAAAAGCGTTTAACATTGACGGAATGGGTCCAAAAATTATTGATCATTTAATAAAAGAAAATTTAATTTTTAGCGCTTATGATATTTTTGCGTTGAAACAAGGCGATTTAATTCCTTTGGAAAGATTTGCTGAGAAATCAGCAAAAAATTTATTTTTATCAATACAGCAAAGCAAACAAATTTCTTTGTCGCGATTTATTTTCGCGCTTGGCATTCGTCACATAGGAGAAGAAACAGCTATTGATTTAGCGAGATATTTTGGTTCTTTGGATAAAATAAAAAGCGCTGATATCCAAGAATTGGAAAAAATTCCGGGAATGGGAGACAACGCTTCTCAAAGCGTTTATGATTGGTTTAGACAAAAAGAAAATCAAAAACTAATCGCAAATTTGATAAAAGCAAAAGTGGTTGTTGTAAATGATTTGCGATTTGCGCCAAATAAAAAATTGGAAAATAAAGTTTTTGTTTTAACAGGAGCGTTAGAAAATATGACAAGAGACAAAGCAAAAGAAAAAATAAGGTTTTTAGGAGGAATTATTTCTGAATCAGTTTCAAAAAAAGTTGATTTTGTTGTTGCGGGAGAAAATTCGGGAGCGAGAAAATACAATAAAGCGCGCGAACTCGGAATAAAAATAATAAATGAAAAACAATTTTTAGAAATAATTAAATAATGTTTGAAATTATGTTTTTAATATCGCGTTTGAAAAAAATTGATTGGGTTTTATTAAGTTCTGTTATTTTGTTGACCGCAATAGGGCTTGTTTCTCTTTATAGTTCTTCATTGGCAAGGAATGATTTTTCTGTTTTTCATAAACAGATTATATTTTCTTTTATCGGGCTTTTTTTTATGCTTGGTTTTTCTTTTTTTAATTATAGAATTTTTAAAAATAATTCGTATTTAATTTTATTTTTATATTTTTTTTCTTGTTTAGGATTATTAGGATTGTTTTTTTTAGCTCCAGAAATAAGAGGTGTTAAATCTTGGTATAAAATAGGTTCATTGTCTTTTGACCCGATAGAGCCGTTAAAAATTGTTTTAATAATTTTATTGGCAAAATATTTTTCCGCTCGCCATATTGAAATGTATAAAATAAAGCATATTTTAATTTCTTTTGTTTATGTTTTAATACCTTGCGTTTTGATTTTTTTTCAACCAGATCTTGGCTCGGTTTTAATTTTGCTTGCTGTTTGGTTTGCGATTTTAATTATTTCAGAAATAAAACTAAAACATTTTTTGATTTTATGCTTTTGCGGTATTTTAGTTTTTAGTTTATCTTGGACATTTTTAATGGAATCTTATCAGCAACAAAGAATTTTGAATTTTATCGCGCCTCAAATGGATCCATTGGGAATGGGTTGGTCTCAAACGCAATCAAAAATAGCCATTGGTTCTGGCGGTTTGTTAGGAAAAGGAATAGGCGAGGGCTCTCAAACGCAATACGGATTTTTATCAGAACCGCGAACTGATTTTATTTTTGCCGCAATAGGAGAAGAAATGGGTCTACTGGGATGTTCCGCTGTTTTGATTTTATTTTTAATTTTAATAGCGCGGATTTTTAAAATTTTTCTCGCGAGCTCTAATAATTTTTCTCGTTTATTCGCTTTTGGATTGGCAGGTCTTTTTATCTCTCAGATATTCGTCAATATAGGAATGAATCTTGGATTTTTGCCTATTATTGGAATTTCCTTGCCTTTTGTGAGCTATGGCGGGTCAAATTTAATAATGAGTTTCATCGCCCTCGGCATATTAATGAACATCAAATCCCAATAATTCCATAATCAAGCGCGACAAGAATTTCAAGTAAGACAAGGACTGTCCTTGTCCAACTGTTTTATTCCGCGATAACAAACTTGAACGATCGTCCGAGTTTGTTATAGAGTCATCAGAGTTGTTTTTGATTCAAGTAAGACAAGGACTGTCCTTGTCTAGCTGTTTTATTTTCCAATAACAAATCTGTCACATTGGCCAGATTTGTTATTAGGTTTGTATGCGCGTATATCTAATATGCGCGGTTATTTTAACGAATAATAAATTTAACAAATTTAAGTGACAATAAGCTTGGCCAACGCGACAAGTTTGTTGTAAAATTATTTTAAGTTTTTTTGACAACAGGGGATTTAATTGTTATTATTTTATAAAGATTAAACAGGAAAATTATAGAATTATTTTTTAAATTTATAAAATGGAAAAACAAGAAAATAAAAAAATTGAACAATTATTGTCTCGCGGGGTGGAGGAAGTGATTGAAAAAGACGCGCTTGAAAAGAAATTGAAAATTGGAAAAAAAATTCGGGTGAAATTTGGCATAGATCCGACTAGTCCGAATATTCATCTTGGCAGAGCTATTCCATTATTGAAATTGCGGGATTTTCAAGAACTTGGACATAAAATAATTTTAATAATTGGCGATTTTACTGGCGTAATTGGCGATACTTCCGACAAAGAAAGCGAAAGACCAATGCTCACGGAAAAACAAGTAAAAGAAAATATGAAAACATATATTCAACAGGCTGAAAAAATTCTTGACATTAAAAAATGCGAAATTTGTTATAATAGTAAATGGCTTGGCAAATTAAATTATCGCGAAATAGCCAATCAAGCTAATATCTTTTCTCTGAATGAATTTTGTTCGCGGGAGAATATTAAAAAAAGGTTAGACGCGGGCAAGCGAGTGTCGCTTAGAGAATTATTATATCCATTGGCGCAAGGGTATGATTCAGTTGTCGCGCGCGCGGATATTGAAATCGGCGGAACTGACCAGAGATTTAATTTATTGACTGGTAGGGAAATGCAGAGATATTATAAACAAAAACCTCAAGATATTATGACTAATCCTTTGATTGAGGGTTTGGATAACAGAAAAATGAGTTCAAGTTGGGGCAACACTATAAATTTATTTGATTCAGCAAATGAAATGTTTGGCAAAATAATGTCGCTGAAAGATGAATTGATAATCAAGTATTTTATTTTAACAACCAGAATAGATTTAGCGCAAATTGAAAAATATAAAAAAGAAATTAAAGCTGGAGCTAATCCAAAAGATTATAAAATGAAATTGGGTTTTGAAATAGCGCGATTTTATCATTCTGAAAAAGATGCTGAAAAAGCGCAAAATTATTTTATTGAAGTTTTTGCCAAAAAACAAGTTCCAGATAAAATGTTGGAAATAAAGCCGAGCGCTTATGATATTTTAACAATTTTGAAAGAATCAGGTGTTTGTTTGACAAAATCTGACGCTAGACGAGTGGTTGAACAAAAAGGGGTTAGAATAAATAAAATTGTTGTTGATGATTTTAAGACAATCGCGAAAAAGCGCGATATAATTCAAAAAGGCAAAAGATTTTTCATCAAGGTTAAATAAATTTGTATTTTTTTTAAAAAGCGCTATATTAGAATAATATATTATATAATATAATACTATGAAAATTAACATTAAAACAATTAATTTAGAATTAACTTCGTCTATTAAAGATTATATTGAAAAGAAAATCAATAGTTTGGAAAAGTTTATTCAAAGAATAAAAATAAGACCATTGGAAATATGGGTGGAAGTGGACAAAACAACCGCTCATCACAAGAAAGGCGATATTTTTAAGGTTACGGCGCAATTTACATTTCCTCAAAAAACCGCAAGAGCGGAATCAACAAAAAGCGATGTTTATTTAGCTGTTGACGAAGTAAAAGATGAATTGCAAAGAAAATTTAAGCAATACACGGATAAACATATTTCTCAACAAAGACGCGGAGGCAGAAAATTAAAAAAACTTTTTAATTTGTCTATTGCTTCAAGATTTTTTAGAAAAGGAAGAATCAGAGAAGAAGGAATGTAATAATAATGTCAAAATCCAAATAATCAGGACTGTATGGGTCAAACCCATACAGTCCTGATTCTCCTAATTTATTATTTTAATTTATTTAATGTGTTTTTTTTAGACAAGCTTTTTAAGGACGCCAATCAAAAATATTTGAAAAAAATTCAGCCAGAGCTTGAAAAGATAAATAATCTTGAATCACAATTCAAAAGTTTTTCTAATGAAGAACTAAAACAAAAAACAAAAGAATTTCAAGAACGATTGAAAAAAGGCGCGACAATGGATGATATTTTAGCTGAAGCGTTTGCGACAGTAAGAGAAACCGCAAAAAGATGTTTAAACCAAAGGCATTATGATGTTCAGGTAATTGGAGGAATAGCGTTGCATCAAGGAAAGATAGCTGAAATGAAAACAGGAGAAGGAAAAACCTTGGCGTCAACATTGCCTGTTTATTTGAATGCGTTAGAAGGCAAAGGGGCTCATATTATAACTGTTAATGATTATTTAACAGAAAGAGACACAGTGTGGATGGGTCAGATATTTGATTTTTTAGGTTTGTCTGTTGGTTGTATAGTTCATAATCAAGCGTTTATTTACGACGCAAATCATATTCAAGACGCGAAAGCCGAAGAACAAGAAAGAGATGAACAAAGGGATATTCTCGGAGGATTTAAGGTTTTCAAAGATTATCTCAGACCTGTTGAAAGAAAACAAGCGTATTTAGCGGATATTACTTATGGAACCAACAATGAATTTGGGTTTGATTATTTAAGGGACAATATGATTTACGATTTAGCGCAAAAAACGCAAAGAGATTTTAATTTTGCGATAGTAGATGAAATTGATTCTATTTTAATTGACGAAGCGCGAACGCCTTTGATTATTTCAATGCCAGACACTGAAGCCGGGAAAATGTATGATGAATTTGCCAGCATTACTCCGCAATTAAAAAAAAACGAGGACTATGAAGTTGACGAAAAATTTAAAGCCATAACTCTCACGGAAAAAGGAATAAGAAAGGTGGAAGAAATTTTGAAACTTGAAAATATTTACGAAGAAAAAGGGATTAAATATCTGCATCATTTAGAACAAGCGATGAGAGCAGAAGCGTTATTCAAAAAAGATAAGGATTATATTGTGAAAAATAATCAAGTGATAATTGTGGACGAATTTACAGGACGGCTTATGGAAGGGCGGAGATTTTCAGGAGGATTGCATCAAGCATTGGAAGCAAAAGAAAAAGTAGCTGTTCAACCAGAATCAAGAACATTAGCGTCAGTAACTTTTCAAAATTATTTTCGGCTTTATAAAAAATTGGCTGGAATGACAGGCACAGCGACAACATCAGCGGAAGAATTTGATAAAGTGTATAATTTGGAAGTTGTGATTATTCCAACAAACAGACCATTGATAAGAAAAGACATTGAAGACAAGATTTATAAAACAGAGCAAGGAAAATTCAAAGCTGTGATTGAAGAAATTAAACAAAGGCGTTTGAAAAAACAGCCAGTTTTGGTTGGAACAACTTCTATTGACAAGAATGAATATCTGGGAAAATTATTAGGTATAGAAGGAATTCCTTATGAATTATTGAACGCGAAACAGCATGAAAAAGAAGGAGAGATTATCGCGCAAGCTGGAAGATTAGGGCAAGTGACGATAGCCACAAATATGGCTGGACGAGGAGTTGACATAATACTTGGGGGCAATCCTAAAAACGCTGAACAAGAAAAAAAAGTTGTTGAAGTTGGCGGATTACATATTATTGGAACAGAAAGACACGAAGCGCGAAGAATTGACAATCAATTAAGAGGAAGAGCGGGAAGACAAGGAGACCCGGGTTCGTCGCAGTTTTTTATTTCATTGGAAGACGACCTTTTGCGGATTTTCGGAGGCGACAGAATAAAAAATATAATGAATAAATTTAAAATTCCAGAAGACCAGCCAATTGAAGCAAAGATGATGTCAGGAGTAATAGAAAATTCGCAATCAAAAATTGAGGGAATGAATTTTGATTTAAGAAAACATTTATTGGATTATGACGATGTTTTGAACAAGCACAGAGAAGTTATTTATAAAAAAAGAAGAGAGATTTTGGAAAAAAGCGCAAAACAAGACGATTTGAAAAAATGGATTTTGGAAATAATGAAAAATCAAGGGCATACGAAAGAGGATTATAACAAAAAAGAACAAGAAATTACAAAAGAAAATATGAAAAAAATACAAAAGATTATTTGTTTAAGAACAATAGATTTGTTGTTTATGGAGCATTTGGAAAATATGGAGTATTTAAGAGATTCAGTTCGTTTAAGGGCTTATGGACAAAGGGATCCTTTGGTTGAATATAAAAGAGAAGGGCATACTATGTTTCAAACATTAATTTCTACAATAGAAACAAATATTGTTAGCGCTCTTTTGAAAATTAGCGTAAAACAAAAACCTGAAACACAATCTGAGCAAATTCAGTTTAGCGCTCCGTCAACAACAGCGAGTAAAAATGTTAGTCAATCTAAACAGAAATTTTCCGCGAAAATAGGAAGAAACGATCCTTGTCCTTGCGGGTCTGGAAAAAAATACAAAAAATGCTGTTTATTGAAACAAGAATAAAAAAGTTATTCACAAAGAATTTTTTTAGTTTTTATTAGTAGGGATTGGGGTTTCTTGCCAATGAGCAGAGTGATAGGGAGGATAGTGGAATAATAATAACGCTATTTATTCTATTTAACTGACACAAATAGCGTTAATAGTGTTGACATAATTTATTTTTTATCATATAATCATTATATGATGATAAAAAGGGAAATAAAAAATAGAATAATAGATAAACTAAAAAATTCAAATAAAATTGTGGCGCTTTTTGGAGCAAGGCAAGTTGGAAAGACTACTCTTTCAAAAGAAATAGTAAAAGAATTAAATTTTAAGACACTTTATATTAACGCTGATCAAGAAAAATATAATGATATTTTATCTAGTCGCGACGCTCAAAAAATTAAATCATTGATTAGCGGTTATGAATTAGTTTTTATAGATGAAGCTCAAAGAATTCCTGATATTGGAGTTAACTTAAAAATTATTCATGATGAATTTCCGAATATTAAAATTATTGCCACAGGGTCATCGTCTTTTGAATTAGCAAATAAAATAGTTGAACCATTAACAGGGCGGATTTGGGAATTTAATCTTTATCCAATTTCAATATTGGAATTAAAACAGCATTATAGCGATTTTGAAATTAATGAAAAAATAGAAGACATACTTGTTTTTGGTTTATATCCTGAAGTTTTTACTATATCTAATTTACGAGAAAAAGAAGAATTAATTTCTATGATTAGCAAATCTTATTTATATAAAGATGTTTTAGAATTGGAAACCATAAAACACGCTGATAAAATTAAAAAATTATTACAATTATTATCATTTCAAATAGGGTCAGAAGTTTCTATATTTGAATTAGCGAATAATTTAGAAATTAATAAAGGAACTGTAGACAGATATATTGATTTATTAGAAAAATCATTTGTAATATTCAGATTAGGAGGATTTAACAGAAATCTTCGGAAAGAAGTAAGCAAGATGGATAAAATATATTTTTATGATTTGGGAATTAGAAACGCGGTGATTGATAATTTCAAAGGAATTAACAAAAGAAATGATATAGGACAATTATGGGAAAATTTTTTAATGATTGAAAGAAAAAAATATTTATCTTATAAAAAAATAAACGCTTCATCTTATTATTGGAGAACAACAACAGGCGCGGAGTTGGATTATATAGAAGAAAGAAGGGGCGATGTTCAAGGATTTGAATTTAAATATAAGAAGAATAAAGGGAAAATATCTAAATCTTGGTTAGAAAATTATGGTGGAAAATATAAATTGATAAATAAAGATAATTATTTAAAATTTATTTCTTGAATTTGAAAAATATATTAGAAAAAGTTATCCACAGGGTATTTTTCTATTTTTTTGCTATACTAATTATGTACAATTATATTTTATGAAACATAGATTAAAAATTGTTTTTAATTTTTAATTTTTGATTTGTAAATTTATTTATATGATGAAAATAAAGTTTTCAAAAAAAGTTTTTCTTGTCGCGGGATTAGTTATTTTATCCGCTGGATGCGTTTTCACCGCAATACAATTAACTTCCGCTGTAACGCCAAATCCAGGGCACTCTTACAGCGATATTGAACTGCCTGTTGGCGTTTGGATCGGATTAGACGCTGACACAGTGGACGGCTACGAAGCTGCTGATTTG
>JAYELE010000041.1:0-3976 GCA_034717255.1 Patescibacteria group bacterium
TCTAAAATGTGTATAAATTGCATATATTAACGAAGTATGTAAAATGTGTATAATAAATGTATAAATTAGATACATAATAATTTATGTGTAAAATATGAATTTAAAGATGGGTTTAATTGTTTTCAATGAACCCTTTTTATATTGATAATTTTTCTATGCGGGAATTGGTTTGTAGCCAGTTTTAAAATATTTAAAAAACACAAAACATTATTCCATTCTTAAAAACAACAGAAACGGATTGAAAATTTTGGAAAAGAAAAAAGATAATCCGCAGGCGGATACGGGGGAGTTGGAGAGGGAGATTGATGAGAGGGTTTATCGTGTGTAGATGTCGGACATCTACACTTGTTTATGTTGAGTTGCGATTTTTGGGATAATTTGTTATTATAAATTTGTAAAAAATTGTTTTGGAAAATAAAAATATATGTTTGATCAAATAATTATAACAATTGTGTCTTTGTTAGCGGTTTTGTTTGTGTTGTTTTTGTTATTTAAAAAACCGATTTCTGATTATTTTTGTTTAATGAACGAAAAAAACGCGGAAAAAAATTTAAAAATTTTTGAAGAAAATAATAAAGAGATATTGAAACAAGAAAGAGACAGGTTGATGGAAATTTCTAATGAAAAGATGAAAAGAAGCGAACAATATTTAGATAACAAAAAAGATATGATTAAGGATTTAATTGAAAAAATAGATAATGGATTAAAATATAGTCAAGAGAAAATAGAAAATACAGAAAAAGAGAGGATTAGCGAGTTTTCTAATTTAAAGACTATTGTTTCGGAGAATAAAGAAATAATGGGCAGATTAAGAGATTCAACAGATAATTTGAAAAATATTCTTTCTAATAATCAATTACGCGGAAAATACGGCGAAGAAGTAGCAGAGAATTTATTAAAAATTGCCGGATTTGTTAAAGGAGTAAATTATGACGGCAATATCAGTCAGGAAACAAATGCTAATCGTCCTGATTTTACCATATATTTGCCTGATAAAAATAAAGTGAATATTGATGTTAAATTTCCATATCAATCTTTGGTAAAATTTCAAGAAGTTGAAGATGAATTAGAAAAGAAAAGATATTTTTCTCAATTCAAAACAGATGTTAAACAAAAAATTAAACAGGTGACTAGTCGTGATTATATAAATTTAGAAGAAAAAACTTTAGATTTTGTAATTTTATTTGTTCCAAATGAAATGATTTTTAGCGTTATTAATGAACAATTACACGATATTGTTGACGAAGCAAACCAAAAAAAAGTGGCCATTGTTGGACCAATTTCTTTTATCACTTTTTTAAGAATGATTCATCAATCTTATGAGAATTTTAAAATTCAGGAAAATTTACATAGGGTGGTAAATTTAATTGGAAAATTTAAAGATGAATTTACGCAATATAATAATGAATTTGACAATATTGGAAATAAGATTAAATCATTATATAATCAATATGATAAAGTCGCGGTGACGAGGACAAGGAAGTTGACTAAAATAATTGAGCAAATAAACGGAGAAAATGTTATTGTTCTAGAAAACAAAGATATTTAATCTTTGTAGTCGCATTCTTTGTTGGAGCATTTTATTGCTCCTTTTTTTGTTTCTATTAGCAGGGAATCGCATTTTGGGCATTTTTTATTTATTGGTTTGTCCCATAAAGCAAAGTCGCATTTTGGATATTGATTGCAGGAATAAAATATTTTTCCTTTTTTTGTCTTTTTTTCTATAATTTCTCCTTTGTCGCATTTTGGACATTTTATTCCAAGAGACGCTGATTTTAACGGGGCTGTGTGTCTGCATTTTGGAAAATTTGGACAAGCGTAAAATTTTCCAAATCTGCCGAGTTTTATTATTAATTTTGCTCCGCATTTTGGGCAAATTTCTTGTGTTTCTTGTTCCGCGATTTTTTGTTTGGATATTTCTTTGTATTTTTTTTCTAAATTTTCGGAAAATGGTTCGTAAAAATCTTTTATGACTTTTTTCCATTTTATTTTATTTTCAGCGATTTGGTCTAATTTTTCTTCCATTTTAGCGGTAAATTTAATATCCACAATTTTTGGAAAGTGTTTTTCTAAAAGGTCGTTGACTATAACGCCAATTTCTGTGGGTTCAAATTTTCTGCTATCATTTTTTATAATATAATTTCTTGTTTGTATAGTTGAAATTGTTGGAGCGTAAGTGGAAGGACGGCCAATTCCGTTTTCTTCCAATACTTTAATTAAACTTGCTTCATTGTATCGCGCTGGAGGTTGGGTAAAATGTTGATTTGAAGTTAGTTTAATCAATTTCAAAATTTCATTTTCAGATAAAACAGGAAGTTCGTTTTCTTCAAATTTAACAGGATAAATTTTCAAAAATCCGTCAAATTTTAGAATTTGTCCTGTTGTTTTGAATACATAATTATTTTTTGAGCAATCTGCTGAAATTTTAACGCTGTTTGTTTCAAAAATCGCGGAAGTCATTTGCGACGCTATAAATCGTCTCCATATTAAATTATAAAGTTTGAATTGTTTGTCGTCTAAATTTAAATCTTCAGGTTTTTTATCTGGATATGCGGGTCTTATTGCTTCGTGCGCTTCTTGCGCGCCTTTTGATTTTGTTTTAAATCTTCTTGGCGTTTCTGTGGCGTAGTTTTTGCCAAAATTTTTAAGAATAAATTTATGAGCTGATG
This sequence comes from Patescibacteria group bacterium, assembly GCA_034717255.1. Classification (GTDB taxonomy): domain Bacteria; phylum Patescibacteriota; class Minisyncoccia; order Minisyncoccales; family JAGMDC01; genus JAYELE01. The sequence goes on from JAYELE010000041.1 coordinate 2,670, forward strand.
TCAATGATTGTTCAGACAAATTTAGAGAGTCGGTTCGGTGATAAGTAATGTATCCTTTTTCATATAAATTTTGAGCTATGCCCATTGTGAATTTTGCCGGGAAATGGAATTTTTTCCATGCTTCTTGTTGTAATGAGGTTGTCTTTAATGGCGGAAAAGGGTTTCGTTTTACTTGTTTTTTTTCTATGCTTGTTATTTTATATTCAGCGTTGTTTAAATCTTTGATAATCGCATCTGCTTGTTGTTTTGTTTTTATGTCTAATTTTTGAATTGTTTTTTCATTTTTTTTGAATAAAAACGCCGTGATTTCAATATTGTCGTTATTTGCGCTTTTTTTAAGTTTTGCTTCAATGGTGTGATATTCTTGTTTTTCAAATTTTTCAATTTCTCTTTCGCGAGCAACAATTAGTTTTACGGTTACTGATTGAACTCTTCCAGCCGATAATCCTTTTACAACTTTTTTCCATAGAAAAGGGGAGAGTTTGTATCCCACTAATCTGTCTAAAATTCTTCGCGCTTGTTGCGCGTCCACTAAATTCATTTTTATTTCTCGCGGATTTTTTAGCGCTTGTTCTATTGCCTGTTTTGTTATTTCGTGAAACACAATTCTTTTATGCGGTTTTGAGTTGTCGCTATTTAATATCTGCGCGATATGCCATGCGATAGCTTCTCCTTCTCTGTCTTCATCAGCGGCTAATATAATTTCGTCTGATTTTTTACTTTCTTTTTTTAGTAAGTTTGCTATTTTTCTGGCTTTCATTGGAATAATGTATTTTACCGCAAAATTGTTTTCTGTGTCTATTCCAAGTTCTGATTTCGGCAAGTCGCGAATGTGTCCGTAAGAAGACAGGACTTTGTATTCAGAGCCCAAAAATTTTTGTATTGTTTTGCTTTTTGTAGGGGATTCTACGATGATTAGTTTCATAGATATGGATTGTTGATGATATAGGGGGGAATAGGGGGAAAGCTTCGCAAGGTCAGTCCTTTTCCGTCAGTCGCTATGCTCCTTCCTCCGCATAAATGCGAAGCATTTCCCCGTAGGGTGGCTGACCTTTCTCGCTTTGAGTAGGGAATAGGGGGAAGAGGGGAAAGCTTCGTAAGGTCAGTCCTTTTCCGTCGCTACGCTCCTCCTCAAGGGCTGACCTTTCTCGCTTTGAGATTCGCTCCTCCTCAAGGGCTGACCTTTCTCGCTTTAAGTTTCATATTAAACAGAAAATGTTGTTGCCGAGATTTTTTATTTTATTGTCTATTTCTAAAATTGACAGAATGCTGTTTATTTCCATAGTATCAAGTTTAGTTATTTCAAT
>JAYELE010000042.1:0-3881 GCA_034717255.1 Patescibacteria group bacterium
TCAACTTCCGCTACTTCACAACTTGTGTCAGAAACGCATTGCGCTTCCGCGGCGCATCCAACTGGAGTACAAGTTCTTGTTTGTTGCATTTGTGTCGCAGAACAAGTTCCTGCTCCGCATGAATCGTTTGCCCATTCAGTACAATCACAACCTACTGGAGGCGTTACTGGAGGTGTTACTGGCTCAACTTCTGCTGTTAAAAGACTATCCAATTTTGCGCGAGTTGTGGTGCCAACAAATCCAGTTCCTGTTGTCAAACCCCAAGAAGCTAACACTTCGTCAGCGTATTTTGTTTGGAATTTAATAACTCCGGCTTTTGTGATAGGACCAAAATACTTAGTTTCGCTGCCAGGTGATCCCGCTCCTGAATCAGCTAATTTTGTGTCTGCATCGCTATTCATAATAATCTGCAAACACTTTACATCGTCACCGCTCATTCCTTGCTTAAGATTGCGATCAAAACTTGTTATATCGCATCCTTCAATAACAGTGGTAGTTGTAGTGGTTTCTGTCATTGTAGCTAATTCAGTTTGCAAAGTCGCTAATTCAGCCATTAAAACGTCAATTTGAGTTTGCAATTCATCAGCTGTCAATGCCTGAGCCATTCCAGGGGCTACCATCATTACAGCGCAAGTTAAAACAGTGGCGCCTGCAATAATTTTTTTCAATATATTAGACATTTATTATAATTTAAAAATATTTTACGCTAAAATTAAATAATTATTTAACTATTTAGTTATAAGGAAAATATTTTTGTTTTAATACTTAATTTTATATTATTTTGATTTGTATTATCGCTGTCAACCAATCTTTTTTTTGCGTTCTATATATATGGTTCTATTGTATAATCATATTATACAATAGAACCCGATAAAAGAACAAAAAGATTAACGATGTCTAAATTTTATAATTATGTTTTTCAAATTTTATTGAAAAAGCAAACTTTTTTCGTATGACTGGCTGTATTGTCCTTGTTCAAAAAGTTCTATAATTTCTTTTAATTCTTGTTCTTGTTCTGTCGTGTATCCAAAAGAACTATTTTGTAAATCTTGAATTCTTTGTTCTGCCAATGGCTTATATACTTCTGTAAAATATGGGTCGGCCGCGTGTTTCAATTCCTCCAAGTCCTTGTCAGCGTAGACTATAATATCTGATATTTTTTCTATTTCATTTGCCGATTCTTCAATTTTTTCTATTTCTTTAATCACTAATTCAGAGTTATTATTATTGGGCATTGTTTGTTTTAAGCTTTCAGTTGATTTTTTAGTCGCTTTTTCTACTTCCAAAAGCGCTGGAGCTAAATTTTTCCCGGAATTTTTATCAGCAACAACAGCTAACTCCTCTAATCTTTTATTAGTTAATTCTAATACTATTTTAATCCTTTCTTGTTCTGGTGTCAAGTTAATCTGCGTTTGTTCGGTAATTTTTTTAGCCGAGAAAAATAAATCTCCGGGCAACGCATTTTGAGAAGCGCTAAAAAAAACAAATAAAAGCCCTGCGCAAAAAACCGGAACTAACGCCGGCTTAAAAGCATTAAATCTAAATTCTGAAATCGCGTTGAAAAATTTCTGTTTAATTGTTGGAGTTTCTGCTTTTATGTCAATAACAGAATTATTGTCTATAATCTGTTGCTTATTCAAAACAGCCCATTCTTGGTTGGGTTTAATCTGTTTAAGGAGTTTAATTTTTTGAATAACTTCTTGTTCAGTCATTATAAAAAAAATTGAAAAATTTGCGTCCTTTATATATAAGACGCAGAAACAAGGATTTTGTTACAAAACAGAGGGGAGAGAATAATTTTTAATTTCGAATTTTGAATTTCGAATGAATTTTGAATAACTGAATGTTTAATGATTTAATTTAATTAAAATGACCCTACGGGGAAATACTACGCATTTAAATAAGCATTCGCTTCGCTCATTGTAATTGCTTCGCAATTAAAAAAATTGTTTCAAAATTCTAAATTAAAACATTAAGATTTCAATCAAAATTCGAAATTCAAAATTCGAAATTCAAGATTAATTAGCTCAAATGTCTTTTTAATTCCTTAATCCCTCTATGCAACATTACGCGAATAGCTCCTTGCGTCTTGTTTGTCATCTCTGAGATTTCTGACACAGACAATTCATCTATATAATGCCATATAACAACATTTTGATAATCTTGTTTCAAATTTGTCATAGCGCGCATTACGCCATTCATATCGGAATTTACTGTGGCTTGTCGCGCCGTGTCAAAACTTGTGTCTTCTATGTTTTGTTCATTATCCAAAGCAATTGTTTCTGTTTTACTTTTTTTGCGATAATAATCAATAACTATATTATTAGCTATCTTATATAAAAACGCTTGATAATTCTTAATATCCGTCTTATATTCTATCTCTCTAAGCAAACGGGTAAAAACATCAGAGCATAAATCCTGAGCCACATCATTAGAGCTTACTTTTAATAAAATAAAACGGAATATTCTATCAACATATTCCTCATGAACCTCATTAAATTTTTTATGCGTATTTGTCATAGGTGTTAAAAACTATGTCATAGCTATTTTAATTATGACATAATTATTTTAATTATGTCATAACTATTTTAGTTATGACATTACCTTATCTCATAAAAAAGCTCGTTATAATCGCCTTTTTTTTGAATTAAATTTTTAGAAATCAAATTTTCCAAATCTCTTTGTAAAGTTCGTCTGCTTTTTTCTGGAAATTCCTTTTCTATTTCTTTAATTTGCGCTTGTTGTTTGCTTTTTAAAATTTGTAAAAGCTTTTTCTGGCGTTCAGTAATTAAACTTTTTTCTTTTGGTTTAGAAATTTTAATTTTTGTTGGAATGTTCACTTGCGAACTTTTTTCTTGAATTTGCACATTAATTCGCATTTGCTCTTGTTCTACAGCTTTTTTTATTTTACCATATTCTTGACAAAAAAACAAAAAATTCTTAGCGCTAACATAATTTTGAGATTCGGCTAAATCAAAATAAGCAATAAGAATTTCTATGTTATTCAAAATTTTATTTATTAATTTTTGATATTCTTCTACACTAAAAAATTGTTGGGACAAAGCGTTTTCTTTACAATTAAAATTTTGAAATAAAAACAAATCAGCTAAAATATTATTCGCAAATTCTCTTATTTTAAATTTTAACGGTTCTTTCTCAAAAAATGTTTCCGTAATTTTATATATCGCTCTGTTAAGTTTTATAAAATAGTCCTTATTCATATAACATACACTATATCAAAAACTAAAAAATAAAACAAGAGCAAATAGCCAAGCTGTCAAAGCAATATGATAATTTCCTGACGCTTCAGCATCTACCTGCAGGATAATAATTGAGCAATATAGAAATTTCATACCTTAACATGGAACCCGGACAAGGACTGTCCTTGTCCTACTCTATTAGCTCTAATAACCCGGACAAGGACTGTCCTTGTCCTACTCTAATTACTTTAATTTAAGCTCATTAATTTCATTAGCGGGACAAGGACTGTCCTTGTCCAGCTAATTTATTACTAACGCAAAATATTTTTATTCGCATCCAGTCGGTATTATCTTATTCTCGTTGTTATTAAATGTCACTCCTGACAAATCAGGACAAGATTCAACATCAGTTACTATAATCCCGCAATAACTGCTATTTTCAATAACAACATTAGACAAAACAGGATTTTCGCCAATTATTTTTATAGTAATATAATTATTGCTAAAATTAGAATTATAAATACTCACATTAGAATCCTCTATTTTCAAACAAGAATATGAAGAACCGTTATTGATAAAATCGCAATCTCTTATTTCAGATTGTAAAGCGTTGTTAAAATAAATTGTCGCGCGATTATTTTTAAATATACTTTTATTAAAATCCACAAAACAATTATCAAC
>JAYELE010000043.1:0-3785 GCA_034717255.1 Patescibacteria group bacterium
CCTTTACGATTTCTGAGTTGATTAAACCAAAGGTTTCTACAAATTGAATACAAAAAGGTTTTAAACGAACAACTAAGAATAAATTCATCGTTTTCTATTTTTTTATAAATTACCATTAGTGCCTCCTGAAAAATATCTTTTGCATCACTTGGAGTACCACTATTGAATTCAATTAAACGATTTATCACTGGAAAAAGTTCATTGTATATTTTTTCAATAGTTTCCGGATCGTTATTACGAAATCCGTTAATGATCTTTTCATCGGTAAATTCGGAAGTAATTTTTCTTGTTAAAGTCATAATTGAAGATTTTATTAAAAATAAATTTTATAGCTTAATCTATCAGATATTAAAAAATCTGTAAATAGCTTCTAAGAAATGTTTTATAAATAAAGTTTAAATAGCTATATATTGTAAGAAAAAATACAGCTTGATTCAATCAATTTTCAAATGTATGAAAAAAAAATAATTAATATGCAAGTTTATTTTAATTTTTTTTTTAGATTTTTTTAAATAAATATAATTCTTTTTATATAAATATCTGATTTGCAATAGTAATGAAAAACAATTATTTCATAAGTTAATTTTTTGAATAAATAGATTTATATTTGGAGAAATATATAAAATAAATACTGATTTCTCCAAATATGATTAGTTATATACTTGTACGGAACAGAATGTCAAAACTTCGAGTTTCTTTTTATTCGCTCTATTTTCGGGTTTTTTTACTCGGGATGACAGATGCGATTTACAAACTTTTTCTCAAATCTTAGTTACTTGCACTTGTCATCTTGACGACCGAAGGGAGGAAAGACCTCCCGGCTGTTTTGCTCTATGTTTGCAAATATTACCTCCCAGCGATTTTGCATTACGCAGGCAGGAGGAATTTGTTAGCAGAAGAGTAGGATGATGGAGGTCCCTCAGTCGCTCGCCTCGTTTGAAACGAGGCAAGCTCCTCAAGATGACAGGTGCAATTTATAATCTTTATTTATTTCATTTGTTATAGTTTTGACAAACCATAAAGAATAGTGTAAATAGCAAAAGTAAATCACCACTTTTTCGCAATCAAAAGTAATCAATTTTTCGCAATAGTAATTCACCACTTTTCAAAGGTTTTTTTGGAGAGTTCAATTCTTTGTGGAGCGTAGCGGAACAAAGAATTGAACTCTCCAAATTTCTTTTTTTATTTCTTTTTATTACCATCTTCATTATTTTTAAAAATTGTTTTTCTATTTTCCATTCGGTAACTTTCACCGGATAATTTTATTACCTCACAACGATATAAAATTCTATCAAGCAAAGCTGTTGATAGCACTTCATCGTCTAATGCTTCTGCCCATTGTTTGGGCGATTTATTGGTAGTGATTATTACTGAACTCTTTTCGTGTAAATAATCAATTAAATTAAAAAATGATACTGCTTCGTACTTCTTCATCGGAAACATCATTATATCATCAATTGCTATTAAATGCGACTTCAACAAGCGGTTATACTTGCCTAAAGCTGATGATGTTACTTCTTTTAACCTTATAATTCCAATAAGTTCTTCCATTGTTAAAAAATAAGCTTTGTAACCTTGTTTTACTGCCTCGTAAATTAAACCGGCAGCCATAAATGTTTTTCCTGTTCCCGATGGTCCCATCATTACAATATTATAATTTTGGTCTAACCAAAGTAGTTCTCTTAATTGCTTTAATTCAAATTTACTTACTCCATTTGAAAAATTAAAATCATAATAATCTAAATTATGAGATGTTGGTAATCCTGCCATTTTTAACCTTCGCTGATAATCCGTTTCCCTGCGTTGTTTTACTTCCTGTTCTAAGAGCAACAGTGTATATTCCAAGTATCCGGGTTTATCTATTTGTGCCTGATGTATGGTGCTTTCAACACTTTTTTTAAGATGTGTTAAGCGTAAACTCTCAGCATAAGATTGTATTTGTTTCTTTTGTGTTTCCATTAACTTAAAATATTTTCGTACTTATTTATATTACTTGTTTTTATATCATTATATTCATCTTCATTTTTTATGATGGTTTTACTATCATCAATATTTTTTATTTTTTCTAAAACTTCTTTTTCTTTTTTTATTTCTTTTTCTTTTTTATTCAGAATTTCTATCAAATTTTTTGCATTTAATATTTTATTCTCAAGACAAAACACAAGTGCATCTTTCTTATTGTTAATTGAATATGAACCGTAATTTTTGATAATGTATTGTAAGTTATCACGATAATATCGACTTTTATCTCTATGTAATTTTTCGAGATATTCTTTTGCTGTTTCGGTATTGTCAAAAAGCTGTAAAACTTGTTCTTGATACATTTCCAAGGTTTTTGATTTTTCCCTTTTGTGATCTGTATTTTTTATTGTTTGCCCAATTTCTGTGCTTAATTTATGTGTGCATATTTTTTTATTCTCTGGCGTGTATATTTTTAATTCTTCATCTAAAATTTCTAAAAGCACACTGCTATTTTTATCTTTGTATGTATCAAGTGGCAAACTGTAATAATTACTTTTATAACAAACTATATTGTCTTTTCTTACTTTGTAAGATATTAATTCTTTATTACTTTTTATCTGAGTTTTTATTGGTAACAGATGTTTCTTTTCTTCCTCCCATTGCTCTGTTGGTATTAGCTTTGTGCTTGAATGTTTCTTTATATTTCCTGTTCTTTCTAACCACGCAAGAGCTTGTTGATTTAGCAAATCTATGTTTTTAAAATCTCTACCTCGAAGAAAATTTTGCTTTATATACTTTACTACATTTTCTATTTTACCCTTGCTTTGTGGATCAGCTTTCCTGCAAAAAATTGCTTTAAAATCTTGCGACTTACAGAAGTTTGAAAATTCCATAGTTAACAAATAATCACCCAGATTTTCATCGTGTATAAATACACTGTCTTGATCATAAAGTATCTCTTTGGGCAATCCTTGAAAATAGTCAAATGCCAGATGATGTGCTTCTACTGATGTTTTGGCCGTAAATGGTTTATTGTCAAACACAACAAATTTATATCGGGAACGAGATAATTGGATTGAGAAAAAATATACTTTTTTTCTTTTTCCTTCTTGGGTTTGCATCCAGGTCTCACCAAAATCTACTTGTGCCTGCTTGCCAAAATCCGGCTCCGGTAATTTCTCAAATTCTCTTGGTGATGTTGTTTTTGGTTTGGGAAAATCATATTGCTTTCGTATGCCCATCACAAAGTTATACACTGTTTTACTATGTATTCTTGGTAAATCATTATACTTTTCTTTCAATCTATCTTCTATCTGGGCAGCTGACAAATAGGGCTTTTTTGAAAGCAATTGTTTTACAAACGGTTTGTATTCTGATAATTTTTTTGGAAGATTTCTTGGCTTTTTTATCCAATTATGAAATTCATTTTCTTCCATGTTTTGATACTTCCGAACGGTTGAACGGTCTAAACCGGTTTCTCGGTGTATCTGGCTCTTATTGAGCTCCTGATTTGTTAATCTTTGTACTTCGTACCACATAATTATTTTTTCGCTTTTTAAATTCATATTTTTAGAATTTCGTTTTATTATTTGAAACTCTAATTTCTTAATTTTTTCTCAAAAGTGATGATTTACTTTTGCGAAAATCTGATGATTTACTTTTGCGAAAAATTGGTGATTGCTAGTTGCTGCTTACAAATATCTGAAACTTGTCGTTTACCAATGAATTCAGCAGGAACATTTTCAAGACTTTCACCACAGCAATTGCAATAAAGAGGCATATGCTTTTTTGTATAATTTGGGGTTTCAACCATTTTTAACGTA
>JAYELE010000044.1:0-3657 GCA_034717255.1 Patescibacteria group bacterium
TCTTTTTTCAATACATGTAATTGACGATTTATAAATTCCAGAGGGCAAATTACCATGTTTATTAAATTCCGGGATCATAAACACTCCTAAATTAATATACCATATTCGGTATGTAAAATCAAATAATGTTAGATAATGTTAGATTTACTACTTGTTTTTTTAGGTTTTTAATTTCTATTTAAAACACTTAATACCTATCATATATTTTCTTAAATACTTTCTTTTTAGTTAATCCCTAAAAGCTTGATAAGCACTCGAATGTACTATCAATTTAATATAATTATTGTTTTTAGATCATACATCTATTCTCGAGATACAATATAACAATTTATACTAATTTTATTTGTTTAATTTCTGCATTATTATTAAATGTTTAAATCCTCTCAAATAAAAATTATATCTCTTCGCTCTCTCGTGCCAGATAAAAGTATTTGAAGATTGATTATGTCTTGTAACACATACAAGGTCTACTGGATTAAAATATTTTTCGAGGATATAATATAATTTATAACCAACGGGAGTAAATTTCTTTTTCTTAGCTTGGTCTCCAATAAGCCAAGCTATATATTTCCCTGTTCTTAAAATACGATGGGCTTCTTTCGCTACTTTATCTAATTCTTCAAAAAATACAGGATTTTCACAAGATATTTTGCCAATATTATCAGGATGATCATTATATTTTATGTTGTCTGAATAAGGTGAATCAATAAAAACAAAATCCACAGTTTCATTATTTAACGGCAATTTTCTTGCATCTGCTTGTTTTATATCTGCCCGATATGGACCTATATCAAAACCCATTACTTTTCGATTCTCTTCTTTACATACATCGATAGTAGTCCCACTTCCGCACATCGGATCTACTACTAAATCATTCTCCTTAGTATATCTTTGAAGCAAATTCCAGATAATAAAGGCCGGAGTTACGCCGGAATATTTATTGCTTCCGTGGGGTTTGTCTCCATAATTTTGAGTTGGGAAATCCCATAATGTTGTCGTTTCAAATTTGGGCTTTTTAATTGTCATTTTTTAGTAATCCTTTCAAATCTTCTATAAAATGTTTAAAGAGTTTTACTTTATTGCTTTCTTCAACTTCTTCTTCGGTTAAAACATAACTTCCATCTAAATCTACTTCCACAATAGCTCTCCCCTTTTTTATTGGCTTCTTGTGGGTTAATGTTCCATCTTCATCTGGTGTAACAAAATAAACCCGGATATGTTTTGTGGCCTCATCTTGCAGAAATTTAAGTTTCCAGTAACCGGTTTGAGCTATTCTTTCTCTTAAAGTTACTTTACTTGAAATAACTACTAAAACTTTACAACTGTTTTGATTATAAATAATAATATCCACATCTGGTAAATGTAACCCAAATTCCCCATAATCAATTGCTAAATTTCTTTTAACTTTACTTAGTTCCAAAGGTAAATTTACTGATCTTTCCAGTTTATTACCATTAACTACTTTCAATCCGAGGTTTTCAACTTCTTCGGTAATAATGTGCTGAATTAGTTTCTCTAAATTTTTCCCTTTAAATGCTCTCCAGCTTTGTTCGTGGTCTTTGTTCTTAGTGGGATTTTTTAGCCAATCTTTCTTATGAAATATTTTCGCTTCTTTTAATAATTGTGAAATATGTTTATACGTATCGGCACCAAATTGTTTTTTCTTTTGCAAATATAATTCTTTTAAATTTTCAAATTTCATATTTTTACTCCTTTAAACCTATTACAATATATTCTATCGGGTAGGCCTCTGAATTTCCGTTATGGTTGCTGGCAAACCTCCCTGTTTTTAAATCCCTTTTTTGTGGTAATATTTTTGAGGGTATTTTTCTCTTGATTACTCTATCAATAATAAATCCTGAATACTGTAAGCTCTCCGCGAAGACCTCAGCATTTAAAATATTTACTCCTTTCAAACAAGTATCACCAATTACATAGCAACACCTTCCTCCACTTTTTAAAATACGATAACTTTCATTAAATACTTCCTGCATATCAATAAAAAAAGTTCTTATTTCATTTGCTATTTTATTATTTTTTTCTTGCATTTTATTGACAATTTCTTGCGCTATCTTGCTTTTTAACTTTTTATCATTGCTATATTTGTGTGCAGACCCAATAAATTCTTTTCTATATTCGGTTAAATTATCTGCAAAATCCAGCCAGATAGTGGAAAGTTGATGTAAATCTGCATATTCGTAGCTGGTTACATAAGGGCTTGAACTAATTATTAAATCTACCTCGTTGTCAGACGTGGGTTGGGTTTTTGCATCTTGTATTTTTATATTTAGGCATTGTTTTATGTTTTCTTTAATTTTTTGTGGGACTTTTTGATAAAAACTATTATTTCCTCTTTGCATTTTTCTTAAATGTCTTCTTAATATAATGTAGGGCTTGGTTGGTTTTTTCTTAAAATCTCTTGTGGGTTTAGTACTTGCCTGAAGCCATATAGAACAATTTTTCAAAATGTGACTAAATGCTATGAGAAAAAAATCCCGGATCGTTTCATCTTCTTCATCATAAATTATTCTTAATATCATTCCTAATTCATTTTTATTTTGTTCACTAAACCAGTAATTAATCCGATCTATATTTTTTTGAGGGATTAGAGGTTCAATGTTTGCATTAGAAAATAAATTATGAGCTTGGGAATCCGCTAAAAATTGTAGTTTTCCTAATAGGCATTTTATTTTTTCATCAAGATAAGAAGGTTCTATTGGGGTAGATTTTACTTTAGTTATTAGAGCGGATATTTTATTTATATCGGTACCGGTACCTTTAAAACCTCGGGATATAGCGGTAACAATAGTAGTTCCGCATCCCATAAATGGATCATCTATATGAGCATTTTCACAAGATATATATCCATCAATTAATTGTTCAACTAGTTGGGGAATAAATTTTGCCGGATAACGGTGATAGCTGTGTGTCCACTTTCCTGTATCAGATGGCTTATATTCAGCAAAAGTCCAATCTTCATCTATACTTTTTTCTTTAAATAAATTTAATATTTCCTCTGGTAAAATTTGTTTTATTTGAGTTTCTATCATTTTACGCTATATTCCTTTTTTGAATTTATTACTGCTTATTTTTTAGATTTTATAATGTTTTTACCTTTTATATATAATAATAGGATCCAGATATAAATTTTTTCCCATTCATAATTAAGCTTTATTAAAATGATCAACTATCTCTTTTATGGTTAATCTTTTTTCCTTCAATTCTTTAATCTTTTCAAGGCGTTCTAATACTTCTCCTTTTTTATATTTCCGGGTTAATCTTTTTTCGGCCTGGCTAAAAGGCAGAATACCAAGCTCGGTATAATATTTAAGTGTGGTTAATCTTGTCCCGGAAACTTCTGCCAATTCTCCTATGGTTAAAAAATTATTTCTTTCATTGGTTTTTTGGTCCATATTTTTTCACCTGCTTTTATATTTTATCACTTTTTCTTAATTATTTTTAGGCAATATATTAAAATATTGCAACATTATAAAATTTTGCAAATCCTACTTCCTGTAATTAGAGTTATAGGAAGTAGAATTTATTTTTTATCCTTCTTTGTTTTTATTTTTATTAGTCCAATCACTATAAAAACAGCACCTACGGTTAATGATATTAAACTTCTAGAGCAAAAGTAATGATAAGTTACTTTAGGAT
>JAYELE010000045.1:0-2163 GCA_034717255.1 Patescibacteria group bacterium
GTTCTATCGTGTGTTTTTTGACATCCGGTCCAACGAAATATGAAAATCTTTTGGGATTAGTATATTCCGTTGTTACTTTTTTTCCATCTAATTTAATTTCACGAGTTATTAATGAAAATCTGTAATTGTCAGAGTTTTTGGAAATGAAAAGAACTAATGCATTTTTCACTTTTTGATGGTCAATGAACTTAAAAGCATCGCGAGAAAGTCCAATTCGCGGATCATTTTCAGATTCGTGATGCATTTCATAAACTTTCAAATTTAATAATTTTGAATTCCCAAGATAAGCAACATTTTTATCAATTTGATTTGATTGAAAATCTATTTCAATTTCTTCATTTTCTTTATTATAATCTTCAGGAAGAAAATTTTGTTCAAGAAATTTTATCCAATCATTGCGGTTGTATTTATTATTAAAGTTTATTATCATTTTATTTTCTCCAATAACATTTTACCTTTTTTTGTAAGACGATATTTTTGATTAGGGTCTGTGGGATTTTGAATATTTTAATTAATTAACTCTTCTGCTAAAATCAATGTTTCTTCTCCTTCGTCAATTTTGTTCGCTTTTTTAATTATTTTTGCCAAATATGAATGAGTAACTATTTTCATAAATTCTTCAATATCTTCTTGCAAATTTCTTTCATCAATCTGTCTTATTTTTGTAAAAACACCATCAGGCAAATTATTTAAATCTTTTGCTACAAAATATAGATCGGTGAGATAATCTTTCTTTTCGGGTATTAATTCAATTAGTTTTTCAATTTTGTTGATTGCTTCGCCTTTTTTTCCTTTAGTAGAAACTTGTGTTTTTGTAATAAACATTTTCTTTTTTGTGTTTTGATAAATTTGTTCAAAGTTTTTAGAAACCTCTTGTGGTTTTTCGGACACGCTTGCTTTAAATAATTCAAATGCCTCTTCTCCCGAAAGTGTAGTTGATTCTGCTTCGTTAGTCCCTAATCGAAAAGAATGATCTTCGCCTTTTTTACCAAATATAATTACACCGGATTTTGATTTTTTTTCGGTTCTTTGAATTCTTGACCGTTTCGGAATGGACATGGCTTTTTCAACCAATTCGGGCTTTTGTTTTTTTAAATAATAAAGTTCATCTTGATATTTTGCATCCCACGATTCAGCTTCTTGTAATTCTAATGCTTTATTATATCTTTCATGAAAATAAGATCGCAACTCTTCTTCTTTAGTCAAAACTTTTGTATCCTCTCCAAGCAATACATCGATCATTGATTTTTTTAAAGTTGAAATTTGTTTAGTTCTAATTTCTCCTTCTCCAATATCTGTTGGAAAATAATTGTAAATATAAATTTTATCAAAAAGCATTTTCCCAATTCTATTAATTCTACCAACTCTTTGAATTACTTTTGTTGGATTGTAAGGAATATCATAATTAAAAACTGTCCCGGCACGGTTTAGGTTTACACCTTCAGAAAGTGCATCTGTTGCAATAATTATATCATAATCATCTTTTTGAATTTTATTAGAAGCATCAAAATTTTCCCTTACAATTTGTTTGTTGTGAGAAGATGAAACTTTTGAAGAGTAGTAAAATGCTTTGATACTTGATTTTTTTATAATATTGTCATAAACATATTTTGCGGTATCAGTATATTCACTAAAAACAACAATCTTTCTTTTAGGATCATTCTGTAATTGTTTTGCGATCTCAATTTTAAATTTTTCAAGTTTAGGGTCAGTTTTAATAATATCTTCATTTTTATACTTATCTTTAAACCATTCTTCACGAATATCTTTTAATAGCTTTAAATCTTTTTCTAAATCCTTTATAAAATTTTCTTTTAAATCATCTTTTGGAATAAAAAACAGTCCTTTCTCATATTGTGTTGCTAATTCTTTTTCAAAATTGTAATTTTCCAAATCGTTCTGAGCATCTTCACTTAATTCTTTAAATGAATCAATATCAGGTAAATTACCTTTCTTAAAAACAGGAACTTTAGCAGCTTTATCATAATATTTTTTCACAGATTCCATTGACCTTATCATTGAATTCAATGTACATCTAAAAGCATTTACAGAACTTTCAAAACGAGAAACAAGTAATCTTCTCATAAAATCTGCCAAATTGGATTGTGCAACCTTAATTACATCTACATCTATGTGTTGGTGCTCTTTTTTCAATCTTTTTTT
>JAYELE010000045.1:2263-3638 GCA_034717255.1 Patescibacteria group bacterium
ATATAATCATCTGTATTTTCATTTCGAAATTTGTGTGCCTCATCCACAATTATTAACACCTCTTCATCGTTCCAAACATTTTGTAAATGTTCAATAGCTTTGTGAATTGATCCGGTTCCAAAAACTACCGCATTAAAATTAAAAGCAGTTCTATATTCCATATCCCACTGATAATGTAAATGTGGCGGAGCAATAATAATTACTTTCTTTTTATAATTAAATGCTATTGTTGAAGCTATAATACTCTTCCCAAGCCCTACAACATCTGAAATTAAAACTCCATTATGTTGTTGAAGAATTTCCATTGATCGTTTAATTGCATCAATCTGATATTTTAAATTGAAAAATTTACTTTTTGTTATTTCGTCAGGAAGTACTATTCCGACAGATTCTTTTATAGAAAAATATTCCGATAACACTCTGATATAAAATAAATATGGTTTATACAATTTATCCAACCAAATCTTTTTTTCAACATTTGCAATAAAATCATCAAGATTATTTTCGTTTACTATGTTAATTGATGATTCCCATAGTTCGTCAAATATCTGTTTCCCTTCTTGATATTCATCTCTTAGAATTACATTAATTTCATGTTGTCCTCTTAATCCTGATCTTGTTAAATTACTTGAACCGGTTATCATCGTTCCCGGATTTATGCCATTTTGACTAAACTCTTCTCTATGTTCAAATAAATAAAGTTTTGCATGATTTGGGTTTTTTGTTTTTCTTATTTCAAGCGAACCATCTTTTATTTTATTTATGAATATTCTAAATGCTTCTTGTTTTTCTTCTGTGTCAAAATAATCTGTATTATTAAAAATTTCAACGAGAGATTCATAATAACTTTTTTTAATTTCTAATCTGGATTGATTTACTTCTTGAATGATATTAAATTCTTTAATTTTATTTGAAATTGTTTTTTCAACACTCAGTCCAACCAAAATTTGTAATTTTTTATCGCCAATATGTTTATAGATTCTCTCAAATCCGGAAAAGTAGAAATATCCTATCAAAAAAAATAAATTGTTAGAGGTTGGTAAAATGCTCTCAATAATCTCATCAAGAAACTTTTTTTGGTTTGTTACTAAAGTAGCCATTATTATATTTCCTTTTATTTACACACTAATTTAACATTAATTTTTAATTATAAAAAGAACTTTATTGAACTTATATAAAACTTGATATCACATTTTGTGATAGGTAAACATAAAACTTTCGTAGTTTGTATTTGTAGAAAACATTGCAACGCCTTGTTCAGTGAAAGCGTAAGAAAGATATCTTCTACCACCGCGAGAATTTGAGGTGCCAATTTGGAACCTCAAACTTTTCAAATCATTTTCAGTAACTTGAAAGCGAAATTTTTCAGGAAATT
>JAYELE010000046.1:0-3453 GCA_034717255.1 Patescibacteria group bacterium
TTGTATTCTTGATTAAATTTAGTGTTATTATTTTTATTAAAGAAAGGCAACCCAATTAATCTATAATTTGGATTTTCTGCCTTGATTATTTTATTAAATCCATATTTTTTCGATATTGTTTTTAAAAATTTTTCTTTCCACCCCTCTTTGCTGTATTCAAATAATCCTAAGTTGTCTTTGAATTGATCGCCTTTTGGTTCAATAAAAATCTGATAATAAATGTCTGTTTTGATGGAATTCTTTTCATGAATTTCCTTTTTATCTTTACTTTTCATGAATAAAATAAAATCCGGCTGAAATCCCCGTCCTTTCTCGAAATCATAAATCTTGTAAACTTCTTCATTCCTTAATAAATAAATTTCTTTATATTTTTCCTCTAAATTTCCAAGAGATTCTCTAATAAATTCAATTAATTCTTGTTCTTCACTTGTGCCATAAAATTTATCTAAGACAAACCATTTATTTTTAACAACTGATTGATCTTCGTTGTTTGGGTTAATTGTTTTTGTTTTGGGTTCGGAAAAGAATTTTTCGAAATCGCCGGCAATAAAATCACTTCCAATTTTTGGGGCAATTGTATCTTTTAATTCTGTAAATATCTTATCTAAAAAATCCAAAACTAAATTAAGTTTTTCAATTCCGGAGATATTATTAAATTGCATATTTTTCTTCAATGTAATTTTAAGATCAAAATTCCCAAGAAATTTATCTTTTTGCAAATCTTCAATACCTTTAATTTCTAATTCATCTTTTAATTTCCCAAATTGAAATAAAGAATTTTCCTGTTTTGCTTTTATATTTATAGCTTTTAAAAAAATATGTTTTTCAATATCTTTGAATTTAAGTGGAATTGTTTTCAGTTCATTTTCTTGAAGTTTCACCCGTTCACGATCATATTCTTTTTCAAAATCAATTTCTTGTTCTGTTAATTCAAAACTTTTAATTCTATATTGAAATTCAAAATCTTTCTTTATATCATCAAGTGTCTTCTTTTTTCTATTAGGATTGTCAATTTGCTTGTTGTACCACACTTTTGTGTTCTTATAAAATTCGCTTTCTTGAAATTCCTTTTTAAGTGAAAAAGTTTTGAAAACTCTATCATCTTTTATATATCCATCTTTTTTAAGCTCTCTTTTTAATTCATCAATATAGCGATGTTCACTTGTAGAGTAAAAATAAAGTTCTTCCAAAACTCTCATTTCATTTTTTAGATCTTCATCAAATTTTCTTTTATTTTTTAATTTATCTTTATATTCAAAAGGAAAATATCTCACACCTCTACCAATTAATTGCTTTTCTGAGGTTGTTGCACTTCCGGCTTTTCGTTTTCCTGTTTTTGTTTTACCCTCATCTCGCCCTTCATACAATCTGACAATATCAAAAAGATTTAAAACATCCCAACCTTCTGTCAATCTCTTAACTGTGAAAATAGCTCTGATATGATTATTCTTATCTTCCAAACTGTTAAGTAGTTTTTCCTGTTCTTCTGTAGTTTTTTCTGTTTTTGTCTTGTTTGTTTTTGAATTTGTAATAATTACATTTTTTTCTTTGAAACTTTGTTTTATCCAATTAGCTATTTCACCGGGATTTATATTTTCTTCTTTAATAAAATTCAAAACTTTTTCCGTTCTCGATTTTCCCATTTCAAAAAGTTTCGGTTGTTGCGATTCATATATTTTATCTGTAATAGTTTTAAGAAACTCAAAATCACTGCTTGAAATATTATCAATCCAATCTAAAAATTCTTCATAGTCGGCTTTTGATTCTACAATTGTTTTGCTTCTAAATAAAATTACAGGTTTAAAATTTGGTATTCCATTTTTAAGTGCAATTTTATGTCTGTACCACTGAAAAAGTAATGCCTGCAAAACTCTCTCTTTTTTATTCAATGTTGAAGAAATTAGATTTATCTCTTTTGTATAGCCGGCACTTAAAAATTTTTTCAATCCAAATTTATAAATAGTTTTATCTTCATATTTTTTCTCAACAAATTCATTCTGCGGAATTGTTGCCGTAAATTCTAAAAGAACATTTTTGTTTTCATCTGAATTGCCGTTTTTATTTAAGATCAATTCTATAACTGTATGCTCCCAACCCTTTCTTTCCACATCTTTTTCACTTGCATTATTTTTTAATTCGCTCTTAAAATCAAGTTCCTCTTGGTCGCCTTTTTTGTTTTTTGTGTCTGCATTTAAGTGATGTCCTTCATCTGCGAGCATAACAATATTTTTTTTATGCAGATCATCTAAAGTTGTTTTGTTTTCTCTTTCCAAATGAATATCATTATAAAGCTTCTGAATTGTTGTGAATTTTATCTCTATATTCTGCGGATTATCAGAAAATGTTTCTACTTTTTTAATATCCACCGTTTTATCATCAATAACAATTTTTTCTTTGAATAAATATTTTGTATGAGTATTATCTAAAAAATTATTTTCGGTTTTATCGACGATATTGTTTTGATTTACAAAGAATATAAAATGCCTGTATCCTTGTTTGTAATAATATAAAATTGTCGCAGCCATTAAAAGTGTTTTACCTGTTCCGGTTGCCATGTTAAACATCAGATGAGTTGGTTCATTTGGATTTTTTATTTCTTTGATCTTTTGGTAAATTAATAAATTCTCAAAAGCATTATTTTGCCAATCGAAAAAATTATATTTTAAATTATCCGTAATATATTCGGGAATCGCCTGTTTAGAAATCCCATAATCAAATGCTTGTTCTTTTAATGTGCTGCTTAAATCTTTTTGTGTTTGGTATTTCATTTGTTTTGTAATTTTATCCTAAATTATTTCATAATTTTCTTTTTTAATTTTTTCGTGTGTTTTTTCCGCTCCAGAGCCAATAATAACCATTTTCCCGACGCCGGCAAAATGGTCGGAGATCTCCTGTTTTGATGTTTCACAAGCAGTTTTTGCTTTACTGATAACATTTTTAAAATTATCCCATTTGTCATATCCCAAAAGATGTTGCAATTCTCTAGCAAGCCAAAACTCAACCCCTTCTTCTGTTGTATTAGAAAAATTCTCAAAATTCCCCGTTAGTTTATATATTAATTCTTTTTTCATATTTTTTTATCTTTATTAGTTTTTAGTTATTATAAAGAAAATTGTTTTCTGTTATTCACTTTTGGTCATTATTATTTTTTATTAAGTTTTTAATATCTGCCTTCTTTTTGAACTATTAAGTATTGCTTAATAACTGAATTATTAATCTCGTTGTCATCAGTTAGTTTTTTTATATGCTGATTGATAGCAGACACAGAAACCCCATAAAGCTCAGCCATCATCTTTTGAGTCATCCATATATTTTCATTTTCTTGTGTTTTTCCCTCCATTGCACCATGTTGAGTGGTATGGCGGAAATTCCGCCGAACCAGTTTCTCTTCTAATTCTCCTTCTAAAAATATATTTTGAATGTGCTCACCAATAGTTCGACGAGCTTTTCCAA
>JAYELE010000047.1:0-17447 GCA_034717255.1 Patescibacteria group bacterium
GTTTAAAGCATATTTGTATCTCACGAAATAAGATAATGCAATATCTTTACATACCCAATTATAAAAATGATTAAATAATTCTGCTTTAGTACAATTTTCAACAGTTGCTGCTACTGCATATCTAAAACCCTTTCCAATTTCATTTTCTTTCTAATCAAAAAATATTGTATTGGTTTTATTCACCCCACGTCCATAAACATGATTTGAATCATAAAGTTCTTTAAATTCTTTTTTGCTAACAAATTGTTTTACTGCTGCCATAATGTTATACGTTTTGGTCTATTCTATTATACGAAGAACCCCCCGCAAATGTTACATTTTTGTTACATTTTTTACGAGGGGTTTTGAACCAAAACCACATACACATTTACAAAACAGAGAAATAATTTTTTTATTGTGTTGTGAATATTTATTGTTCTCTAATAAGTGTTATTGGTTTGTACATTATATTATACGTACATTAAAATATATTGTTACGTAAAGAATAAAAAATTTAATTATAGTTTAGAATAATGTAATGTAATAACATTAAATCATGAACATCCTCAATATCTTCTAAATCTATTGGCTCTAAATCTTGACCTGACGGATAAATAACAATATTATGTTCACAAATTTCAATAGAATCAATTATTCCATTATCCTGCATTTCAGTTATGTTATTTTCAAAATTAATATAATTACTTTCATCATAATTATAAAAAATTTCATCCTTTTTAAAAATAGAATATAATTAATTTTTAATCTCCGCTTTTAATTCTATTTTTAAACTTTCCAATTTTCCAACAAAATATTCTCTTGTTTTCATATTAAATAAATTGATTTATGTTATTATACGTACATTAGATAAATAAGTTATAAAAAAGTGGTCAATTTTGACCACTTTATACAATCCGTTATGCACAATATTCGACTGGTTGAATTTAAACTTAAAACCCTAAAGTATCTATCAACCTCTGGTGGACTAACCACTTGGAGTTTTTTGTTTCGGGGCAATACATTTTTCAGTAGCCCTGTGTGCATAACACGTATTTTAAAGTACATGCACTTTAAAATACCAATTCGTTATTATATTATACGAAAAAAAACCCTTATTGTTACATAAGGGTTTGAGAATGATTTATTCGGTTAGGTCAAAAATGAGTTCTTTATATTTTTTATTCTTTGGTTTTGTTTTCCTGATAGTAACTCTATCTCTTGCCCATTTACCAATTAAAGGACTTTCACCTGTATAATCACCACCACCTCTGTTATTTCCTTCACATGTTAATAATGGTAAAGGATGGATATTGAAATTATATTTATTTCCATTTTCGTCCGTCCATACATCAGATACTGGTACTTTTTTAAAATCAACAAATTCTTTTGTATCTAAGTTTACCAAATACCTTAAATTGGTGTCTTTATTTTGTTCGGGTATTAGTTTTGTACCCGTTTCAGAAACAATCTGATGATAATTTTGTTCCTGTCCTTTTTCATCATCAGCATAATCACCTGCCCATAAAATATGGTTATTATACCATCGTCCACCTTTTTTTATTAGATTTTCGACAATGCTTACAAAATCATTGCCAATCCATGAGTGTTCCATTAATTTTAATCCGTTTCCATAATCGTGTGATAAAACGAATTCTTTTTTTTCAATACTTATTGGTATATAATACTGTCCCATAATAATTATTTTTTTAAGTGTATATATTCTATTATACGAAGAATCCCCGCAAAGGTTACAAATCTTTACGGGGATATTGAAGTAATCACACACAAAAAACTAAGTCCAAATAAAATTTAATTT
This sequence comes from Patescibacteria group bacterium, assembly GCA_034717255.1. GTDB lineage: Bacteria > Patescibacteriota > Minisyncoccia > Minisyncoccales > JAGMDC01 > JAYELE01. Next base: position 1,796 of record JAYELE010000047.1, read on the forward strand.
TGTTTTCTCAGCAAGCCATTTCATTACTTTGCTTGCATAATATGCTGTTGTTATATCGTGTAAATAATTATTTAAATCTCTTTCAATATCCGTTGAATTAATATGATCATATTCATTAATAACTTTGACTTTTGATGATATTTCTTTATTGTTAAACATATCAATAACCCTGATATTTATAATATCTTTTTTTGTCTCTACTTTAATAATACCACCTTTAGCGTATTCTCCGATTTTAAATGTTTTTTGTGCTATAGTAATTATTTTATTAAATTATTATTTTTTGCCCAATGATAACCATCTTTTGTTAATCCACACGTGGGATCACCTTCACAATCTTGACTGAAATATAATCCTTTTTTTTACCAGACTGCCCAATGCACCTGCAAGAATTTTTGTCTCATTGGTTACGGAAAATGACCATATACCCCAATTAATCATTAGTTCACCTTCTGCGTTCATATATTCGCTATTGATTATATTAATAATCACTTGTTTTTCAAGGTCTGTTACGAATTTAGTATCTTTAATATTTTCCATAATCTTATTATTTGTGTGTACATTATATTATACGAAATATATTTTAATATGTTTCAAAAACCCCTGTAATGGTTACAGGGTTTGTACATTGATTTTTAATAATTTTGTTCCCTACTATCAAAAATATCAACCATTTGATCATAAAATGATTCAGAAATATTATTAAATTTTCCGTACCTACCTTCATTTATTTTTGCAGTGTTACCTTCTTCGCAAATAATGTTAGTCATTTTTGGAGGAAATAAAGATAGTTCAATATATTTTTCTTCATTCCTTAATTCGATTAATTTCTCTTGCAATTTTTTTTCTTCTGAGTTCATGATATTGTTTTTTAGTGTGTGTACATTATATTATACGAAAAAACCCCTGTAAAGGTTACAGGGTTTGTACATTCTATTCTTAGTAATGTTCTGAATCTAAAACTTGTGGTTCACCCTCAAAATAAGCACCTTTAATCTCATTAACTCCCATATCCCAATCTATCACCCAACCACTTGCTTTTGCTAATTTTGTGGCTTCTTCAGAGTGATTTGTAGCAACTACGCATAGTCCACTACTATAACCACCTGCATCCCAATATAACGTATAAATTTTTAGTCTCATAGTCTTATATTATTATACCATTATTTAATACTTCAAAAATTATAATTTCTGCATTGTTATTTCTATCTCGAACCTCATGAATGGTTTCGATTAACATTTTTTCTGATTCGTTTTGCCCTGTGGCTAACCAATTATTATCTTTATCTAATATAAGATAAGAATATCGTACATTATTTTTAAATTTAGAACGTATATTCATAATTAAATCAAACTCTTCTTTATTTTTAATTCTAAATTCAGTCGCACCATAAAATCTACCCTCAGATGACATTCCACCTGACGGTATTGGCTTATAATAAAAAAGTTTATCTTTTTCTTCTTCGGTTAAATTAAAACCTAAAATTTTATTAGTTTTACTTTCACCAACAAAATAATATTTTTTTTGATTTTTGATTTGTGTACATTATTATACGAAGAAACCCCTGCAAATGTTACAGGGTTTAATATCTTTTTGTACATTCTAATCCAGAGGTTCAACATCAAAATCAATTACTTCTTTAATTGATACCCAAACATCAAATAACCCCGTTTTTGGACTACTCATATAACGGTCGTAAATTTCTGTTTTACCCCTGTACATATATCCAACACGTTTAGCACCATTATTTGGTGTATCAACAAAAATATTGCCCTGTGGTTTGCCCTTATAAGACAATTCCATACCTTCTTCTAAGCAAATTTTTTGAATTAATTCGTGAATGGTTTCTTTGGTTTCATCAAAATTAACAACTTTGTTCTTAATACTTGAATCAAAATAAAACTTGTTAGTATCATCTTGATAATTAACGTCGATTAATAATTTTTTCATGATTTTGATTTTTAGTGTGTGTACATTATATAAATGTTCTTATATAAAAATTGCTACCCCCCTTATTCTCGATAGACGTTTTATTTTGATAAGTATGTTTTTTTGGTTTAGTTATTACTTATCTTTTATTTAAAGACTCTTAATCTTCAATTTTTATATAAGAACGTTTCTATTATATTATACGAAAAATATCCGTAAAGGTTATAATTTAGTTATGGATATTATATAAATATTTTCTCTAACTGTTTCAGTATTTGTAACCCTATAATTGTTTAGTTTACAATATTTAATAACTTCATTGTAACTATGAAATATAATCCCATTAACAATATATTTCTCTTTAGTGTTTAACATAATAAACGTACATTATATATGAGTTAAAAATTATCACAATCGTATAATAAAAAATCTTTTTCTTCTTTTGTTAAATTTTCGCCAATAACAACCGGATATATTTCTTCATTTATTAATTCTTTGCCCTCTTGTACAATGGTACTTATTTTAATTATATTCAACCTTGCACCTGTTAAAGATTCAAAACCCATACCAGCGTCCAAACTACCATCATTTAACATAGTTTTTGCCTTGTTGATCAATTCTTTTTTAGTATCTGCTTGTAATGATTTAGTTTTATATCCACCTTGACCACCGCCCCAGAAATTACCCAAAACTATACCTGTTGATTTAAATTTTATTTACATAATAATTTTGTTTTTAGTATATGTACATTCTATTATACAAAAAAACCCTTAGATGGTTATAAATTATCTAAGGGTATTAAAACATATATAAACACACATTAAAACTAACAATACTCTTTTACCAATTCTTTTAATTGAGTTTTTTCACGTCTTTTTGTCCTCTGGTACTCAATTTTTTTTGGATTTATTTCTCTTTTTTCTTTTGATTTAAATTTGTAAGTATGTGCCATAATTTTGTTTTTTTAAATATTAATTATGTATATATAAATACGTGAATTTAAATTATTTGTTATAAAAAAACCCCAATATTTAAGGGGTTTGAGTGTTTTTATTATTATAAATTAGTGAACTTGTGTGTTTTTGATTTAATTTTATCCAATTCTTTTTTAAGCTCTTTTTTTCTATTTAATAAACTTCTTATTTCTTCAAGATCATAATATTTATCCATCGGATAATTATAATTAATTTTGGTCAAAATACCGTCTTCTATTGTTCCGATAAAAATATTAGCCTCTTCATAAAAACAATTTGTTTCAGTATCTTTAAACGAACAACTTATATTTAACCAAATACTATTATTAACAATATTTAAATACGCACAGTGCAAACGTGCATAGTCATTACCAAAACCTTTGGGTTGTTCATCTAAAAATGATATTGTCTTTTTTAATGCTGCTGATTTGTCGCCAGACTTTAAAACAATTTGTTTACCAATAAAAGACTCTAAAATTGGTAAAACGTGTTTGTAGTTTAATTTTGCAATTCTTTGCACTTCATTAACTGCATGTACTTTTTTTTCTAATTTCATGATGTTATTTTTTTAGTGTATGTGTGTTATATAATACGAAAAAAACCGAACAATGTTATAAATATTATTCGGTTTCTACAACAAATTATTAGAAAAAGAAAAAAAGATTTTATTTTAACATTGCTTTTAATTCTGCTTTAATTGCTTTTGCCTTTTCACCTCTCCAAGTACTGGCATTGGATAAGAAATACGTTACAATACTACGTCCAGAATCAAACATATAATTGTCATCAATACTGTTTAGAGTTTCCATTGCCTCTAAATAAGGTACTGCTGTAAAATTAACATTTTGCCAATCTTTACGAATTTCTGTTGCAATTTCGTACAAAGGTCTTACTTCTTTTTTCATATCTTTTTTGTTTTTAGTGTGTGTACATTATTATATATGTATATTGGACAATAAAGTTATAAAAAACCCCCCTTAAATTTTTAAATTTTCTAAGGGGGTTGAAAAAAATTATTAACCGATTTTATTTAACATCAATTAAATTGCCGTCCCATTCTTGCCCGTTTAAAAACCAAGTACCATTTTTTTGAACAATATGAACATTAGATAAACCGTTTAAACGTTCTTTGGTCACATTGGTTTTATAACCTGCATTGGTTATGGACATTGTTTGTTCTGGATCATTGTATTTATATGCAATTTTGTTCCCAAATAATAACATTATCGTAACATTGGGTAATACCTTTATTTGGGTATTAGATTGATTAAAAGATTTTGCATTTAAAAAATGCTCTACTGCTTTTTCTGTGATTAATCTCATTTTGTATAGTTTTTTAGCGTGTGTATTATATTATATTATATGTACATTGAACAAAAAAGTTATAAAAAAACCCTGCAAATATTTATAAGGCTTTAATGAAGTATTTTATTAAAGTTTATTTTTGTACAATAACAAGTGTTGAACCGTCAATATTTATTTTATCGGCTTGCCCTACTTTTAAATTTCTGTATTTATTCATTCTTAAATCACAATGTTTTGCAATTGCTTTTTTGGCAATTGTTTTTGGTCTGCTGTTTACTTTTGGATATTCGCCTTTTTTAATAACTGTTTTATTTATAACCATACCAACAATAAAAACCTCCATACTGGTTTTATTAATTTTTAAAGACTTGCCAATATTAATATAATTATCTGTTTGTGCTTGACTGTTTGTTGTTCTATCTTTTAAATTTTCAGACATGTTTTTTCTTGCACTTATAATTAACTCACTAAGTGCCTCAAAAACAATGTTTTTATCTAATTCATGAGCCTCTGCAATATCTTCAATATCTGTGAAGGTTAAAGATTCTAAAGTTTGTAAATCTTTTTTCTTTGCCTTCATTATTGAATAATGGGTCAAAATAGTGAAATTTGATATTTCACCCTTTGAATTTTCGTAATTTGTAATCCCTATAAATTGTGTGCCATTTAAAGAATTGAATTTGTCAAATAAATTTTTCATCTTTTTGTGTGTTTAGTTAATAATTTATTTAATTATACGTTTATTCGTGTACATTGTTATAATAAAAATTGAATATACAACACTTTTAAAGCATTGTATATTCATTTTGTAACTGTTTTTGTAATTTTGCCCTGATTCGATTAATTGTACCTTTTACAGTGCCTAAAGTGATATTTAAATATTGTGCCACTTCATTATATTTTTTTTGCTCTAAAAAGTAAAAATTTGCAATTTGTTGCTCTTTTTTATTCAATTTTTTAAAGGCATTATTGATAGACGTTTTTAAATCATCTTGTTCAACGCCTGAAATATTAAAATTACTTCCAATCTCAAATGTTTCTTTGCCCTCTTCATTTACAAAACTATCAATCTGTACAGGTTTTTTAGCAATAGCATTTTTACGATAAAAATCAGTAATTGAATTATTTGATATAGTGTACAACCATGTATTTAATTTGGATTTGTTAGGATCGTATAAATCTAAATTTTCAAAAACTTTAACAAAAACGTCTTGCACTATTTCTTCTGCCACCTCAATATTATTTGTTTTCATTTTAATAAATGAAAAAATATTATTATAATGGTCTACATAAATCTTGTTAAATGATAAGTTATGTTTTTTATCCTTAGCAATTGCCCAGCTTTTTTTTAGTGCCTGAGAAAATGTAAAATTATTATTCTTTTTATTCTCTGCCTTAAATATTTTCCATGCTCTACGCATGATTAAAGACATGTTAAACTTTTGATTGTTAACTTTTTGTGTGGTTTTTTGCGTGTTCATAGTAGTATATGTTTTAATGTTTAAATCTAATACAAATATAGCGTGTAATATTCACATACGCAAATTTTTGTTACATTAATTTACTAAAATACCTTAATATAAAATGATTCTAAATAACAAAGATGTTAATAACATTACTTAAAATAATTTGTTTATCTAAACATCTATTTAAATACGTTTTTTAAGCCGTTTTAAAGACTTTATTTTTATATAAGGTATGTAGACCTAAAAATATATATCATTAAAATACATAAGCCCCAGACCCCCCTATGACCGTATCCCCCCCTATATACCCCCCCCTGCCCCCCCCTTTTTAGGGGGTGGGGGTACTACATGAGTAATTTATTCTCGTTCCCCAAAAAATTCTGGAAAAATTCTCATTCCCCAAAAGTAATTTTTATAAAAAAATTCTGGAAAAAATTCTGGAAAAATTCTCGTTCCCCAAAAAATTCTAGGAAAAATTCTCATTCCCCAAAAGTAATTTTTATAAAAAAATTCTAGGAAAATTTAGGATCTCAAAAGTGATTTTTATAAAAAAATTCTAGGAAAATTCTCGTTCCCCAAAAAATTCTAGGAAAATTTAGGATCTCAAAAGTAGTTTTTATAAAAAAATTCTAGGAAAATTTTAGGATCTCAAAAGTGATTTTTATAATTTTTTATAATTCCAGCCATTCTTTCATCAGGTGTTTTGAACTAACATCCCCGTATTTAACACCGACTAATTTATCCACAAAATTAATGTCAGAATTTTTCGCCCTCGCTTTGTTCAAAAGGGGTTTATAATGTTCTATATATTTATTATAATCATCTTCATTGTATAAAAGACGATTACTTTCTCCAATAGCCATATAAGGACTATCTTTATATCTCTGGACGGTTAAGAATCCAGATTCTTCAGGTAATTTTCGTCCCCAATCTTTTTTAGGCACGAATGGAATAATATTTTTATCAGCTAATATTTTAAGAATATCGTTATGAATGATCTCGCTATAAGACTCGACATATAAATTTCCGTCTTTGGTAATTACGCCCCTAACAGATTTATCTAAATTCTCTAAAGATTCTGGATTTTTTATTAATTTCCAGTCACCTTTTTCTACAATTACTTTATTTTTATCAATCTTAGTCCCCATATATTTTTTATTAAAGTCATTAAATTCATCTGGGATATTATATTTTTTTTCAAGGTATTTATCACCTACTCCCTCTTTTTTTATAAATTTATGAATTTCTTCATTTATTACGCTTAATATATTCATACGATTTTATTAAAATAATGTTACAATTATTTTTTATTTTTATTTTCTTTTTTAAGTTTTTCGGCTTCGTAGTGCCAGAACTGCACGACCTTGTTGATTAATTTACGCTTCATTTTATCCGAAAGGAGTTTAAAACCATTAAATTCGTATTTAAATTCATTAACCACGTCTTTTATTGGTTTCATTTTAAAAAGAAAATCTTCTTTACTTCTTTCTCTGTCCCATGTTACAAAGTTCACCCTATACATTGCTTGTGAAAAGCGTGCCCATATTTCATGGGGGAGATTAAGATATTTCACATTTTTTTTTATCTCTTGGTCAATATTATCTTCAACCCCCTGCATATATTTCTCACGATATTTATTAAATTGTTTGCTCTGGTATACTTTGTTCTTGCTTCTAAAATCATCATATGCGTGTTGTAATTCGTGGATCAGAGCGTCATAAACTTCATAAAATAAATCAAAATATAAATCTTGTTCATTATAATCGGGATTTTCCTCTATTTTTTTATTTATTTTCGAATACAGTTCTACAATTTTATTAACATATATATCTATTTCACGTCCTAACTTGGGATTAAATTCATGTTTGTCCTTAGACATAATTACCGAATAAGAACCCTTGGAATTGTGAGACCATTTATCATTAATTGAGATAGCAATGTTTGACTCATCAATAAAATCTTTAATCTCGTCATATTTGTTCGAATCTATTTCATTAAGATAAATTCCGTACAGATGAGTTATTTTCTCCCCGTCTTTAACCCGTTGCATATTATTCTCAGCTATTTTCTTAATCACATCGGATGCAAGGTTTTTAATCTCGGATATTGATTGATAGGTCTCGATTATGTAATGATCTAATATTTCCTCTAAAAGAATATCTTGAAATTTATCCATGGTCTATATTTATGTTATTTTTATTTAATGTACAATAATAAATACATTAAAAAAAAATATTATGATTAGACTATTGTGTTTTTTTTAATGCCCCAGAGCAAATAATTAAATCTTTTACTTGATAATTAATTTAATATATTTTCATCACACAAAATCGTCATTATTTTTTCTAAAAATATAACCCACGATTATTAATACAATTGAAGCAATTAGTACGTCTTCGACATTCCCAATAACTAATAGATAAAGCCACGTACAAAATGTGATTGAAACAAAAACACTGAGTATTAAATTTATTATATTCTTAACGTCTATAATTATATTTCAATTTTATCAACAGATTTTATAGTCACATTATCATCATCTACATTAAGAACTATTTCATAGGTAAGTGCTTTAACCAATTCTTCTATTTCTTCAAAATATGATGAATAACCATACATTTTAATCATCTGATATGTGCCATAAGTATGATCATTTTCCATTGCAACTGGATAAAATTCACTAAAGATGGCTTTTAAAACATTTTGATCAGGGTTATCAACTAAAAATTCTCGTGAAAAAAATAACACATCCCTTGCGATTTTTTAATCTATTTTGTTCTTCCATAATTTTTTTATCGATTTTAAATTAATTAATATTAATATAATACAACATACTATTATTATAACCTCGGTTATTATCATACTCAAATATTCCTTTTCAAACATAAGGGCAAAAAAAGTCAAGAATATGAATATGATTATCATCATTAATAATAAACTAAATCCACATTTCATATTATTTTTGTCCATGATTATTTTTTTTTTATTTTTTTATCATCAATTAATTTATTCCACACATCACGTGCTTTAGCATTAGTACTATACGCTCCTGTAGATTCGTTGCATTTTTTGCAACAAAAACCCACTTTATTCTCCGCATATCTTTTCCATGCCCATCCATTTGCACCACAGTTGCAAGGTTTAAGAGTATTAATTAGTTGTTGTGAAGGTTTTCTTTTACGGACAGGATACATTTCGGGATATAATATTTTAGCCACCCTGCGATATTCACGATTATAATAGTCACGATCCGCACCCCATTCATCGTCCTCTGCGATCAAATCCCCTAATTTTATCAATTCTTTATGAAGTCATGATCTTTCTTCTTCTGAAATTTTTTTACCCATAATTTATTATTTATTTAATATAAACATTAATATTTTACCCGTATTATTACAATGAGATTTACAACCTCTGCCAAAACAATTTGAACAAAGAACATATTTTGGTTCTAATACTATCCATTTATCATCAATTAATTCATATGCTTGTACATCATATCCAATTGTAATATATCGATTAATTAGATCTTGTGCGTGTTTTTTATATTTTTTTTCCGAAGTATATATTCTTTTTTTAGATTGTTTACCCGTTTTTTTATCCCTTCCAACTATTTTAAATACTCTATTCATTTCTTTAACTTAAATATTTTTATTTTTTATCTCACAATTAGTGTCTTCAACGGTGTAACATAAAAGAGTGTCATTACAAGAACTGCAAACACTATTTTCTTTAAATACTTGATAAATTTCTTCTCTTTCTTGAAGAAATGATTTAAATACTTTATTATACCTATTTATGTTAGTAGTTGGTATTTCTTCATCATTTAACTGTTTTCGTACTTCATTAAAATAATTTTTAACCTCATCTTCCGACATTTTATTTAAAAATTCATATGGGTAACCATAATTATAAATATGTGGTCTATGAACTAAGGTCATTAATTTTGTGGTATAAAATCTATTTGCATTATTCAATTTCATTTTTTATCTTAATATACGAAAATCATAAAGATTTGTTACAAATATTTTTTAAACACTATTGTTCACTCTTCATAATATTGTGTTTTATTTAATTCATTTTCCGATATTGGGTTTTTTCTCACAAACGCCAATAATTTATTTTTTATAAAATCTCCATGTTTTATCCATAAATAAAAATTGGAATCATTTAAAGCCTTTGTTTTTGCAACACTATCATTAGGAGCAAGGGTAGGGAACAAAATTATTCTATTTTTATTTTTATTCTTTGGTGTTTCACCAATCAATTTCCCTGTATAAACAACACAATATAATTTTAATTTTTTGTCCACGTGCCCTAAATCACCGTATGATTCTAAATTTGCAAATTCACTGTGAGGTGTTTTGTCGTGACAACCACAATTTTTACCATAAGATGATGATTTCTTTTTTAAATCAATTAAAAACATTTTTAATCTTGCTTCGTGTAAAATAATTGATTTTTCTATATCATGACCAACATCATTTAATATATCATTACCAGAGTGCCAAGTAATTGTCTCAGATATTTTACTAAATTCATTAATTTCATTTTCAAGTGCTCCAATTAAATTTTTCATTTTTTTATAATATTAGTATTTAAAATTAAACAGCATAAAAATATAAATAAATTAAAATATAAACAATTTTTTTGTAACATTTTTATTTTTTTTACGTATATTTGAAAAATAAATATTTTTTATACGATGAATTATTATAAAAATAGAAAGTATAATGAAAAAACATTAAAATATAGGTCACACCCTAAATTTAATGTCCCCGTAATTGGTCATTTTTCCGATAAAAGTATTAGATATAATTCTATTTTAGATGCTGAAAAATTAACGGGCATTAATTATCATAATATTTTTGATGCATGTGTTGGCAGAATATATCGTGCTGGTTTAGTATATTGGGAATTTGAAAATGGAAGGCATTGGATAAAATATCACGCTAAACATGTAAAGGGTAGAAGAATACTTAGAAAAATAGGATTTAATGGATAATAATTGAATAAATTAAATTACAAATTAATTATGCCTAACGGAAAAACACATGATAAAATAACATATATTACAACACCAATAATAACATTGGGTACAATATTTTTTACAAATATTACATGGGGGGTAATTATGTTTTTTTCTTATTTATTTTCATCAATGATGTTTAATGGAGATTTAGATACCAATAGTCGCCCATATAATCGTTGGTGGATTTTTAAAATAATCTGGATACCATATCAACTATTATTTTTGCACAGAAGTATTTGGACGCATGGTTTTTTAATCGGCACTATTATACGAATACTTTACATAATGCCAATTATTATATTGATTTTTATTTCATTAAATATTTCAATTAAAGTAATGGATTATCAAATTTTATTATTGATTTTCATTGGATTGGAATTAGGTAATTCAATACATACTTTAAGTGATAAAATATTTTAATTTAAACGGGTGTAAATGAATACCTCCCTTTAGAAATTGGATATAATTCATGTCCAGTAACTTTTTCAAAAAAATCAACAACACCTTCATCTCCCGATTTCTTAAATTCTCTGGACATTAATGTCTTTAATGCAGCAGACCCTTTTTCATCAAACCCCATTCTTTTAAACATATCTTGTAATTGATTAATTGAATAAATCTCTCCTTCTTCAATATATTCTTCAAATAATTTAAATGTTTCTTCTTGAATCGTAGTATTTAATCTCATTTTTTCTTTAATTTTTTGAAGTTGTTGATCTGATAAATTAAATCTTTTAACTATTTCATTTTCATCTGTAAAGTCTAAAATATCATTACCTGATTTAATATACATTAAATTTTCTAATTTTGCAGATCTATATGCACCTTTATTACCAGTATATCTGTCTGGTGCATTTCTGTCCCATACCAATAATAAATTTTGTTCTAATTTATTTGGTCTTGCTACGGGAACTTCTTGTGGTTGTCCGTCTTTTGGTTTATATATTGCTTTATGTCCGTTTAAATATCTAATTTCACCATTTTTTTTCATAAAAGTTAATGAATAAAATTTACCACTATTAATTATTCGAAATATTTCATTAATTTGTTGTTTATTTTCTGGATATTTTAACATAAAACATAATTATTACTGTTCAATTATTTTTTTTGAACCACACTTCGGACATTTTTTGGGTTTATTTGGGTTATACCAATATAAACCACATTTAGGACATTTATAATTCATCAACTATAAATACTTAAAATAATTATTAAATTATATTTCAATTACTATTGGAAGGTTTTTTATTTCATATTTTTTATTCAATATTGATGCATTAATAAATTTAATATTACTAATCTCTTTTATACCATATTTTTCATGTACATGTCCAAAACAATGTATTTTCGGCATTATTCTCTTAAAAACTTCCATATATAAAGAAGGACTTCCAATATGTTCTCCGCTAAAAATAGCATAATCCATAATACCATATGGTGGATTATGAGTAATTAAAATATCAATATCATCGGGTATTGCTTTCCAATGTTGTGCTTGTCTTGCTTCACTTTTATTAAATGCCTAATTACAAAATGGTCTACTCACTGGTATGCCCCAAAACTTAATCCCTTTTAATTCTACTCCTGAATCTTCTAAATAAATTACATTAGGATATTTGGATAATAATTCTTTAGCGATCATTCTGTCATCTTCAAATAATCTATCATGATTACCTGCTATGAATATTTTATATTTATATTGATCTAATTTGGAATACCAATCTAAAAATTCTTTAACCACGTGTTCTTTACCACTACCTGTTATATCACCACAATGAATCACAAAATCTGCGGGTGGTAAATCAAATTTATTATCAAGACCCTTGTGCATACCATGGGTGTCTGATATGATTACTATTTTATTCATAATTCAAATATAAATATTTTTTATATAAATATGTAACATTTATATTTTTTTTTCGTATATTTGCATATGTAGTTATTCATAGCATTTTTTGTTTAGGTTCTACGTGAGTAGATGAGTGGTTTCTACATAATATGCTTAACAAACCCGAAGATGTTGAAATCTGGTTTTTACACAGAATGCTTAACTTAACCGAAATATTTCAACATCTTCCTAAACTTTTTAAATCATAAATAAATATTATGGAAAAAGAAAGAGGAATTACAATCACTAATGTTGAAAGAGAAGCTGCAATTGAAGACATTGCTTGGCGACTTTTTAAACGAAGATTAGGATTAAGTTTTAATAAGGAACTTACCCCAGAAGAAAAAAAACCAATCATTAACGATCCATCATTTCAAATATATATGGATGAAGCAATGAAAATCTACGAAAAAAAAACAAAAAGCATTGTCAAATAAAAAATATCCAATTATTGACGTACCAGCAAGTGGTAAAAAATCATGGATGGGTGGTGCATATACCCTTTGTTTTATTTATTCTAAATATAAAGGTAATTTTGTACTTCGTGGATATTATAAAGAAGTTGAAGAATATTTAAAAAAGAATTATACTCACTATTTTTGTAATTTCTCATTATGGTATGAAGGATTTTCCAGAAATATTTGGAAATTTTGGAAAGAAAATATTGGTATTTTTCAGCCAGATAGGCATTACTTATCTTCGAATCGTAAATATAAAATTAGACCATACTCTGATTTATATGCCGATGATAAGATAAAAAAAGCGAACAAAAATATGGAATTAGAATTTAAAAGATTACCAAAAAAATAGATTCCTGAATTTGATAAGTTTTGATATAATCAATAATTCAATACTAATTTTTACAATTTTTTATAATTTTTGTTGAAGTTTTTAATCCTATTAATGATTTCTTCATCATTTTCTTTAGAAAGTTTTAAAATTTCATTTTCAATTGTCTTTTTACCCTTAAAATACCCCATATTAAAAGTTTTAATACTACAAATTTTAATACCCCTATGGTATCCAATAAAGTATCCAATTTTATATATTGTGACTAAAATTATCAATATGATTAAAATAGCATCCATACGATAATAAATACAAAAAAAAGACCGTAATTAATATTACGGTCAGAACGAAAGGAGGAAATTCATGTAAATTAAGTTATTCCATCTTGAATTTTTTTTCTTAATGGTTTTTCTATCTCATTCCAATTTTTATCAGGATATTTTTCTTTCATTTTTTTTATGATAAAATCAATTGCTTTTATATTGTCGTTACTATTTAAATTATTATATTCTGGAAAAACATCAATTTTTGTCCAATAATCATCATCTAACGTTGCATTATAAAAACTATCAATATCCTCAAATAATTTAACAACACTTGGATCTAAATTAGGGGGTTGATAGAGTTTACCACCATTGGGGTCAAATAATTCGCTAATTATTTCATTAATTATTTTATTTATTTTATTACTCATAATAGTTTTTATTCTTCTTCATAAACATTACCAATAAATTCTCCCTTATGAAAAATATTCCCATCATCATCAATAAATTCATTTTTTAAGTGCCAACCTCTTGGTGTATTAACTGGTTTAATGTCTTCATTGGTTGTATCGTCTTCGGTAATGTCATTGTCAATAATATTATAATCTATTTCTTCTTCGGTAATATCATTATCAATAATGTTGTTATCTTTTTCTTCAGCAGTATTTTCTTCAGTAACATCACCATTATTTTCAATATTGTCATCTTCGACAATATTATCTTCTATTTCTTCCGTAGTGTCTCCTTCTACAGTATTTTCTTCGATAATATTATCTTCTTGAAGAATGTCATCATTTTCTTTAATATTATTGTTTTTCTCAATAATCTTATTAATTTCTAAATATTTATCAGTGTAGATAATATTATCATAATCTAAATTATTTAAATGTTTTTGTTTTGTTGCTAAAGTATATTTAGTATTGGATTTATTAATTTTATTTAATTTAGATTTACAATCTTTATAATTTATTCCGTAAATAACTATATGTTCCATAATAATAAAATATTTTATATATTTATTTATTATAAATACTTATTATTATTGTTTTATATTAATTTCCCTAATAAGTCCTTCATTAAATAATTTTTTTTTATAATTTCTATGGGATTTCATGAAATTTTTGTGCTTATTTTTATCATAATAAACTTTTGATCCACCTCTTTCTGTTCTTCTTTTTTTATTTTCTTCTAATTTTTCTGGGGAAATTATAAATTGTATTGTTCTTCTAGAAACATTAAAAATATTTGCTAATTTTCGTTTACTATAGTTTTCATCAAAAAAAAGTTCTTTTATTTTTTTTCTATCATCATCACTTAATCTTACTCTACGATCAAGAGATTTATTATTAATGGTCATTTTATCAATTTTTGACGGCATAAGATTATTATATTTTAAATTTTACCAGAACCAAAACATTTGGGGCAGATTTTATAACCAACAGTAGTGCTAGTATCTATTATTGACCCTAAACCACCACAAATTGGACAATCACTATCAGAAATTTTGATATTTTCTTTTATTATGGGTTGTATTGGATATGGTAATTTTTCAAAAATAATATATTCATTTTCAAAATCTTCTTTAGATATCCATTCATAATAAGTCGTACCATCAGATCTTTTAAATAAAAGATTTATTGCCTTAGTTGTTATTTTAATGATTTCAACTTCATACAATTTTTTATTATAATCATTGGTTTTTACGAGATAACTACAATTTTCTTCCATATTTTTTTTTTAATCTAATAACATTGATTTTTTACCACTATTCGGTATTCCACAAACAACAATCACATGTAATGCTTCGCTATTGTTATTCAATTCGTTATAATAAATAATATCCCAACCTTTTTCTACAATATATTTAAATAAATCTTTAATTGATTCTTGGTCGTAAGAACCCTCAATTCTTTCATAGTTGATGTATTTGCTCATAATATGTAATTTTATATTACAAATATACAATAATTTAAATTAAAATACAATAGTTATAGTATTTATGAAA
>JAYELE010000048.1:0-3424 GCA_034717255.1 Patescibacteria group bacterium
AATAAACCTTGCACTACTGAATTCTCCAGGACCCTGACCACTCCTACCAATCATCCTTATGAATTTGCCATTTTTATTAAAAATCTTGATATGTAATTCTCTTGTATCTAAAACATAAATATTTCCATTACAATCGACATCAAATATAATATTTGTGAACATATATTCTTTTCTGCCTTCTTTTTCTCCTATGGTAAGTTCTTCTTCCAATTTTAATTTAGTTGGAATTCCTAGTGGAGGTGCCGGATTTTTGGGGTTATAAATTACTGTTACTCCATTCTCGCTCTTTATTTTAACTTCATCACAATAGATTAATTTGGTAAAAGCCAAAAAATCCGTGAGGAAAACCAATAGTATTATTAGAATAAATCTTTTCATCTTTTCCTCCCTTTATAAAGTGAAATAATTTTGTATCTCTTTTTTCACTATTATTAGTTAAATCTTTTAATTTGTTAATATTTCAATTTTATTCATTATATTAATGATATCGCCACTGGAAGTATGCAATAATTTATCGATTCTCTCCACCCATGACTTATTATAAAAATAAATACTTTCAAGTTCATTTAAAGCTCTTTCAAGAAAATTATTTCTAATCCTTTCAATTTCTTTTTTTATCTCAACTAGAGCATTTACTTTCAAGGGATTAATTTCATAATCTTTTGGAAATATACAACCTTTTTCAATTATCAAGGCACTCATTTCTCTTTTCTCAGTTAATTGGATATATTTTTGAGGATTTTTAAACCTAAATATTTTTTCAATTGACAAATCTGGTGACCAGACAACTGAAAATTTTACATTTTTATTATAAAATTGTCTGCTTTTTTTCAATATTTTTCTTAAATTATCCATAATTAATTCAAATGATCCTTTTAGCATCGTGCACATCTTTTGGCCCATCTAAACTTATTAATACTTGAAAATTATTTAAAATCAAAAAATTAATTATTTCCTCATCTATTAAAGTTCCATTTGTAGTAATGGAAAAACGTAATTTCCATTTGTTAAATAATTTTTTAGAATATTTCACAATTTTCTTAATAATTTCAAAATTCAGTAAAGGCTCGCCTCCATAAAAGCTTAATGAAAATTCTTTTTTATTTCTTTCATTAATAATATTAAATACATATTCAATTCCTTTTTTTGTTACTTCATATTCCATTTCTTTATTAGACCTGCTCCTATAATAAAAATAATCTTCCCCATATACACAATATTTACATCTCAAATTACAATTTTGAGTAATTTCAAGAGAGAGCTGATTCAAATTTTAAATTTCCTCATTTATTATCAAATTATAATCAGGGGAATATATATATTTACCCTCGTTGAGATAAATATATTTCATTTTACCTGTTTATTCTAAAATAACTCCAAGAATTTTTTATTTTTCCGTTGCTAAGTAAAAATTCATTTAAGTTGAGAAAAATATATAATTTTATACTCGTAAATACACATTTCAAAGTATGGGTCAATAAGATATAAGTTGGTATTGTAAATACGTTTCTTTCTGAATCTTGTAGGAACAGGAATTTCTCCGAGTAAAATCCCATCATTATTAAAGATTTCAAATTTTAATATTTTATAATTCTTAAGGGTTGAAGCTCTTGTGCCTTGATTCTTTGGTTGTTTCTTAAATGTTGTTACCCAAAGGCATTTTTTTGAATCAACGTTTATATCTAAAGATACAAATGTTAATTTTGGAAATGAAGTTGAATATTTTCTTTCACCTGTTTTATGGTTAATCTCGTAATTAATTGGATAATCTGCGGAAAATAAAAGTTTCCCATCTCGTGAATATTTTTCTATTCTGTTCTGGTGTTGGAAAGTAACATAAATATTGTTTTCCCCATCGACGTCAAAGTCTATCTCATTCGCGAGATACAAAAGGTCTGGATCACTGTATTTTTGACATTCTACAAATCTTTTCAATATTTCTCCATTTGGATTAATCTTAATTAACATTGTGGGATCCTTAGTTTCTACTATTCCATATTTTTCTGAATAAAAACTTCTCCCAATTAAAATAATATCTCCTGAGTTTAAAATACATCCTTTATTAGATGAATAGGGCATTCTAATACTTTTTTGAAATTCACCATCAGGATTAAATTTATGAATATACATAATCCCCTTATCAACAACATAGATGTTTGATTCATTATCAATAGCTAAACTTCGTGCGTTAATGATGTCGTTCGGTTCTCTCTTTTTTTTTCTGAACTTTCTAATACATTCCCAATTAGGCTTAAATTTTATTATGTCGAATCCTTTAATATTATCTTCAATAAGAACATATTTATTTCCTTTCTTGTCTTGCACAAGATCCCAAGGCCTCTGATGGGTTTTCTTATTGAATTCAATTTTTTTTAATAATTTCAGTTTAATTTTTTCTTTACTTCCCCAAATGGGGTTAAAATTGTGAATTGTTGTGATTTCTTTGCTTATTTCAATTTTGTAAGATTCTTTTTTACAAAAAACACAAAAAACAATTACAGATACGAATATGGTATATAGTAGTAATACCCCCTTCTTTGTCATAATTCTTATTATATTATTTTAAATTTTTTTTTGGAATTGTATTTATTTTTTAGCTGATTCTTCTTTTTAAAAAACTTATTCTTCAATAGGTGAATTGTTAATAGGGGCTAAAATATCATTCCATCTCTGGATTTCATTTTTCCACCCAATCATTCCACATATCAGTTCTATCCCCTAATCGACCAGGGCCCCCGCCTACACCACAAATAATGGCACAAAATTCACAGCAAATACAGTCTCCTCTTCTTTCTTCCATTTTGTTTTCTTCGATTTCTCGTTTTGTTAATTTTTTCAGCATGTTAAACTCCTCTTCTTTTAATATTCATTAAAATACAGAGCAAATTTCATGCCAAGTTGTTTGAAAAACACCTAATTTACTGATAATAAATGAATTAGTTTCAATTCAAGTGAATTTTATCGATGTGATATATCGAAAAATTCTCATTTTCATGAGAATAAAATGAGAAATTATGATAGAAAGAAGACAAATATTGCTCTAACTTACTGAATTTAAAGAAATAAATGATTCTCATAATTTGAGAATTTAAAGAGAATTAAGTGCCGTTCTTTCCCCTTTTTGTTTTTCTTCTTTCATATATTCTTATAGAGTTTAGAAATCGCTTGTAATCTTTTTCATTAATATTCAGTTTTGATAGGGCTTCTTTGTATTTCCTGTTTGGAGTTTCTTTAAGTTCTAAACATATGATTTCCCAAATCTGCTTTTTATTTAATTCATTTCGCTTAAAAGGTTCATGTACAGTTTGCCAGTAATCTGCTCCATGCTTTAGCTTTTTGTATATCTCTAAAGCATTAAAATTTAATGAGCTTTTTACTCCTATATCTTTTTCTAAGTTACTGTTCCTTCCCATGTTTATATATT
>JAYELE010000049.1:0-3259 GCA_034717255.1 Patescibacteria group bacterium
GAAGATGAAAATCCTGTCTCACAAAATCAAAAAGGCAAATTTGCTTTTCGTGGTCATACAATTTTTGATAAGTTGTTAACAAAAGAAATTGATTATTGTGATTTTGTAAAGAATGGTTGGTTTGTAACTGAGATTGATATAAAAAATATATAATCTTATTTTAATAATTGATTTACTTTTTTAAGATCGGATTTAAAATCAACTTCCATACATAAAAATTTTGAAATATTTATTGGTTTAACTTTTATATTATTATTTTGAATAGACATTTCCAACCCCTTTTCAAAATAATCATTGTCTTTACATTTTATTAAATTATTTTTGAAAATTTCTGAGTCGTTTTTTGAAATGAAATTTATTCCGACAGCTTCGCCTATTGCATTTTTTACAGATTTGGAAATTTCTTTAATATTTCCATTTTTATCTACATTATATTTAACTTCCTCTTTACCGACAGAGGCATTATTTACACAACAAAAAGATTGTGATTTCTCAATGTATGGAGAAATTATTTCAAGTAATTTTTCGTCAAAAACAACATCACCATTTAACCATAAAATATCTTCATTTGGAAATTTTTTCAGACCTTTGAGTAAACTTTTTGAAGTGTTCGTTCGATCAAAATTTTCGTTGTAAATATATCCAACTTCCGAAAAATTTTCCATTATCATATCTTTTTTAAATCCGACAATGGTAAATATTTTGTCTAAATGAAATTTTTCTGATAGATATTCAACTTGTCTCTGCATAATTGTTTTACCATCTTCTAATGGTGTTAATGGTTTTGGAAATGGATTGCCTAATCTCGAACCAATTCCTGCTGCTAATATTATTATTTTCATAATATCTCCATTAATTATTTTAAGTTTAATCTGTTATGAACTTTTACCAATATCTTTACTCAATATAATTCAATTTTTTCAACAATTCTACTGCTTCAGGATTATCCATAAATTCATCTAATTTTTCTTTATGCTCGGCGTGTCGCCATTTTTCTATTGCCTTATTATGAATTGCTTTTATCGGGCTTTTCCAGTGCTTGCTTTTCTTTACACTTGTGTTTTTATACCAATCTCTGATTTCCGAGCTAAAATCTTCTCCCAGAAATTCACAAAGATTCTGTATTTCACTTTTAAAATTATAAATAATGTTTTCATATTTTATTATATATACATTTGGACGATTGGAAAATTTTAAACCGGATTTTACATCATCTATCCACCTCTGTACCGGCACATAATATTGATTTTTTCTGATTTTAGGATGCTTTGATGTAACCACATCTCTGCCGTCACGTATAACATGAATTAATTTGGCATTTTCACCAAAATATTTCAATATTTCATCAAAATGTTCTATGTTTCGAGGAGTTTTTTCACAATATCTTGTGGGATTTCCTGGAATGTTGTGCAGGATAAATTCCCTATACAAACGATCTTTTCGTTTCATTTTAATTTTTTTTGAAACAGAATCAATATCCCAATTTGTAAAACCGTAACTTTGGTGTTGAATTGCATATATATTGGGATGAGCATCTAAGATTGATAATAATAATGTTGTACCCGATCGAGGACAAGCCCCAATAATTATTGGCTTATCGGAAAATTTTCTTTTTTCAATTTTTTGTCCCCAATTTATTATAAGAGGATTTATTATTTTTTTAAAACGGTTGTTCATAAATATTTTATAATGAAAATAATTTTTCTGTTATTTTCAAATCCTCTTTTGTGTCGATTTCCCACCATTTTAAATTGCCGGTTTTTAATCCGTAAAATTTATAATTTCTATCGATGGCATATTTTAATATCAATTCATAATAAGAAGACATATCATTATCTTTTATTGCTTTATCTAAATTTGCTTTATAGAATTCTTGATAGAATGTTTTACCGATTTTATAAAAATTTACTGTCTTGTATATAGAACTATAATTAATTTTACTATGTTGATCTTTTTTTAAGATCATTTTATCTACTATATTATTTTCATTGACTGTTACAACAGTACCATTCATTGTAGGTTTAAATTTACTAATAAGCATTATGTTTTCATTTGGAAGTGATGTTAATTCACTCAAAATATTCTTTTCAATAAATATATCAGCTTCAAATAGGTAGAATCCATCTTCCAAATATTTATTGGCCAACCAAAGTGAATAGATATTATTTGTTGTGTCAAAATCTTTATTTGTTACAAAAGTAATATTTGTGTGAGATTTATAAGGAGCAAGATGCTCTTTTATCAGGTCCGCTTTATAGCCTACAACTACTACGATATCATTAATGTTGTTCTCTATCATTATTTCGACTAGATTGGAAATAATAGATTGACCGTTTACTTCAACCATCGGTTTGGGTTTGTTAGAACTCAACTCTTTTAATCTATTCCCGCGTCCTGCCGCTAAAATAATACCTTTTGTCATTTTACTCATTGTATTTTCTTTTCCTTGTGTATTCTTTTAAATCAAAACTAAATTGTAATTTAAGGAATATCACTCTATTACTTTTATCATGCATTTATCATCGGTTCTACAATTATAATCTTTTTTGGGAGTTTCCCAATCTCCGTAAAAATATTTTAAATAATCTTTGTAATCTTTTGGGACAGAATATTTTTTACCTTCAAATTCAATTTGGTTAAGTTCATCATAGAATTTTTTAGGAACAGATTTCAGCACTGGCTTTTTTACTCCAATTGTCCAATAATAATCATGTTTTATAGGTCGCTTGATGAAAATATCTAACAATCCAAGATCTTTAACAAAAATAAATCGTCGCGTTTGAATTTTTACAATTCTAAGTTCTCCTTTTTTAAATGGTCCGGCATCCCTTTTATAGTGTCTTACATAAAATCGATATCCTTTGAGCCAAAATTTCCACCTTGCCCACAGCAATTTTTTTTTATTTTTATCAGTAATTGTAATATCTATATCGTTGTCCCAAGGCAATAAACGATTTTCTCTTACAATACCCAGCAGTGTCCCTGCTTCAAGAATATATGAGATATTAGAACTTTCAAGTATCTCACAGACATCTTTAAGCATTTTTTTTGCTTTTATTAGAACATCACCTTGAAGCTTTAATTTTCCTGCCACTTTCAATCCTTTTCTGTCAGTAATCTATCAATTTCTATTTTAACTCTTTCACTCGATTTCCCATCTAATCCTGTGAAAAAATATTTATTATATTCTTCTAACTTTTCTTTCATTTCATTAGTTGGATTTAATGCAGATTCAACAGCGAGCAAAAGTTGATCGGGC
>JAYELE010000050.1:0-5972 GCA_034717255.1 Patescibacteria group bacterium
TTATAGAATCGTGGATGTTGAAGAATATAAAAAAGCTGTTATATTATTTTATGAAATCAATAACATTTCTTATTTTAAACAGATATTTATTGAACAGTTTGAAGACGCAGTCAATAATTATTTTAAATAGAATTATATGAATGAATCAGAAACAAGAGCTGAATATATTGACCCGAAGCTTAAAGCGAGTGGCTGGGGCGAAGTGGAGGAAAAAAAGGAAAAGAAATAGAAATTGAAAAAGGAAAAATAAAGAAATAATTAAATATTGTAATCATAATTTTAATACAAAATGAAAATCAAAAAAGATAAATATTTACAAAAAAGAGGAGGATCAGTTAAAATATTAGATATTTTTTGTCAAAATTGTTTAAAAAAATTATTTGTATATCAAAAAGACGGAACAGGACAATTAAAAAGATGTTATTTTAACAGAATAACAGGTGATGCAAAATTAGAAAATAATGAATTTTTTTGTCCTCAATGTAAAGAAAAAATAGGGTTTGGCATTTTTCATATTGATAAAAGACCTGCAATAAAATTATTGCGCGGTAAAATTAAAAGAAAGAAATATATGACAACAAAAAAATTTCAACGCGCAATAGAAGATTTTGTTTGCGATAATTGCAGATTGCAAGTTGAAGGTAATGGTTATACTAATCATTGTCCTCGTTGCTTGTGGAGCAAACATGTAGATGTAAATCCTGGCGATAGGCAGGCTATTTGTCAAGGGTTAATGGAGCCCATTGGAATTGAAATAAAAAGAGGAGAATATATTATTTTGCACCGTTGTGTAAAATGTGGATTTGAGAAACGGAACAAGGTAGCAAAGAATGATAATTTTGACACAATTCTTCAATTAGTATCAAGAGCAAGGAAATAGTGTTTGATCATTTTATTGCTACCATTTTTTTATTTATTATGTAAAAGTTCAGATTTATTATGAGTAATAAAAAAATAGCGGAACGCGCGCGAGCAGTTATTATAGTTGATAATAAGATATTATTGATTCATCGTATAAAAAAAGATGAATCGTATTGGGTTATACCGGGCGGGGGAGTTGAATTAGGAGAAAATCCAGAACAAGCTGTTAAACGGGAATGCGTAGAGGAATTAGGCGTTACAATTTGCGCGCAAAAATTATTTATCAAAAGGATTTCTGATTATTCTAAAACAATGGGGCATTGCGAATTTTTTTATTTATGCGATATAGTTAGTGGCGAGGTTGGAACAGGGCAAGGACCAGAATTTCAGCCAAACACGGGTTATGAAGGGGAACATAAAATTAGTTGGATTAGTTTAGAAAAACTTTCTAATATAAATTTAATGCCACTGGAAGTTAAACATAAAATTATTAAAGAATATTTAAAATAAAGAGAAATTTTTAAAATAGTAAGAGAGGTAAAAAACAAGGGGAATATAGCGAGTATGGATTTTTTGTTTGAAATTTGGTAGAATGTTTGAGAGGAATAAAAATAAATTTTATATTATGACTTTTGTTGAATTTCGCGCAAAATTTTTGGATTTTTTTGAAAAACAAGGGCGTAAAATAGTTCCAAGCTCTTCGCTTTTGTCTTCTGATAAAAGCGTTTTATTCACTACCGCTGGAATGCAACAATTCAAAGAATATTTTATTGGAAAGAAATCCGCAACAAAAGATTTTGGAAATACGCGAGTGACATCTTGCCAAAAATGTTTTCGCTCTGATGATATAGAAGAAGTGGGGGACAGTACTCATCATACTTTTTTTGAAATGCTTGGAAATTTCAGTTTTAACGATTATTCCAAAAAACAAGCTATAAAATTTGCTTGGGAATTTTTGTCGCAAGAATTAAAATTAAACAAAGAACAATTGTATGTTACAATTTTTAAGGGGAACAGTTTTATTCCAAAAGATGAAGAAGCTAAAATGATTTGGCAAAATGACATAGGATTAAAACCAGAAAAAATCAGGGAGTTTGGAGAAAAAGATAATTTTTGGGGTCCTGTTTCAGACACAGGAGTTTGCGGTCCTTGTTCTGAAATACATTATGACAGAGGAGAAAAATTTTCTAAAAAAAAGTGCTCAAAAAAAGGTTGCGGTCCAAATTGCGAGTGCGGGAGGTTTGTTGAGATTTGGAATTTAGTTTTTTTGGAGTATAATAAGAATGAGCAAAAAAAGTTTGATATGTTGGAGCAGAAAAATATTGACACTGGAATGGGTTTTGAAAGAGTTCTCGCTATTATTCAAAATAAAGAGTCTGCTTATGAAACAGATTTGTTTTTTCAGATTATTCAGCAAATTGAAAATGAGAGCTCTGATTCTTACAGATTAAATCCTAAACCATTCAGAATTATTGCGGACCATATTAGGGCGACTTGTTTTTTAATCGCGCAAGGAGTGGTTCCGTCAAATGTTGAGCATGGATATATTTTGCGACGAGTTTTAAGGAGAGCGATTCGTTATGTTAAAATTTTGAATATTCAGTCTGATTGCTTGGTTTGTTTGAGTAAAGAAGTTGTTAAAATTTATGGAGAGTCATATCCTGAATTAAAAAGCAAACAAGACGATATTTTGAGCATTATAAAGAAGGAACAAGAAAAATTTGCGGTTGCTTTGAAAAAAGGAATCAAGAAATTTGAAAAATTGCTTAAGCGAAAAATTGAGAATAAAGAAGCGAAATTTATTGACGGAGAAGCAGTGTTTGATTTATATCAAAGCTATGGTTTTCCTTTTGAATTTACAAAAGAATTGGCAACGGAAAAAGGATTTAAAATTGACGCGAAAGATTTTCGCAGAGCAATGAGAAAACATCAGAAAATTTCCAACGCCGGAGCAAAAAAGAAATTTGGCGGACACGGGATAGAAAAATCTGAATTAAAATTCGCAAACACAAAAATAGCCAAATTACATACAGCAACGCATTTGCTTCATAGCGCTTTAAGAAATGTTTTAGGAAATGAAGTGCGACAGATGGGAAGCAATATCAATGAAGAAAGATTAAGATTTGATTTTTCTTTTTACAGAAAATTGACAGACGAGGAAAAATTGGAAATAGAAAATTTGGTTAATGAAAAAATAAAAGAAAATTTGGAAGTAAAGGAGAGAACAATGAGTTATGAAGAAGCGAAAAAAGCGGGAGCGTTGGCGTTTTTTAAAGAAAAATATCCAAAGCAAGTTTCCGTGTATTGTATTGGCGATTTTTCAAAAGAAATTTGCGCTGGACCGCATATTAAAAACACAAAAGAATTGGGAGAATTTAAAATTATAAAAGAGCAGTCGTCAAGCTCTGGCGTGAGAAGAATAAAAGCGATTGTTCTATAATATAAAGTTATAAATATGAAAAAAATAATTGATATTGTTCCGCCAAATAAAAAATCTTTTAACAGGTTTAATGTAAATTCCATAATAAATATTAAACAGGGATTTAAGAAAAAATTGGAAAGAAGCGCAGAGATTCCAAAGAGCTCGGGTTTTGCGACGAAAAATAAAAGAAAATTTAATCCTGTAAAAAGCGTTTTTGTTGGAATATTGTTGATTGGATTATTCTCTTATTGTTATTTTGCGTTAGGTTCCGCGAAAATAGAAATTTGGCCTAAAACGCGGGTTTTGGAATTTAAAGAAACAATTTCAATAGACGGGGATATTGATAATTTTATTTTTTCAAAAAATATTATTACAGGCAAAAATCTTGAAATAAAAAAAGAAATTTCTGAAAAATTTTTCGCGAGCGGTTCGGCTTCTGAAAAAGCGAAAGGCGTTATCAGAATTTACAATAATTATTCAACTAAATCTCAGATATTAGTGGCTACAACTAGATTTGTGTCTGCTTCTGGAAAATTATTTCGGATTGCGGAGAGAGTGAAAGTTCCAGGCAAACGATATGAACAAGGAAAATTAGTTCCAGGATATATTGACGCCATAGCAATAGCCGACCAAGCGGGCGAGGATTACAATATTGATGCTACCACTTTTTCCATTCCCGGGTTCGCGGGATCAAGCAAATACACAATGTTTTACGCAAAATCTTTTTCTGAAATGAGCGGAGGAGGCGAGTTTGCTCGCGCAACGCAAAAAGATTTGGATAACGCTGAAAGCGTTGTTTTACAAAAAGCGCTGGAACAAGGAGAGAAAGAAATAAAAAAAGAAGCGAAAAAAGGAAATTTTATTTTATTGGATCACGCCATATTTGAAGAAACAATAGATTCTTTCGCGTCTGAGATAAGCAATACCAAAGATAAAGAGTTTGTCTATAAAGTTGAAAAAAGATTTAAAGCAATAGCTTTTTCAGAACAGGAGTTAAAAAAATTTGCGGAAAATTTTTTGTTGGCTAAAATCGCAAAAGATAAACAATTATATTTGCCAAGTTTGGAGATAAATTATTCATTTGATTCAGCGAATTTTGAAGAAAATAAAATTACAATAATTTTAGAAATAATGGGAAAAGAATATTCTGGTTTTGATATTCAGTATTTTAAGAAAGCTTTAGCTGAAAAAACATTAACGGAAACGCAAATTATTTTAGCAAGCGATGAGGAAATTGAGAGATTTGAAATTGATTTGTCTCCTTTTTGGATTAAAAAAATTCCTGAAAATTTTGAAAAAATTAATATAAATTTAATCTTTGATTAGTAATTTTGAAACATTTTGGTTTCAAGGTTAACAACTATTATGAAAAATAAAAACAAACAAGATTTTAGAAAACAGGGCATAGTTTTAGAAACTTTGCCAAGTTTAAAGTTCCGTGTGCAATTAGAAGATGGGACTGAAATTTTTGCGTATTTGGCGGGCAAGTTGCGTTTGTATAGAATTAAAATTTTGGCTGGAGACAAAGTGACCGTGGAAATGAGCCCTTACGACAAGACCAAAGGTAGAATTGTCTATAGAGGCAAATAACAATTTCCTGTTGACATTATATGATAACTGAATATAATAAAAATAATTGAAAAATGAATCCCGTGTTTAGGCGGGGTTTGATATTTTATTTTATATAAAATGAAAGTTAGAGCTTCAGTAAAAAAGATTTGCAGAGATTGTAAAATTGTTCGCAGAAAGGGCAGAGTTTGCGTTATCTGCAAAAAAAATCCTAAACATAAACAAAGACAAGGATAAATTTTAAATAATATGCCTAGAATCGCGGGTGTTAATATCCCAGACAATAAACAAATTTTAATCGCTTTAACTTATGTATATGGAATAGGTTTGTCTTTGTCTAAAAAAATTTTAATGGAAACAAACATAGATCCTTATTTGCGCGCTGAAAAATTAAGTCCTGAACAGATAAATAACATTAGAGACGCTATTGCGAAAAATTATAAGATTGAAGGCGATTTGCGCAGAGAGATAATGACATCTGTGAAAAGATTAAAAGATATTGGATGTTGGAGAGGGCATAGGCATATGAAATCTTTGCCAACAAGAGGACAAAGGACTAAAAGAAACAGCAGAACCGCGCGAGGAAATGTAAGAAGAACTGTTGGAAGTGGACGAAAATCGGCTCCAGCGGCTAAATAAATAATTTAAAAACATAAATTTTTATGGGAAAAAAACGGATAATTGAAAAAACAGAAAAAGAGCTTCTTGAAGAAGGAGAAAAAATAGAGGCGGCGGTTAAAAAAGACACAAAGAAAAAAACTTCAAAACAAGAAACTGAAGGCAGAATTTATATTTCTTCTTCTTATAACAATACTATTATAACTTTGACTGGCAAAACAGGAAATGTTTTAGCATGGGTTAGCGCCGGGAACATTGGCTTTAAGGGAACAAAGAAAGCTACTCCGTTCGCGGCTTCAAAAGTGTCAGAAGCTTTAATATTTCGCGCGAAAAAATTAGGTATTGAAAAAGTTCATATATTTGTTAAAGGAATTGGAAGCGGAAGGGATTCCGCTGTTAGATCATTATCTAGCAAAGGATTAGAAGTTATGTCTATTCAAGATGTTACTCCTGTTCCTCATAACGGATGTCAACCGCCAAAACCAAGAAGAGTATAAGATAA
>JAYELE010000050.1:6072-16410 GCA_034717255.1 Patescibacteria group bacterium
ATAATGTATTATTTAATTATAAAATAAAAAAAATTATGTTTTCATTTCCCGAAACAATAAATATTATTGAAAAAAAAGGCAATATCGCGAAATTTGAGATAAAAACTCTATATCCCGGTTACGGAGTAACCATTGGGAACGCGATTAGAAGAGTTTTATTTTCTTCTTTGCCCGGCGCCGCGATTACGCAAGTAAAAATAAAAGGAGTTGCGCACGAGTTTTCAACTATCCCCGGCGTGTTTGACGATGTGATTTCTATTTTATTAAACTTAAAACAATTAAGATTTAAGATGTATAGCGACGAACCGCAAAAAGCTTTTCTTAATGTTAAAAAAGAAAAAGAAATTAAAGGTTCTGATTTTGAAATGTCGTCTGATATGGAATTAGTGAATAAAGACGCGCGCGTTACAGCTATTACTGATAAGAAAGGGGAATTGGAAATAGAAATTTTAGTGGAAAAAGGGTTGGGATACGAGACAAAAGAACAAAGACAAAAAGAAAAAGCCAAAGTCGGCGAATTATTTGTTGACGCTATTTTTACTCCAATAAGAAAAGTAAATTATATTGTGGAAAATGTAAGAAAAGGCGAAAGAACAGATTATGATTTGTTGAAAATAGAAATTGAAACAGATGGAACCATTTCTCCAGAACAAGCTCTTTTTGCTTCAGCTGATATTTTGAAAAAACATTTTGCTTTTATTTTTGATAATTTGGAACAAGACAAAGAAGATAAAGGCGCGAAAAAAGCGACAAAGAAAAGCAAACCAGCTATCGCAAAAACCGCAGACAAATCTGCTGTTGTTAAGGTTGAGACAAGCGAGAAAAAGTTGGAGGATTTAAAAATCTCGGCAAGAAGTTTGAAAATTTTATTGAAAAATAACATAAAAACAATTAAGCAGATTTCTAAAAAAAGCGCGAGCGATATTTTGGATTTAGATGGAATAGGGGAGGGCGCGTTTAAAGAAATTAAAAAAGCGTTAAAAAAAATAGACATTGAATTAAAATAGATATATGTATAAACAAAAACAAGGAAGAAAATTTGGCAGAAAAAGAGATCAGAGAAAAGCGCTCTTAAAATCATTGGCGCGCGCTCTTATTCTACATAGCAAAATTAAAACAACAGAAGCAAAAGCCAAAGAAATTTCAATGGTTGTTGAAAAATTTATTACTCGCGCCAAAAAAGCGGATATAGTTTCAAGACGAATGCTTGCCAAATATTTTTCTGAAAAAATTGTTAAAAAATTGGTTGATGAAATAGGCAAGAAATATAAAGACAGAAATGGAGGATATACTAGAATTATTAAACTTGGAAAAAGGAAAGGCGATGCCGCCAAAATGGCGATAATTGAATTAGTCTAATATCAAAATTATGAAAAGAAAAACACATATAATAGATGCGACAGACAAATCACTTGGAAGATTGGCGGTAAAAGTCGCTTTATTGTTGCGTGGCAAAAATAGAAGCGATTTTGTTCCATATAAAGATATGGGCGATATTGTTATGATTAGGAATATGAAAAAAGTAAAATTTACCGGGAAAAAAATGGAGCAAAAAAAATACGCGCGTCATTCAGGATATTTGGGAGGACTAAAAGAAACTCCGCTAAAAAAACTTTTTGAAAAAAGTTCTGGAGAAGTGTTGAAAAAAGCTGTTTACGGAATGCTTCCAAACAACAAGCTTCGCGCGAATATGTTGAAACGCTTAAAATTTATTAAATAACTATGCCTGAAATAATTAAAAAAAAATCAATAATTAAAAAAACAGCGACAATTGCTTCTAAAAAAGCTGTGGTTAAGGTAAAGAAAAAACCTGTTGTCGCTAAAATCG
Source organism: Patescibacteria group bacterium (assembly GCA_034717255.1). Lineage (GTDB taxonomy): Bacteria > Patescibacteriota > Minisyncoccia > Minisyncoccales > JAGMDC01 > JAYELE01. The sequence goes on from JAYELE010000050.1 coordinate 7,901, forward strand.
CTAAAGTGTCTGATAATGAACAGATGGAAAATATAAAAATTTCAGATCGTTATATTGAAACAATTGGAAGGAGAAAGACAGCAAGCGCTAGAACGCGAATGTACACAAAAGGCGATAAAAAAATTATTGTGAATAAAAAAGAATATAAAGAATATTTTCCCACTCTTGATTTACAAAAAACTGTTCTTAGCTCTTTGGATAAAATGAATTTATTAGATAAATTTAAAATTGAGGTTCGGGTTAAAGGCGGAGGGATTTTCGCGCAAGCTGAAGCTATAAGGCATGGAATAGCGCGCGCGTTGGTGGAAATAAATCCTAATTTTAGAAAGCGATTAAAAAAAGTTGGTTATTTAACAAGAGATTCAAGAATGAGAGAAAGAAAAAAATTTGGTTTAAAACGAGCTCGAAGAGCTCCGCAGTGGCGAAAACGATAATTATAACGCAAAAATTTCGCAAAATAGCGGGATTTTTTTTATGCGAGTTATCCACAGGGTATTTTTTTTCTTTTCTGTTATAATAAATATAATAAACTTTGAAACGCATTATTTTGCGTTGCAAGGATAATAAAAATATATAAAGGTCGACAAAATTTTAACAATATAATTTAAATAATTGTTTAGTTGTATAGTGTTAAATGTTTTTAACGCTAAAAAACTAAATTAATTAATATTATTTATGGTTGCGGATATGTTTAGCATTACAACTAATGCTCTTCAAGACCTTTGGGTTGGATTCATAGGATTTATTCCGTCTTTGCTTGGAGCTATTATTGTTTTTGTTATTGGTTGGATTATTGCTTCGACAATAGGAAAAATAATAGCGACAGCGTTGACAAAATTAAAATTTAACGAATTATTCAACAAAAGCGATTGGCAAAGAGCGTTTGAAAAAGCCAAATTTACGGTAAATCCGTCTGAATTTTTGGGAGCAATAGCAAAATGGATTTTGGTAATTGTATTTTTGTTGGCGTCAGCGGATATTTTAGGTCTTAATCAATTTTCCATATTTTTAGGAACAATTGTTAATTATCTTCCTAATGTGTTTGTGGCAGCTTTAATTTTTATTGTGGCTGTAATTTTAGCGGACATTGTGGAAAAGATTGTGGTTGCTTCAACAGAAAAAATGGAAGTGGGATATTCAAATTTGGTTGGAACAATAGTTAAATGGTCTATTTGGATTTTCGCTATCTTAGCTATTCTATACCAATTGGGAGTGGCAAGACCTATGGTTCAAACTTTTTTTGCCGGATTTATCACTATGTTTGCCATTGCTTTTGGTTTGGCGTTTGGATTAGGAGGAAAGACAGTTGCGGCTGATATATTGGAAGATTTTAGAAAAAAGTTTAAAAGAGAATAATGTATTTTAAAAATATTTGTTAAAATATGTGAAAAACAGGGTGTCAAATCCCTGTTTTTTATTTTAATTAAGATATTAACGCAAAGTTAAAATTGGCCGAGGATTGTCCTTGATCATTTTTAATTGAGGTTGATATTTATTGACATTTTGGGTTTTAACATTAGAATAAGAGCAATGTCTTATAAAAAAGTATATTTGACAATTTTTTTTATTTTTGTTTTAGCGTTTTTAGCTGGAAATTATATTGAACCAAGGTATTGGAATAATACAGCTGATGTTATTAACGCTCAAAAAAATGAAATAAAATATGTGGAAAAATTAAGCAACATTCCTCAGTTTCCTGTTAAAGATTTTGTGTTGGGATTAGATTTGAAAGGCGGAACTCATCTTGTATATGAAGCTGATATGTCTAAAATAGATCCAAAAGATTATGATTCATCTTTGGCAGGATTAAGAGATGTGATTGAAAGAAGAGTTAATATGTTTGGAGTTCAAGAGCCAATAGTCCAGACGCAAGAAACAAAAAATCATCATCGTTTAATTATTGAATTAGCCGGCGTAAAAGATACAGGTCAAGCGATTAAAATGATTGGCGAAACTCCGTTTTTAGAGTTTAAAGAGCAAAAAGACGAAGCGCAAACGCAAGAAATTTTAGATAAGCGCGCTGAATTGCAAGACAAAACAATGGAGCAGATACAAGAAGTTGAGAATTGGGAAATAGCTTTGCAAGACCCTTATTTTAAGGCGACTGAATTAACAGGCAAGTATTTGAAAAAATCTGAAATAGGTTTTGACAACACAACTTATGAGCCCTTGATTTTACTTGAATTCAACAATGAGGGCGCGGAAATTTTTAAAGAATTAACCAAGAAAAATATCGGTAAACCATTAGCTATTTATATTGACAACGCTATGATTTCAGCTCCTGTTATTCAGGATATTATTTCAGGAGGAAAAGCTCAGATAACAGGGAAATTTACTATTGAAGAAGCAAAAAAAATGGCGCGAAATCTTAGCGCCGGAGCTTTGCCTGTTCCAATAACGCTAATTTCGCAACAAACAATTGGTCCTAATTTAGGACAAGATTCTTTGGATAAATCGTTAAAAGCGGGTATCGCGGGATTTTTAGCGGTATTGGTTTTTATAATTATTTTTTATCGCATTCCTGGAATTTTAGCGTCTATTGCTTTGATTATTTACACCGCGCTAATGCTTTGTATTTTCAAATTTATTCCTGTCACACTAACTTTGGCTGGAATTAGCGGTTTTATTTTGTCTATTGGAATGGCTATTGACGCCAATATCTTAATTTTTTCTAGAATGAAAGAAGAATTAAACAGAGGAAATAGTTTTGCTGATAGCGTTGAAAAAGGATTTGACAGAGCTTGGCCATCAATTCGCGACGGAAATTTAACCAGTCTGTTAGTGGTTTTGATTTTATTTATTTTTGGAGTTGGTTTTATAAAAGGATTTGCGTTGACTTTGTTTTTTGGAATTTTGACAAGTATGTTTTCCGCTGTTTATATTACTAAGAATTTTTTAAGAATGTTTGAAAACACAAAATTGTCAAGAATTAAATTTTTATGGCGATAACATAAAAATATAAATATAAATATATATATAAATATGAATTTTATTAAATATAGCAAAATTTATTTTATTTTTTCATTTATTTTAATATCAGCGAGTTTAATATGCTTGTTTGTTTTTGGATTAAAATATAGCATTGAATTTACTGGAGGCAGTATTTTAGAAGTAAAATACGCGCAAACTGTTCCCGATATTGAAAATATAGAACAAAGTTTGTCTGAATTTGAATTAGGGAATATAATAATTCAGCCAAGCAATGACAATGTGGCGCTTATCAGAATGAAATTAATTGATGAAGAAACGCATCAAAGCATTTTAAAAAAATTAAAACAAGACAATGAATTAGAGGAACAGCGGTTTGAATTTATTGGTCCTATGATTGGAGAAGAATTAAAAGAAAAAACCAAGCTTCTTATTATTTTGTCGCTTTTGGTTATTGTCGGTTATGTGAGTTTTGCTTTTAGAAAAATAAAAACTTCAGCAAAAAGTTGGCAATACGGCATTGCGACGCTAATCGCTTTAGGACATGATGTTTTAATACCATTGGGAATTTTTGCTTGTTTGGGGCGATATTGCGGAGTGGAAATATCTATTCCAATTGTCGTGGCTTTATTAACTGTTTTAGGATATTCAGTAAATAACACAGTTGTTGTTTTTGACAGAGTAAGGGAAAATTCTTTTATTTTTCCAGCAAGTTCATTTGAAGAAATTATAAATAGTTCTCTTAAACAAACTATTGTTCGTTCCGTGAATACTTCTTTAACAACTTTATTTGTGTTATTCGCTATATTCTTTTTTGGAGGAGAAAGTTTGAAGTATTTTTCTTTAACAATGATTATTGGAATTATCGCTGGAACATATTCATCTATATTTTTAGCAAGTCCGATTTTAGCGAAATGGGTGAAATATAAGCAAACAAAAAATAATTAAAACTTGACAGGAAAGAGAACGCTTTTCTCTTTCCTGTTTTTTTATACAATTTTTTTTGATTTTTTTTAAAAATTTTGTTATACTTTAACTACTATGAATGATATGTTGAAACAATTAGAATGTCTTAAAAATAAACTCCATCATTTGATGGAATGTCTTTGACTTGCCCGAAAAACAAGAAAAAGTCCGACAACTGGAAATTAAAACCCAAGAACAAGATTTTTGGGATTATAAAGAAGAAGCTATAAAAATTTCGCAAGAAATGGGCGATATAAAACAAGAGATTAAAGAAATTGTGAAATTAAAAAAAGATTTGAAAGAATTAAAGGAAATCGCGGAACTGGAAAATGAAAGCGCGGAAGATGATGAAAAATTGAAAAAAGAAATTCAGAAAAAAATTTTAGATTTAAGTTTGCGAATTGAAAAACAAGAAATTAAAATTTTTCTTTCAGAAAAATATGACAAAGGAAACGCTGTTTTGTCAGTTTATTCTGGGGCAGGGGGACAGGACGCGCAGGATTGGGCAACAATGCTTTTAAGAATGTATAGAAAATATTGTGAAGAAAAAGGATTTGCGATAAAAATTTTGCGCCAATCATTTGGCGAGCCAGGGGGTCCTGATGGAAGAATCGGAACAAAAATAGCCACAATAGAAATTAAAGGAAAATTTGCTTACGGGTTTTTAAAAAAAGAAACAGGGGTTCATCGTTTAGTTCGGATTTCTCCTTTTTCTTTACAAGAATTAAGACACACTTCCTTTGTTTTAGTTGAAGTTTTGCCTGAAATTTTAGATACTAAAGACATAGAAATTAATTCAGACGATTTGAAAATTGACATATACAAATCATCGGGTCCGGGCGGACAAAATGTGAATAAAAGAGAAACAGCTGTGAGGATTACGCATATTCCCACTCATATTGTTGTCGCATGCCAAAGCGAACGAGCGCAAGGATTGAATAGAGAAAAAGCTATGAAATTACTTTATTCAAAGCTTTATCAATTAAAACAAAAACAGGAAGAAAAGAAAATGAAAGATATTAAAGGAGAAAAGATTTTAGCTGAATGGGGGAATCAAATACGAACTTATGTTTTGCATCCCTATAAAATGGTTAAAGATTTACGGACTAATTATGAAACTTCAAGCGTAGAATCTGTTTTAGACGGTGAATTAGATTTGTTTATACAAGCAGAGATATTAATGCCGTAAAACTATTTTTTAATTTATGATTTCATTTCAAAACATTACAAAAAAATATTTTTCAGATATTGTCGCTTTAGACAATATTTCTTTTGATGTGGAAGAAAAGGAATTTGTGGCTATTGTGGGAAAGTCTGGAGCTGGAAAAACAACTTTGTTAAAATTGTTTTTAAGAGAAGAAGCCGTTAGCTCGGGTAAAATTTTTTTCAAAGGCGAAGATATTCATAGAATGAAAAAAAGATGTATTCCATTATTAAGAAGACGAGTTGGAGTGATTTTTCAAGATTATAAACTTCTTAAATCAAAAACCGTGTATGAAAATATTGCTTATGCGTTAGAGATATTGGGAGCTGATAAAGAAACTGTTAAAAATGATGTTTCTTATGTTTTGGATATTGTTAATTTGAAAAAACAAGCGAATAATTTTCCAGACCAGCTTTCAGGAGGAGAAAAACAAAGAACAGCCATTGCTAGAGCTTTGATACACAGACCCGAAGTTATTATAGCAGACGAACCGACTGGAAATCTTGACCCGTATCATACGCGGGATATAATAGAGCTTTTGAAAAAGATAAATGAATTTGGAACAATTATTATATTATCCACGCACGACAAAGAAATAATAAATAATTTAGAAAAAAGAGTTATTACATTAGAGCAAGGACGATTAGTAAAAGACGAAAAAAAAGGAAGATTTATTTTATAATTATAAAAATATGTTTAATTCCACAAAAAGAGTAATTAATTCAGGATGGAAAAGTTTTTTAAGAAATAAAAGTTTTTCTGTCGCAGTAGTATTTATATTAGTTTTTGTTTTGGTTCTAATTCCATGTCTTTTTGTTTTTCAAGGAATGACGCGATTTTTAACTTCAAGCGTTCAAGAAAAAGCTGATATTAGCGTTTATTTTGTCCAAGAATCTTTGCCTAAAGATATTTTGTTTATTCAAGAAAAATTAGAAGAACTTCCCGAAGTAAAAAGCGTTATATACCTTTCAAAACAAGAAGTCATGGAAAAATTTGTTGAAAAACACAAGAATGACGAAAAAATAATGCAAGGTTTGGAAGAATACGGAAACAATCCTTTTTTTGCTTGCTTGAATATTAAAGCTTTTCAAGCAAGTCAATATGAAAGCATAATGGGATTTTTAGAGGCGAGTTTTATCAATGATTATATTGATCACACAAGCTATTCTGAAAGCAGAACAGTAATTGAAAAAATATTTTCTATTACTTCTTTTGTTAACAATACTGGAATTTTTTTAGCGATTCTTTTTTCTTTGATAGCTGTTTTAGTGTGTTTCAGTCAAATCCGTTTGGCAATAGTAAATTCAAAAGAAGAAATTAAATTAATGAGATTAATAGGGGCGAGCAATTGGTTTATCAGAGGACCTTTTATCGCGCAAGCGATAATAGCTGGCATATTTTCCGCGTTTATCGCTATGTTTGTTTTTACGCTTTCTTGTTTCTTTTTATCCTCGACAATAGAAGTGTTTATTGGCGATTTTAATGTTTTTGAGTATTTTATAAATAATTTTGCGTTAATTTTTTCAATACAATTTATTGTTGGCGTTAGTTTATCCTCTTTATCAAGCATATTTGCGATAAGAAAATACTTGAAAGCGTAATCAAGAAATGTATAGGTCAAACCCATACATTTAGATTTGAAAGCGTAATCAAGAAATGTATGGGTCAAACCCATACAATTAGATTTGAAAAAATATTTTGCCGGGTAGTCTAATGGTAGCGACATCGCGCTCTGGACGCGGTAATCCTGGTTCGAGTCCAGGCCCGGCAGCATTTTGCTGTTTTTTTTAATTGTGTTTATTTTTGTGATTTATAATTTGTTTTTTGGTTAAAGATAAAGTAAAATAAAATTGAAATTATTTGCGTTAAAAAAGGGTATAACGCAGTTTGCAATTTAAGATAAATTTAAAATTTATGATTGTCAAAAATAAAATTATTGTTTTTATTATTGTTATAATAGTTTCAATTTTGATTGGAGTTGTTTTTAATAATATATATATTGATAATTTGCGCAGGCAAGGTAATTTGCAAGAAGCTTTGAATTCTATCGCGGTTTTAAGAAACGTGGACAAGCAAGAGCAAACAAAAAAATTTGAGCCAGAAACAATTCTGTTTGTCGGGGATATGATGTTTGACAGGGGAGTGGAATATCTAATGAATAAAAATAGTTTTTATTATCCATTTGAAAAAATTTGCGATTTTTTGAAAAAATTTGATTTTGTGATTGGAAATTTAGAAGGAGCGATTGTTGAAAATCCTCCAAAATTTCATAGGCGTTCTTTTAGTTTCGCGTTTTCTCCAGACATACTTGAGCCAATTACTTTTTGTAATTTTAATTTATTTTCTTTGGCGAATAATCACAGTTTGAATATGGGAAATAACGGATTTGAAGAAATGAAAAAAATTTTAAAAAACGCTGATATCGGTTTTGTTGGATGTCCTGTAAAATGCGATTATGAAGATGTTATTTTGGAAAAAAACGATATTATTTTTTTAGGTTTTAACAAAACTTTTGATTATGCTTTTTCTGATGATGAAATTATAGAATTTGTAAAACAGGCGCGAAAATTTCATCCTGAAAAATTTATGATTGTTATGTGTCATTGGGGGCAGGAATATAAATTAAAAAGTTCTGTGGCGCAACAAAATTTGGCGCGCAAAATAATTGATAATGGATGTGATTTGATTATTGGGCATCATCCTCATGTTGTTCAGGAAATAGAAATATATAATAAAAAACTTATTTTTTATTCTTTAGGCAATTTTATTTTTGACCAATATTTTTCAGAAGCTGTTGAGCAAAGTTTGGGAATTGGATTAGAAATTTATCCAGATAAAATTGTTTATAAATTATTTCCTATTCAAAGTAACCAAAGCCAGCCATTTTTAATGGAACAAGAACAAGCTGATAAATTTCTTGAAAAATTAAGCGCGCGAAGTAGCGCGACATTAGAACAACAAATTAAAAATTATTTAATTGAAGTTGAAATTAAAAAAGAAAATTTTTAACGCGTTAATCCCAATAACAAATCTGGCCAACGTGCCAGATTTGTTATTGGGATTGTATGAGTCAAACCTATATAGTTTTTTGGAATTTGTTTTTTTGCCATATTGTTTGAAATTTGATATAATGTATTAAATAATTATTAATTTATTATAAAAATTATTTTTATGTCTAATTTGAGAAAAAAATTGGAATACAAATGTATAAAAAAATACCGCTAAGGAACAAAATCCATAGAGGTATTTTTTATATGTATTCTAAAATAAGTATAGCAATATTTATATATAAAAGTCAATAGTTAATCTGTGGATAATTTCAAAAATCGATAACAAATCTGGCCAACGTGCCAGATTTGTTATTGAGATTATTTTCATATTGTTTAAGTGACAACAAACTTGTCGCGTTGGC
>JAYELE010000051.1:0-16237 GCA_034717255.1 Patescibacteria group bacterium
AAAAAATTTTCCATTTTTCCTCATAATTTTTACGATAGTAAAAAATATTTGGCGAAGCCTCATAATTATATTTTCTGATAAAAAATGCATAGAATATAATTATTTGGAAATAATGTAATCATTATTTTCTCATAATTTTCAGAATTATTTGGAAAAAATTTTCCATTTTTCCTCATAATTTTCAGAATTATTTGGAAAAAATTTTCCATTTTTCCTCATAATTTTTAATTCTAGTATTTACGCAGTCCGTTTCTCGTTTTTTGCCATCTCTAGCAATCATTTCAACTAGGGGACAATTTGTCCCCCAGTAGGCGTTTAATTCCCTATCTCTCTTTCTCATCTTTTTGATATAATCTCATGCATCAACTGTATCAGTTAAGGCTTCAACTACATCAACAATTGAAAAATACCAAAGTTCTTTTTTATCACCCCAAATACGCCGAACCTGTTTTTGTTTAAATAAGATAATTGAATTTGATTTTTTCATAGCCAGTTATAGTTAAAATTATAATTGCCAACAATCCCAGTTCCCGCAAATAAATCACAAAAAATGTCGCAGTTTTTATCAACTACTTTAATGACGGTCTTCCTAAACCGCAATTAAGACAAACCAAATGTTCAACCAAATTTGTTCCATCAATGTCAAACATTCTATATGCTTTTGACATTGTTCCGCAATCTTCACATTTTTTACGAAATTCTCTTTTTTTACGACTTGTTTTATTTCTTTTTTGTGTAATTTTATTGTTCATAGATTTAAATATAAGTTTTTCTTAAAATATTTTGATAATCATTTTCAACTTCTTCATAAGTTAAAAATTTTAACCTGTTATCTATCGGTTTAAAAGCTGTTTTGCTTTTTTCCCTTTCGAACTTAACTCGTCTGTTTTCTGATGATACACAATAAAATTCAGTTATAAAATCTTGTAATTCCATAAATTTTATAAAAGCGTCGCGGAAATCAGTTGAATGTTCCACTTCAAAAATTTTATGTGGAAAACCTCTACCATTAAACCAAATTACATCGACGAAACTTGCACTTTCTTTTATAATTTTTTCATAAGTGAAAGCTGGCACCATTTCAAGTGTTGCTAAACTGCCGAGGGTTTTATTTTGAAAAATCCATTTTTTGTCATTTGTATATGTATCTTCAATTCCAGTCTTAAAATTTCCAATTTCCAAAAGCATACCCTGTATTTCAGCGTGTCGTCTATTTGTCTTTTCTTTTTCATTCTTTGGCTCAATCTGCTTTGGCAACTTGTCTAAATATTTAGTCAAAGCATAAACGCCCAAACCAATTCTAGTAAATCTATCATCTCGTTGCACTCTCTCCATAACTGTATAATCTGGTGTTTTTCCAGTTATTTTAGATTGATCTTTATATTCCCAAATTTCTTTATACAAAAGTTTTAATCATGCAAAATATCCATTGTCCAACATTACTTTTTCTATCGCCTCCGAATAAGTTGTGTCATTATTTTTACGCATATTGAAAGTGTTTAAAAATATAATAATCGCTTGAAAGCGCTCTGTATCGCCAAATCGCTTCTTTGTTTTGTTTAGCGCGGTTTCCAACCATACTTACCATCCAACTGACAGTATACAAAAAAGCTCAACTGATAAGGCGTAGTATCAATTCCAAACTTTTCTTTGAAACCGGAGATGATGTCATTTTTTGTATTGACAATCTTTTCTCCATAACTTCGGTAATTATCAATGTCCCCAAATCCAAGAAAATCTATGAGAGCGAGGCGGTGTTTAAGAAGAAGCATAGTTAAATATTTATCGGGATTATATGTACACAATATGGCACTCAAAATAACAGTGCCTACGCCTGTTAAACCATTCTTTGGATTTATTTCTTTTAATTCATTGATTAAATCAATTATCACATCGTCGTCTTTTTCTATGAAAATTTTGTTCAGTATTTCTCTTATGTTTTGTTTGCGCTTCAAATCCCCCAGCGCTTTATACCATTGAGACATTCTTATATTCGCTGTTGCGGCGGCTACACCCCCGTTTTTTCGGAACTCTCTTGATCCTTTTGCGGTATTGTCAAAAAATAAAATTACCCGATTCATATCTGCTTCCGATAACTCAGGGTAGTTATCATTAAAAATTTTTTAGCGCCAAAATTTGCGAAATTCTTCGCTTTGTTCTTTACATGTCGCCTCATTTTCTATTGGATTAAAGTAACGACACCATTTTTTGCTATATTCACATTCAGCAGGACTTTGATTAAATAATTTTTGGATTTCTTCTTTGGTCATAAACTTTTTTATTTTATTAAATCTTCAATCGGCACTTTCAGTATTATAATTTTTGCGGAGGGGCAGGGATTCGAACCCTGGGGGCTTAAAAAGCCACGGCGTTCCAGGCCGTTCCATTAGACCGCTCTGGCACCCCTCCTAATAATTTACAACTAAAACTTAATCTTCAACATTAAAACATTATAACAATTAGAACAATTTACTCTATCTTCATTCCTCTTAATGCTTGTATTCTTTGTTCAGCTGGCGGATGAGTGAGAAATAATTTTGTGAACCAACTTGTTTTTTTCTTGCCCTTAAAAGGATTAGAAATATAGAGATGAGCCGTGGAATTATTAGCCCTTTTTATGGAATTTGTGTCAGCTGAAATTTTTTCCAAAGCGCTTGCCAATCCTTCAGGATAGCGAGTGAGCAAAGCTCCGGAAGCGTCAGCTAAAAATTCTCGTTTGCGAGATATCGCCATTTTCATTAACATAGCGGCAATAGGAGCTAAAATCGCGGCTATAATTCCCAAAACAAATAAAGCTGTATTTCCGCGAGAATCATTATCTCCTCCAAGCCCTCCCCAAAAACTAATTCGCAAAAAGAAATCTGAAAGAATCGCCACAACCCCAACTAATACAACAATAACTGTTTGTAAAAGCATATCTTTATTTCCAATATGCGATAATTCGTGAGCAATAACTCCTTCTAATTCAACTCTGTTTAATTTTTCTAAAAGTCCTTTTGTAACTGCCACAACAGCGTGATTAGCGTCTCTTCCCGTGGCAAAAGCGTTTGGTTGAGCTTCGTCCATTATAAAAATTTTTGGCAAAGGAAGTCCCGCTGTGATGCATAAATTTTCAACTATGCGATAAAGCTCTGGATTATCTTTTTTCTCTATCATTTTAGCATTAGCCATTTTTAACACAATCTTGTCTGAATACCAATAACTGGTAAAACTCATTACAATACTTAAAACAACAGCAATTATTAAAATAATATTATTATTCATTACTAAACTAAAAAACCATCCAAAAGCGATAATGAATATAAAAAATCCAAGCATTAAAATATATGTTTTCCGAGTGTTTGACTCGGCTTGCGTATATAAATTCATAAATTAAAAATTAAAACTGAACTTTAATATTTTCCCGTTGTTCTTGTTCTTGAATTTCAAAAAAATCAAATTTTTTAAATTTTAACGCTCCAGCTATTAAATTCGCTGGGAAACTTTCAATCTTTGTATTTATATCCCGAGTATTAGTATTATAAAATCTTCTTGACGCCTGAATTTTATCCTCTGTGTCGCGAAGCTCTCTTTGAAGCTCAACAAAATTTGCTGAAGCTTTTAAATCAGGATAATTTTCAGACACGGCAAAAAGAGATTTCAAAGCGCCAGTTAACATATTTTCAGCTTGCGCTTTATCTTCTGTTCCTGTTGCTCCCATTGCATTTGTTCGCGCTTGTGTAACTTTTTCTAAAACTTCTCTTTCGTGAGCAGCATATCCTTTTACTGTTTCAATTAAATTCGGAATTAAATTATATCTTCTTTTTAATTGAACATCTATATCAGACCAAGCTTCTTGAACGCGATTTCTAAGAACAACCAAACGATTATAAGTAAAAATTACCCATAAAACAATTATTCCTAAAACTAATAATATATAATGTATTGTTTCCATAATTGTATAATAAAAATTATATATGAAAATAATTTATAAATTTTATAAATTAAATTTCAATATAAATTTAATTATTTATTTATTTTATTTTATTGTGAAAAAAATTAGTGTGGAAAAGGTCGCTCCTTGAGGAGGAACGAAGCGACGGAAAAGGAGTGACCTTGAGAAACGCTAATTTTTAACTAATAAATCATTATACTATAATAATAACCTGTTTGTCAAAAAAATTATTTTTGAAATTGGATAGAATAAAATTTATGATAAGCGCCTTTGCGCGCTAAAAGTTGTTTATGAGTTCCCTGCTCCGCAATTTTTCCTTTTTCCAAAACCAAAATTTTATCCGCTGTTTTTATGGTGCTTAATCTGTGCGCTATGATAAATGTTGTCCTGTGTTTAATTAATTTTTCCAACGCGTTTTGAACTAATTTTTCTGATTTAGTGTCTAACGCGGAAGTCGCTTCATCTAATATCAAAATTTTAGCGTCTTGTATCAATGCTCTGGCAATAGCTATTCTTTGTTTTTGCCCAGTAGAAAGTTTAATTCCTCTTTCTCCAACTAATTGATCATATTTATTTGGAAATCCTTCAATAAATTCATTTGCGTTAGCGGTTTTGGCCGCAAAAATAATTTCTTGATTAGTGGCGTTTGGTTTGCCATATTTTATATTATTTTTTACAGTATCGTTAAAAAGTATTATTTCCTGCGGAACATAAGCTATTATTTTTCTTAAAAACGACAAATTTAATTCTTTTATGTCAATATCGTCAATTAATATCTTGCCCTTGCTTGGAGCAGAATACAAAGATATTAAATCAACCAGCGTAGTTTTGCCTTCTCCGCTTCCTCCAACAAGAGCTATTCTTTTATAAGCAGGAACATTAAAACTAATATCTTTTAATATCATTTTATTTTTTTCATATCCAAAACTAATATCTTGAAATTCTATTTTTGGTTTTATATTTTTTATTATTTTCCCTTTTTCGTTATAATTTTCAGGTTCTATGTCTAACAATTCTCTTGTTCTTTTTATCACGGTTATTCCTGTTTTAAATCTTTCCCATTGCCATGCTAAATTGTTCAAAGGAGCGGATAAGATATTAAAATATCCTAAAAACATTATTAAAGTTCCAGCAGTGATTGAATTATTTTTTAATAAAATAAGAGCAAAACAAAATAGCGCGAAAAATCCGCAAGATAAAAAAATATTCTGCAAAAACATTATAGACGCCCACAAGCTAAAATAATTCTTATAAGCAAAACCTAAATTTTCGCGATAATCTTTTTTGATTTTTTTATTCTGAAAATTTTCCGCTGAACAAGATTTAATAGTATTGATATTAAGAAACGCGTCATAAAGATTGCCAGAAGCAATTTCATGAGTTTTACTTAATTTTTTTTGCGCTTCAATAAGAAAATTAACTTTATATATTGTAATAACTATATATCCAAAAAATAATAAAAATACTCCTATGGCTAATAACGGCTCTATTGAAAATAAAATAATAATTCCTATAAAAATTGTCAAAAATTTAGGAAACACCCAAAAAACAATTTCTCCGGTGATCATTCTTATATGCGACGCGCTTCTTTCAAGTTTAGAAAAAATAGACCCAATGCTTTTTTCTGAATGAAATTCTAAATTAAGTTTAATAATATGTTGACTTATTTTACAAACTAAATCATTGGCAATATCTACTCGTATAACCGAACCTTTTTGTTCAATAATTTTATTACAAAAAGCGGAAATTATATCCATCAATAACCAAATACCCAAAAGAGCTAAAACAAAATTTACGCTAAATGTTGACATAGAAACAGCATCAACCAATCTGCCGTAGATATAAGGAATAATAGCTGTGAACAATGAAGTGATCACAGCCAAAACAGCGAGTTTTTTAACTTGCTTTTTATATGGCTTTAAGTATTCCAAAATAATTTTAAATTCATCTATTGTGTTCATAATAAATTAAATTGCGCAGATAAAGTTGAGCAAAAAAACATCGCTATTTCAAAGCTAAAACTCGGCAAAGCCGAGTTTTAGCGAACAAAAATTTAATTAAAAAATTAATTTTACATTCCCATCCCGGGCATTCCTGACATTCCTGGCATTCCTCCCATAGGAGGCATTGCGGAAGGAGCTTGTTTGTTTTCTTCAGGCTTTTCAGCAACAACACATTCTGTTGTTAAAAACATTGACGCCGCAGAAGCTGAGTGGAGCAAAGCGGAACGAATCACTTTTTTAGGGTCAACAATTCCAGACGCCATCAAGTCTTCATATTCCATTGTTTGCGCGTTAAATCCGAAATTAATATTTTCATTTTTTTTAATTTCTTCAGCAACAACGGCTCCGTCCAAACCCGCGTTCTCGGCTATTATTCTAATTGGTTGCTCTAATACTCTTTGTAAAATTTTCAATCCTGTTTTTTCATCACCTTGTAATTCTAATCCAGTTAACGCTTTAACACATCTTAATAATGTTACTCCCCCGCCGGGAACAATCCCTTCTTCCACAGCGGCGCGAGTTGCCGCCAAAGCGTCTTCTGTTTTATGCTGTTTTGCTTTTTGTTCAACCTCTGTGGCAGCGCCTACTTTTATAACTCCCACTCCTCCAGCCATTTTCGCCAATCTTTCCTGTAATTTTTCCTTGTCAAAATCAGAATCAGTAGTTTCTAAAATCTTTTTAATTTGAGAAACTCTTGCGTCAATAGATTCTTTTTCTCCTTTTCCTTCAATAATAGTTGTATTTTCTTTTGTAGCAACAACTTTTCTTGCTTGTCCAAGCATATCAAGTTCAACTTTTTCCAATTTCAAACCAATTTCTTCTGAAATTACTTTACCTCCAGTGACAATAGCGATGTCTTCAAGCATTTCTTTTTTCGTATCTCCAAATCCTGGAGTTTTCATAGCCAATGTGTTAAATGTTCCTCGCAATTTATTCACCACCAATGTCGCCAAGGCCTCACCATCAACTTCATCAGCAATAATAACTAAATCTTTTTTCCCGGCTTGATTCATTTTTTCCAATATCGGCAAAATTTCCTGGATAGAAGATATTTTTTTGTCAGTGATAAGAATATAAGGATCTTCATAATTTGCGGACATTCTTTCCGTGTCAGTAATCATATAAGGAGAAATATATCCGTTATCAAATTGCAATCCTTTTACAATTTCTTTTGATATACCAAATGTTTTTGATTCTTCAATAGTAATTATTCCATCTTTTCCAACTTCTTCCATAACTTCTGCGATTAAATCCCCTATTTTTTTATCTTCAGCGGAAATTGTCGCTACTTGAGATATTTCCTCTTTTGTTGTAACGCTCTTAGAAAGTTCTCTAAGATATTCAACAACTTTTTCAACTCCTTTTTCAACTCCTATTCTTAAAGCTAAAGGATTAGCTCCAGCCGCAACATTTTTTAATCCCTGAGAAATTATTGCTTGAGTTAAAATAACAGCAGTAGTTGTTCCGTCTCCTGCAACATCATTTGTTCTTTCAGCAACATCTTTTACTATTTCAGCTCCTAAATTTTCAATTTTATCTTCTAATTCTACTTCTTTAGCAATACTAACCCCGTCATTAGTTATAGTAGGAGAGCCAAAACCTTTATCTAAAACAACATTTCTTCCTTTGGGTCCCAATGTAACTTTCACGGCGTCGGCTAATTTGTCAGCGCCGATTTTTAATTTTTTGCGAGCTTCCTCGCTGTAATAAATTTGTTTGCTCATAATTTTTGATTATAAATTCAAACATTTTAAACAATTAAAAAATTATTTAACAATATATGAATTTATTTATTAAATTTAAAAAATCAAAAGAAAAATTAAAATCTATGTCCGCAAAAACACGAAGATTAAACTTTTTTTTATTCTGTGATAACCGCAAGAATATCTTCTTCTTTCGCGATTAGATATTCTTTGTTATTTATTTTAATTTCATTTGGACCATACTTGGTGAATAAAACAATGTCTCCATTTTTTACTTCCAAAGGAACTATTTGTCCAGAATCGTCTTTCTTCCCTTGTCCGCAAGCAATTATTTTACCTTGCTCAGGCTTTTCTTGGTCATTTGTGTCTGGAAGCAAAATCCCGCTCTGGGTTTTTTCTTCGCGCGCAACAGGTTCAATTAAAATATGATCTGATAATGGTTTAATAGTCATAATTGTTCAAGACAAAAAAATAAAAAATAATAAACATATAGTATATTATTCATTATTTAATCGCTGATAATTTATTATTTTCATCATACTAAAAAAAATAAAAAAAGTCAAATTATATTGAAAAATTCATTTGAATAAGCTATTATATACTATATTATCAATTTAAAATATTCTATGTTTAAAAAATTTATTTTTGTTGTTCTGTCTTTGCTATTCGGAATTGGCCTTTTATATATCGCATTTGAAAAAATCGGATATCAAGATATTGTTTCAACAATATCTGTTCTTAATTACGCGCAACTTATTCTTATATTGTGCATATTTATTTTTATTCTTATAATAGGAACTTTTAGATGGAACATAGCTCTTAAAACCCAGCATATAAAACATATTTCTTTTTTTAACATATTAACAGCAAAAACAATAGGTCACAGCATAAACTATTTAACGCCTATTTCTTTAATAGGAGGACAATCTTTCAAAGCGGTTATTCTAAAAGAAAAAGCCAAAATTCCGTTGGAAAAAATCATTATTTCTATTTTTATAGAAGAATTTATTTTCTTATTTGTTGTTTTTTTATTCATTATTTCGGGAATAATTTTTTTATTCACTCATTGGACGCTACCTTACATTTTTAATCTTTTTTTATTTTTAGCTCTTCTTGTATTCATTATTTCATTTTATTTTATTTATTTCAAAATAATAAAAAAAACAAAAGATAAAAAAGGATTTTTTGTTTTTTTTGTTGAACTTTTGCGTTTAGATAAAATAAAAATGATAAATGGAGTTAAAGACAATATCGCTTATATAGAAGACGAAATCGCGCTTTTTTTCAAACATCAAAAAATTAAAACAATTGAAATCGCTTTGCTATCAATTATTGAAATGCTTTTGTTGCTTTCAAGCTACGCGCTCACAATATTTTTTTTGAAACAAGAATTGGGTATCGGACAAATATTTTCTGTGAACGCTTTAATACATCTTGTATCCTGTGTCCCAATCCCCGCGTCATTGGGAAGTTTTGAATGGAGCCAAGTTTTTATTTTTTCTATTTTTGGATTAAGCGCGAGCTCCGCAATCGGGTTCGCGTTAATAATCAGAATTGTGAATTTAATCATCGCGCTTTTTGGAATTATTTTATTATTCCATTTCCAAATAAAAACAATTTTTAAAAAAATATTTGGAAAATAAATAATTCAAAAAAATAATGAAAAAAAAGAAAAATTTTAGAAAATCTTATAGGGCAAAAAAAAAGAAAAAATCATTATCTAAAAATAAATTTTTAATTTATGGAATTTTAGTTTTAATAACTATTATTTGTTTATTTTATTTATTTTTATTATCTTGGTTTTTCCAAATAGAAAAAATTGAAATTTCAGGCAATGAAAAAATTAAAGCGCGCGAAATTGAAAATCTGATTAACAACGAAATAAACAAAAAAATATTATTTATTCCTTGTCAAAACATTTTTTTGGCAAATCTAAATAATATAGAAAAAAATCTTTCCAATAAATTCCCGCGAATAAACGCTATAAGCGCGCAAAAAAAATTTCCAAGAACCTTAAAAATAAAAATTCAAGAAAAACAAGCAATAGGCGTTTTTATTCCAAATATGGATATTCCGCGAGAAAATAACGAAAATAGCGATATTATGGATATTCAAAACGAAATTGGTTTTTTAATTGACAAACAAGGCGTTATTTTTGAAAAAATAAACCTTGACGAACATAATAAAAAATTAAAAATCAAGAATTTAATTCTTGATCAAGAATGCCAATTAAACGACATAAAAATGGATAAAAACATTATCGCTAAAATTTTAAAAATCGCGGGAAAAATGGAAAAAAATTTAAAAATACCTATTGTGTCGGCTGAAATTGTTTCAAAACAAAAACTGGATATTGAAACAGCGGAAAACTGGAAAATTTATTTCAACCCGCAAAAAGACATTGACTGGCAAATTACGCAAATCAGTTTGCTCTTAAAAGAAAAAATTATTTTTGAAAAAAGACGCGAACTTGAATATATTGATTTAAGATTTGACAAAATTTACATCTCCCCTGATATCTAATTAGACACTTTGTATTTTTTTAAAATTATCCAACCTTGATAATCATAAGCGTCTTGAAACCCTTTTTCTTCTTGTTTAATCCAGGTCTTCGGCGTTTCTGGTTGATAATTGCCAAAACCGCTAGTGTTGATTACCCAAACAATATCATTTTTTTTAGTTTCTTGTTGAAAATCCTTGATAATATCTTCTGGAGAAAGAAGCGCTGTTCCCGAAAAATGAGAAAGCTCTCCCGGACAATAAAGAAGCGGATAAATTCCAGTATTATTATAATACTTAAAAGTAAAATAAACAAAAGACGAGCTAACATAAATTTTATCCCCTGGTTTGGCTTCTTGATTTAAATAACCAGCCATTCCCGCCATTCCGGGTTTTTCTTTTATTTTAAGATTGTCCAAATTATAAACAACAGCGCTCGCGCTTCCCAAAATTAAAATTATTATTAAAGCGTTTCTAATCGCTTTTTTTTCTATTTTAAAAACAGACGCAGAAATTAAAATTATATAAAACGCGGAAACAAAAATAAAATAACGGTCAAGATAAATTGATGTTTTAAGAGATAAAAGACCTGCTCCGATGAAAGGAATAATAAACAACAAAAAAATTAACCATTTAGCTTCTGATTTATTTTTTTTAAGCGCGAGCGCAAATAAATAAATAACAACAATTATTAAACCTGTTAAAATCCATTTATAATTACTCGCGTCAATGCCTATTCCTGTTGTTAATTTATAAATAGTTTGAGGAATAGACCAAAAATTCATTGTCGGAATCCAATAATTTTCTTGAACCTGACTTAATTGCTTTAAAAATACTTTTAGCCACGGAATATAAAAAATACCTATAAGCAAATAACTAATCGCGCAATGTTGAAAATTTTTGTTTTTCAACCAATTTGAAAAATTTAACTTAAAAGCGCTCCAAAAATAATAAACAACAAAAAGAAATTGAGCAAAAATAGAAAAAAACGCGTAATAATGAGAATAAATTGTGGCAACAACTGATGTAATATATAAAGCAAACCATATTCGCGAAGATTGCTTGTCATACAAAGCTTTTAATAAAAAATAACTTGAAATAACAATTAAAAAAGCGGTCAAAGTATACATTCTCATTTCTTGCGCATATTGAATTTGAAAAGAATTAATAGCCACAAGCAATGCGGAAAATAAAGCTATTTTATTATTTTTGAAAGTTGCTTTAGCTAATAAATAAACAGCCAAAATAATTAAAACACTACAAAAAACGCTAAACATTCTTAATGAAAACAAAGAATCGCCAAAAAAAAAGTCCCATCCTCGCAAAGCAATATAATAAAAAGGAGGATGGACATCTAAAATAATACGGTCAATCATTTCTTGAAAATTATATTTTATAAGAAGAGCGGAAAACGCTTCGTCATGCCATAAAGCTCTTGCCGTAAGATTATAAATACGCAAAAGCGTTCCTGTTGCTAAAATAACCAACAAAGATATTATTGTTTTGTTTCGTGCTTTTGTCATAACCATTTCTTTTTATAAAAATAAAATAGCATAAAAGAGAATACAACCGCCATAATAACTAATAATACCCAAAATCCAAAAGATGAATTAGTAAAAGGCATATTGTCAACATTCATTCCCCAAATTGAAGCAATAAGAGTTAGCGGAAGAAAAATTACGGAAAAAATAGTTAAAATTTTCATAATTTCATTGATTTTGGCTGACAACAAAGATTGATTAGTATTTTCCAATGCTAAAATAGCTTCTTTATAAGTTTGGAGCGAATTCCATATTTGACTAAATGTTCCTAAAATATCGGAAAAATAATGCGAAAGATTTTTTCCGAAAAATAAAACTCCTTCTTCTGAAAGAGATTCCAAAGTTTGCTTTTGCGGTTCTATAATTCTCCAAAAATTGATTATATCGGTTTTCACAAGAGAAATTTCTAAAACCATTTCTTTTTCTTCTCCTCTGAATATTTTTTCTTCAATCTCGTCAATTCGTTTGTCCACGCGCGCTAATTTTAACAAACAATTTTTCCATAATCCGTTCAAAATATAAAAAAGCAAATGACCAGCTCCTTGATTCATATATCGTTTTCTTGAATCAGAATAGATATTACATCTGTCAAACAGCACTTTTATTGGAAGTATGGAGCGAAAATGACAAGTTATAATAGTGTCTTTTGTAATGATAATGTCTACTTCTCTTGGCTTTGTTTCTCTTTTTTCTTTGCTGTAAATTGGATAATAAAAAATCATATAAAGATAATTTGGATATCTTTCCACTTTTGGTCTATAACTTGGAATAAGCAATTCTTCCAAAACCAAACTATGAATATTAAATTTTTGTTTTAAAAAGTTAATATCTTTTTCAACAGGATTAACAATGTCAATCCATGTTACTTTCTCCGCTTTGATTATTTTTCTCATTATTTTATATAAATTATAATTTTTATTAAAGAATTATACCATATTTTTTAAAAAAAATACACATCCTTATACATCAAAATTTTATAACAAATCTGACCGATCGTTCAAGTTTGTTATTCATAATATTCTCCAATAACAAATCTGTCGCGTTGGCCAGATTTGTTATTCGTAAAATATATAAAAAAAATGTTCTTACATAGCTAACATTATCCTTATTGTGTTTGCGAAATAATTAAATTTGCGCTATTCTATAATTGATGATTACAAAAATAAAAAATTCATATTTAATTATCACAATTTTCGCTTTTTTAGTCGCTGTTTCAGGCATATGGCTTTTGAGTACGCAATATCACAAAATAAACAATGGAACAAACAATATTTCTATTCAAGAAATTCTTGAACAAAATTCAGCG
This sequence comes from Patescibacteria group bacterium, assembly GCA_034717255.1. Lineage (GTDB taxonomy): Bacteria > Patescibacteriota > Minisyncoccia > Minisyncoccales > JAGMDC01 > JAYELE01. The sequence continues at coordinate 12,987 of JAYELE010000051.1, forward strand.
AAAAATATTATAACTGAATTTATGACAGCTCGTATTGATAAAAATCAAGAACAAGCTGTTGTTTTTTTTACTGAAAACGCAATGCAACAATATCTTAATTTAGAATTTATATTAATTGATGATTATACAAATTTTGAAATAATAAAAACAGAAAAAACAGAAAACGAAAAATACAGATTTACAATAAAAATTTCAGAAAAAAATAATATAAACGAAACAATTGAATCTATAACAGTCATCAAAATTTTAGATAAATATTACATAAATTCAATACAAATTATTGGATAATAGTTCTTATAAAAAAAGGAGATAAAGACATGGAAACAGTAGACAGGAGGACAACATTAGTGATTTCCAGCGATATTTATTGGAATATCGAATGTTGGGATGATATATGGAAAGGAAAAAATCCTTATACCATAAAACAACCAATACATCGCAGATGGATAGTCTATGAAATTGGATACAAATTTCACAGACTGAGGTTTACGGGAACATTCAAAGAAGTTTGCGCTTTTGTTGAATCGCAAGCGCGACCGTTCACCCCACCGATTATAAGGGATTAAGGAGACATAAAAATGGAAGCAAACGAGATAATGCCAGATAGCTACAGAACGCCAAAGTTGAACCCTTTTTCTTCTAAAAAGAAAAAGAAAAAAAGGGTAATTGACGACTTTAATCCATTCGCTTCTTAGAAGCGAGAGCCATTAAGAGCAAACACCCCTGTTTGCTCATTTTTTTTACCCCTCTTCCCCCTCTACCCAAAGCGAGAAAGGTCATCCCTTGAGGAGGAAGGAGCGTAGCGACTGACGGAAAAGGAATTACCTTGCGAACCTTTCCCCTACGACCTTGCGAAGCTTTCCCCTCTTTCCCCATATCTCCCCTTAATAAACCAACCTATAAAATATAATCCCGAAATATTCATAAAAAGCTAAATCGCATTTTTTAAGATTTCTCGCATCTGGGAAAAAATCAAAAACATCATAATTATCTTGCGCCTTAAAATCCGAAGGTGCTGGCAATGCGCTTGTCCCGATTTTTTCAAATATCTCCATTGCTCTCGGCATATGATAAGCCGATGTTGTTAAAAAAAACGCATCTTGCGCAAGCTCTTTTTTAATATTCTTCGCGCTTTCAAAAGTATTCCTTGATTGATTTTCCAAAACAATATCATTCTCAGCCACCCCTCTTTCTATTAAAAAATCTCTAACTTTTTCTCCCTGTTTAGCGTTTGGAGCAACAGGGTCTCTCCCTGAAATAATAATTTCAGCTTGCTTTTCTTTCAAAAAATAAATACGCAAAATCTCGCTCGCTCTCAAAATATCGCTTTCTTGTCCGCCCAATAAAAAAACAATAACATCTGTTTTACCTAATTCGCTTTCTTCAACTTGTTGATATTTATTTTCCAAAGGAGACAAAATCAAATCAGCGACAGGAGTTATAGAAAAAACATAATAAAAAATAAAACTGGTTATTAAAAAAACTTTGCCAGCTGTTTTTCTTTTTGTTTTAAAAAATAAAAAAATTCCCGCGCCCGCGAAAACAAAAATAAAAACACTCGGCAACAAAAACATTTGGCATATCTTAAAACAAAACATAATTATAAATTTAAATTATTACTAAATGACATTATTATCTTACATTTAGTAATACTATTCGTCAAATAACTGTTAAAAAAAACGCTTTTCAGCGTCTTTTTTATTCTTAAAAAATTCTTCCCCGTCAACCCAACCATCATTAGCGTCAGCGTCGGCAACAATAGCGTCATATCTGGCATTTGCTTCAGGAGATTCTATTTCCTTAACCCATTTATCAAATTCTTTTTTATCCAATTTTAAATTAGCCATAAATTGTTTTAGGGCGTTGGCAGATTCTTCTGTGTTAGGCAATAAAACCCCTACTACAGATTTATCTCTAATAAATAACGGTTGTGATAATGATGATATCGTATCCATATTTTTATATTTATTTTAATTTCATTCTACACTTTCATTATACAAAATCAAAACTAAATATCAAAAAAAATTTATAAATGAGAGAGATTAAATTCCCTGGAAGCAACTATCGGAGGTTGAACCTCCGATAGTTGAACCTCTGATAATTTAAAAGTTAAATGAATATGAATAATTTGTCACAGTTAAAAAAAATTTAGTCTTTACTTGATTCGCTTATAAAACGGAACAATTTCTGTAAAAATATTTATTATTTCTTGTTCGTCAAAATTATTTATCGCGTTATTCAATCTTATCAAGGCGTTATTTATTTTATCTTTATCTGTTTCAGAAAGTTTTGCCATAAAAATTTTCTGATTTTGAGTGGCAATAACGCCTTCTTCAGCTGTCAAAAGCTCTTCAAAAAATTTCTCTCCTGGGCGAATACCCGTATAAACAATAGGAATGTCTTTGTCTGGTTCTAATCCAGACAACCGTATCATTTCTTTTGCCAAATCTAAAATCTTCACAGGAGAACCCATATCTAAAACAAAAACTTCTCCACCTTGTCCTATAGCTCCAGCTGTCATTACTAAAAGACATGCTTCAGAAGTAATCATAAAATATCTTTTCATTTCAGGATGAGTTATTTCTATTTGTTTTCTTTTTTTAATTTGTTTCGCAAAAACAGGAATTACGCTTCCCCGACTTCCCAACACATTGCCAAATCTCACAGAAATAAATTGAGTATTAGTTTCTTTGTTTAATGCTTGGCAAATCATTTCTCCTATTCTTTTTGTGGCTCCCATCACAGAACTTGGCTTTACAGCTTTATCAGTTGAAATAAAAATAAATTTTTCAGCATTATATTTTATAGAACATTCAGCAACAATTCTTGTTCCAAAAACATTATTGCTCACGGCTTCGTCAAAATATTGTTCCATCAAAGGAACATGCTTATACGCCGCTGCGTGAAAAACTATATCAGGAGTAAATTTTTTAAAAATTTTATCTATTTTTTCTTTATTTGTAATATCAGCGATTATTGGAATAATTTTTAATTCAAAAAATTCAGATTTTAATTCTTTTTCTATATAAAAAATTCCTGTTTCATCTTGATCTAAAATTAAAACCAATGACGGCTTAAACTTGCAAATCTGACGGCAAAGCTCGGAACCAATAGACCCTGCTCCGCCCGTAATCAAAATCTTTTTATTATAAATAAATTTTTGTATTATTGATTTATCCAAAGAAATTGATTCTCTGCCTAACAAATCTTCAACTTGAATATCTCTGATATTCCCGATAGAAACTTCATTA
>JAYELE010000052.1:0-3110 GCA_034717255.1 Patescibacteria group bacterium
TAAAAAATATTATGGATAAAAAAACTTTTGAAAAAGAAATTGCAATGTGTAGAAAATTATCGCGAGAAAATATTTCGCGTTTTTTTACTTCTTTTTTAGGAAAAATAAAAGAAAAAATAATTGGATTATGGCGGAAAGAGACAGGGCTAACGGAAGCCCGATAATCTCAATGTTAGATAAATTTTGGATATTCAAAAAGTTTGTGAAGATCTGATGAAAAAAATTGGAAAAAGAAAGAAAATAGATAAATAAATAACAAAACGCGATATTTATTAACATTCCAAATATGCTTATTAAAGCCGGAATTTTAGTGTTTTGTTTTGCGTAAAACGCTTTTGTGGTCAAAAGAATTAAATTTTGAGCAAAAAGCCCTATACAAAACATTCCCAAACACGCAGAAGTTAAACGAGCGTCGTTTGCGGTAAATTTTCCTGTTTCATAAATTAAACTCACAATTTGATTTCTAAAAATAAAAATAAAAATGCTCAAAAATGCGGTTGAATAAAATATCTTGTAAAACACGGAATAAAACACATTGTCAAATTTTTCTGTTTCTTTTTTTAAAAATAATATGCTTAACACGGGAAAAGTCGCGGCTGAAAAAGACACTGCGACTAAATTTATCACTGGACGGCTTATGCTCTCGGCTAAATTAAATATTGCTAAACTTCCAACGCTTAATCGCGAAGCGATTATTGTAATCACTATAAAATTAATCTGTCCCGCTATAAGTCCTATTGAACGAGGAATTGTGAGCTTTATTGTTTTAATAAAACCAGGGTCAAAAAAATTCAAACTTTTTTTAGGTTTAAATCCTGTTTTTAATAATATAGGAATCTGAATTAAAAGATGCAGAAAAGAGCCAAGGACAACTCCCAAAGCTAATCCTTTTATTCCATAAATAGGCGTGAAAAATATAATCCCAAAAATTATTCCTATATTATACATTATGGGAGCCATTGCTGTTATCAAAAATTTTTTAAAAACTCGCAAAATACTAGAAATTATAACGCTAATGCCTAATAAAATCGGACTTAAAAACATAATACGCGCCAATTGCGCTGTGAGATTTATTTTTTCTTGTGAAAATCCGGGAACGATAAGAGAAATTAAGAACGGAGCCAATAAAAATGCTATGGCGCAAACAATTATTAAAAAAATTAAAAATACATTCAATAAATTAGAAAAATATTTCCACGCTTTTTCGCGAGATACGATCAAATATTCGCTAAATATAGGAATAATTGCGGCAGAAACCGCTCCTATCACCATTACCATTGTAATAATATCTGGAATACGAAAAGCTGCGTAATATATGTCTAATTCATTTCCCGCTCCAAAATAGCTTGCCAACAAACGATTTCTGAAAAATCCCAAAACAGCGCTTATTAAAAAAGCCATTCCCAAAACAAAAGCCGCTATATTTATGTTATGTATTTTTGTGTTAAAAATTTTTATCATTTTTTTATTCTACTCTAAAACTTAAATTTGACAAATGGGATAATTACTGCTAAAATTTATTTGCTTTAACAGGATGGGCAGTCGCCTTGCATATTTTTATTTTGATTAAAAATATACAGGGAGGAAAGTCCGAACGCCTATTTTTTGCGCATAGCTTTTAAGAGCTTTCTAATTACGCAAAATCTAAAAAAATAGCGGCTAACAGCCGTCTCTCGCGCGCAATTTATTATGCGCGAGACGAGGTGCGAGCAGAGACGTTTTTATTTGAAAAAATAAAAACACCAAGTTTGACTTGGTGAGCCCCAATGGAAACTTTGGGGGTGAAACGGCTAAATCCTTATCAGGCGCAAGAACAAACATTTCAGCATTCTCCGGATTTGCTGAAATGGAAAAGTGGTTCGCATGAGCAATAAAGTGATTTATTGCCAAGATTAATGATTGCCGCCAAATTTATTTGGTAACAGAATTCGGCTTACAATCTTGATAAAGCATTGGGCGTGTAGCTCAATGGTAGAGCGCTAATCTTATAAGTTAGTGGTTTCAGGTTCGAATCCTGGCACGCCCACATAAAACGCAAAATTATAATAGGGCGCGTAGCTCAGTTGGTTAGAGTGTTTCGGTGACATCGAAAAGGTCACAGGTTCGAGTCCTGTCGCGCCCACTAAATATATGGAAACGCTGAAAGCGTTTACAGATTTTTATTAAGCGCGATATAGCGAGAACCTGTCCCCTGAAATCGCGACGAGCGAAGCGAGGAGGCGAGGCTGCGCGGCAACTCATTCGAGTCCTGTCGCGCCCACAACAATAAAATTTAATTTATATTATTATGACAAATAAAACTGAAATTTTTAATAAACAAAACTTAAAACAAGATTTACTTGATATTCGCGTTGGCGACACTGTTAAAGTTTATCAAAAAATCAAAGAAACAGCGAAAAAAGACAAAGGCGCTAAAGAAAAAAAAGCAAAAGAAAAAATTCAAGTATTTGAAGGACTTGTTTTAGCGCGAAAACACGGAAAAGGAATAAATGCGACTATCACAGTAAGAAAAGTAATTTCAAAAATCGGAGTAGAAAAAATATTGCCTATTCATTCTCCATCAATAGAAAAAATAGAAATAGTAAAAAGAGCAAAAGTGAGACGGGCAAAACTTTATTATTTAAGAAGCGCAAAAGGCAAAAAAGCGCGATTAAAAAGAAAAGAATACATTGCTCCTGTTCAAGAAAAAATAAAACCAAAACCCGAGCAAAAAGAAAAATCTGAACCTGAAAACATAGAAAAACAAGAACCGCAAAAAGAAACAGAAATAAAAGACGCAAAAATAGAATCAACTTCAAAATCCGAAGAAAAACCTAATTCAGAACAACCAACTGAAAAACCAGCTGAACCTATAAAAAAATAATCAAAAAAATAAAATTCGCTCTAAAAACAGATAAAACAAAAATAAAATAATATTGGGCGAGTGCTGTAATTGGTAGCCAGCTTGGGTTGAGGGCCCAAGGGGATTTTTCCCGTGTGGGTTCAAGTCCCACCTCGCTCACAATCAAAAAATCAACAATTCAAAATGCGCGAAACGAATAGATCCGCTAACAATTGTTTTTTCTCAATAATAAACTATGCTAAAATTGAAGCGGAAGGAGGAATCGCTT
>JAYELE010000053.1:0-15106 GCA_034717255.1 Patescibacteria group bacterium
TTTGTCCATAAAAAAACTTAATTAAATAAAAAATCACATATTTTTTTTACTTTTCTTTTTAAATCTTTTAGATTACTAGTACTGCTATCATTAGGTATTATAATATCACTTGATTTCCACAAATCAATATCAAATGAATCTTTTGACTCTAATGGTTTACTTGGGTCAAAAACACCAATAATAATATCAAATACTTTATCAACAATACATTTATCAATTTCTTGTTGACTTCGCATTCCAACATACATATCATTGTGTTTAAGAATTTCTTTTGCTAAAAGTGCTTTATCTGAAACATTAAACTCACAAATTAAATCATGCCACTCTGCACGATGATTCATACGGTCTTCATAACATTCAATAAATGATGAATAACCATATTTATTTTTTAATTCATCATAAATAAATATTTCTGCTGCCATTTCAGATGAACTTTTAAATGACATACCAGTAAATTCTTCAATCATTTCTGCAACAGTATCTTTTCCATGTCGCATATGACCAATAATTAATAATTTATATTTTTTTTTCATTTCTTCATATTTTTTTTCATAACATATTAAAATATTTTAACACCAAATAGTTCTTCAAGTTCTTTAAATGGTGCTTCATATTTCGTACTTTCGGTTTTTATATCTTCGTCAACTGAATAAATTTCAAGTTCATTAATATCTATTTGATAATCTTCAATGGTTTCCATAATTTCAGAATCATCTTTTTCTTTAATTGAAGTTACGTAGGTAAAAAATGCACGTAATTGTCCCGGAGGTAAATCGGGATGTGACACTATTCTAAGTGAACCATATGTTCTATCTTCATCTTCTTTTTTTAATAACCATCGAGCATCCACACGTAATTCGGTTGGGAATCCTTTTATTTTTTCCCAATAAGTATTATCGAGATTGACATTTATATCCATTTGTATTATTCTTTTAGATCGTTAGATATTATTCTATCAGGGCATCCATGTATTTCCAATGCTCTCACCCCAATTGCTGTAACTTTACGAAGTTCTGCTTTTGCTTCTTGAGCATTTAAATGATAAATTGCTGCCTTAGCTTTTGATAAATGAAATTCAATATAATTAATCCATTCGGACAATGGTTTATCAGCGTCTTTAACTCCGTTGATTTCCATTCTATCACCCCATTTAAGATCTTGGTATGTTCTTTCATCATCTATTTTTTTATAAACTTCTTTTCGTTCCATTTTCATATTATTTATTTTAGTTAAATTCATCCCATTTTTTATGGTATTTTTTATCATTAAAATAAAAACATCTTTATTATAAAAATTATTAATGAAGTATAATACAATCTGAAAATTTAAAAAATAAGGTGTTTCTTTTTTTCAACACCATTTAACGATTCGATTTCATAACCTTCTTCAATGGTGTTTTTAACCCCAATTTTTAAAAACTCTTTATTTGGTTCTTCATACTTAAAGAACTCAACAATTTGATTTAAATCAGACCAAAAATGACTATTATTGATGGTCTGAGAATAATTAATAATTTCCATCTCTATTTTTTACGATTATTTTTCCTAGATGCTTTTGTCATTTTTAATTTTTTCTTCCGCTTTTTTTTATAATTAGTTCCAAAATTTTTATTCGTTTTAAATTTATGAGCATTTTTTAATTGTTGAACATAAATTTCTTTTTTTTCTTCATCAGTAAGTTCTTCTAGTTCTTCAGTCTTATTTTCATCAGAAGTGTCTTTTATTTTTTCAGATAGTTCATCCATTTCTTCAGACAAATTTTTTGATTTTTTTTCTGTGTTTTGCTCTTCAACTTCTTCATTTAATAGTTCTTTAATTTCTTCATTTTTTTTATCTTCCATTGTTATATGTATTAAAATAAAATTATTTTCCGTAAAAATAACAAACTATTAGCTAATATGCAAGAAAAAAAGAGGGCGAACCCTCTTTTTTTATTCATCATCCCAAACTTTATATGAATTGATTATATTGTCAATTTGTTTTTGATACTCAATTAACGAGTGATTTTCTTCGGGGTAATTATTTTCTGTTTGAGAATATGACTTACCCCTAGCAAGTCCATACGCTGCATACATTAAACGTAATTTTTTACGATTATCTTGGTGTTTATATGCTGCTTCCCAAGGAGATAATTTTCTTTCACCAATTATTTTTTCTGTTTTTCTTTGATTTTTTAAGAATCTTTGTTCTTCGGCTAATGTTTTTATATTGTCTTTCATTATAGCCATTGCTGCTTTTTTACTAATTTTTATTTCCATAATATATTGTTTATTAATTGTTTAATTATTTATAATCTTGAAATCGCAATTTGTGGTGTCAAGTTAAAACATATATAATTATTAATATATGTTTGTTCGCAAATCGCAAATTACGAATCGTAAATTACGAATCGTAAATTACGAATTGGGTATGATTCAACATATTATGGTGATCTAATTTTAATCTATGTGTCTTTCATAATTATATATATTTCCATTTTATAATATTAATCATCATATGAGAACCAGTTATTGAACATCGCCATTCTATACACTCAATGTTTTTACAATTACATCTAAAAATGTAATGTTCGTCATTATTTGAATCATATCCAATAATATCTCTTCCCTTTTCAGGTATTTTATCATTAATATCGATTAAATCTTTCATGATAGTGCTAATTTTAATTTATTAGTAATTTTTCTTAATTCTGGTGTACCATAAAAACAAATAGACGTAACTTGATCACCAATATCGGGTTCAGTAAATTGAACGACATCAGCACCACGCCATTTTAATTTTTCGTACAAATTTTTTAAATGATTTTCGTCTTGGGTAGAAAGAGAGACTAAATAATTTGAGGTCTCAATCCAATGTTTGAATTTTTTGGGAAATTTATGAGCAAATTCCGCAATAGAATGTCCTGATTGGACTAATTGATAACCTGCTTCGAGGTCTTTTCTTGTTACTGTTACTAATTTAATCTAAGTCATAATTCTTTGCTTTAAAATTATAAATACTGTTATTTTATATAAGTAATACGACAAAAATATAAAAATGTTTCAAAAAAACAAATTTTTATTTATATTTTCGATTGTGGTTGTAACGGGGTTCGAACCCGTAATCATGGTTTTAGAGACCATTGCCTTAACCAATTTGGCTACACAACCATAATTATTTTTTGTCAGGTAATATATCAAAATTTGTCATTACTTCTGGATATAAACCAGCATATGCAAATAATGGATTAATTTTACGACTCAATAACCTATCATTGTTTCTGGGTCAGTTACAGAATCATCAGGTAACTGTCTTATCTTTTCGATATCAATTGTTATTTCATTATTCATCTTCATATTCAAAAATATATTTTCTAATTATCGAATAATTTGAAAAACATAAACACATTGTTTTAAATTCTTTATTTTCTTTTGCCACTTGATATATATATATTTCGCCCTTTTTTATGATTTGTTGTATTTTTTTCTCATCAATATTCCATTTTTTTCTCTCTTCTTGTGTTGTATATTTCAAAATATAATCATAACCATCACAACGCCTATCAAATTGTGAAACGGGATAAGTTCTTTTTAAGAGTTCAAAATCTTTAGTCACTTAATATTTTTTTTATTTAAATATTAACATCTTCAATTAATTCTTTTCTTCTTATAGTGTGACCTTTTTCAGTATCACCAACTAAAATAACGTATTTATTTTTTTGATAATAAAATCCTTTTGGTTTAATGATTTCATTACCAATGGTGGCAATAAATTCATAAATAATTATTCTATTCATATTGAAACATTTTTAATATCAATATATACGAAAAGAATAAATTAATGTTACAATAAAAATAAATACTATTCGTCTTTTAATGTTTTATTATAAGCAGTTTTAATCCAATCATTTAATAAATAATCAATATTATGAACTGAATTTAATAAATGTTTAAAATCTGTGTACGTTAATTGATGTTGTCCTATTGTACCATTAGTTGCAAATGTAATTGTTACAAAATCACTACCGATATTAATATTTAATTTATTCTTTTTTTCAATTATTTGATCTATAATTGAAATTAATGTAGTATCATTTTTTTCTTCCATATTATGCATTTAATTTATATTCGTTTGATGTAAAAAAACCTACTTCAGTAAATGGTTTTAACTTTAAATCTTTTTCTGATAAAATAAATTCTTCATGACCAATTTCTTCTCTAAAATCAATATTAGTACTATCAAATGCAATACCTGATTCAAATTTTGGGGCATAATCATTATCTACTTTATATTGAATAATAGTATCTGGTTCTATTGCAACAAAACCATGGGCATATCCTCTTGGGATTAAAAGTTGTTCTTTATTAATGTCATCTAATTTTATCATTAACATTTCCCCAAATGTTTCAGAATCGGTTTTAATGTCGATAATAACATCAATTATTGCACCGCTAACTACTCTAATTAATTTTGCTTGAGTATATGGTGGTTCTTGAAAATGAAATCCTCTTAATACACCATATGCTGATTGAGATTCATTATCTTGAATAAAATTGATATTACCAATTAATTTCTTAAATTTTTTTTCTTGAAAAGTTTCAACATAATACCCCCTATCATCATTAAATATTTTAGGTTTTAATATTAAAACATCAGAAAATTTTGTTTTAATTATTTCCATAATACTATATTAATTTATTAAAAATATCTTTTATTGTTGTTTTGTCAATATTATACTTTTCATGAATAGCTTCATTATTCATAATGCTACTAATAAAATCGCCATATGCATCTTCACATATGACGATTAATTTATTTAAATGTTCTCCCGAAAAAGGTTTGAGAAAAGTATAAGAAATGTCTTCTTTAAAGATCGTTATTGTATTTCTATCCGTGTATTTCATTTATTAATTTGTTTACTTCAAAAATAAACATAATTATATTTAAATACAAGAAAAATTTAAAACGTATTGGATATAATTGTAGTTTTTGCGGAAGATGAGGGATTCGAACCCCCGGTATACAATAAAGATACGGTAATTTAGCAAACTACTGGTTTAAGCCACTCACCCAATCTTCCGTATTATAAAAATAGAATTTGGCTTGCCAAGCGGTAATTTATTATAACAGAGTTACTCAAACTGGCTTTACAATTTCTGTTCCTATATGGACAGTGCATTATAATTTATTACTAATCCGTCTGAACTATCATTGGCTAAATGATATAATAGGTGACAATAGGATTATGTTAAATCCACAGGAATTTATTGTGTTTACCTATATAAAATAGCTCCCGTGCTTAAACAACTCTATTTGTTCAGCTTCATCAAATTCTATTTATTATCATATTATTATAATGTTTTTTTCACATAATACCCATAAACACACCGACTTCCACCCCGTGAAGGATCGAAAGTATCGTGAATAATACCGTCTTTTACACAAGTTAAATGCTTTGAGACCTTAACAATCAAAGTCCCTGATGGTAACTCATCTGAACGTAAATGAATTTTGCAACCTTGACCTATTTTCATTGTAGGTATCCACTTCCATCCAAGACTTTCAATATATTTTTGATAAGTCATTCTATAAATTCCTGTTCTGGAATTAGATTTAGATTTTTTCCTTTTACCAATTCTTTCGTTTTCAGATAATGAATTAAGAGCATCATAAACTTCTTTATATGGTTTCCCCGTGGCTATTGCAATTGCTCTTGTAACACAATCACCAGTACTGCCTTTAAAACCAGTATCTTTACGACCACCATCATTATAAATAAATTTTTGTGCTAATGAATAATCAATACCTGCTTTAGTACCGACTTCTGACCAAATAACTGTTTCTTTTTCCATATTTTTATTCTATTATACGTAAAAAAAAAATTGTTATAACTTAATAACTTGAGCGTACCCGAAATTCTGTTTTTTCTGATGATTTATCTATGCACCAACCCGACTATTATAGAGTTGCTTTCCCTCTAAGTCTGTTTAGCTTGCACCACTCCGTAGTACTGACGATATGTTTATATGTATCTCCTACGTCCAGCAAAGGTGTTTCGAAGTTCCTCTATCTTGAAATCACAAAATGTGATGTCAAAATAGCCATCAGTCTTCTGAGTTATTTTTTGTTCTAGGACTACAACCTAAATAAATTGTATTCCGAAATAATTGTTGTTTATATTTGGGTTTTAATTTAAATTTATTAATTGATTCTTGGATTATTTCATCTAGTTTTTCTTGTTCAATTTCATAATCGTCAAATGGAATTTCTTTTTGCCCCAAATCGTTGGTTTTTGCATTTTTTAATAACTCATTGAAATCTGCAGATGGTGTTGCATGTTTAAATAATTCACAATAACAATAATGAATTGCTTTTTCTTCTTTGGTTTTTAAATGTTCCATCATATTTTTTTATTTTTTTAAAAATGCAGTCGCTCGGATCGCACGGGATTTTATCCACAACCAATTAACAAGAGTTACGCTATACAAGTGCACTTGCCTCTTGATACTATATGAACTACATTAGAGCAGGAGACGGGACTCGAACCCGCAAGCATCAACGTTGGCAACGTTGCATTCCACCAATTGAACTACTCCTGCATATTGTGAAGATTACTTAGACATGTCATTTAGTAAATTAGTTTCCATATTACTCATTAAATATGGTCTTATGTCATATAATCTTCACAAATGAAATATGTGGTAAGTCCATGCTAAACACCCTTTAACTTACCTTCCCACAAAACTACATATTTCAATTCATTTTAGGTATTACTTCTTCGCAAATAAATACGTATTTAACATTATTTTTCTTATATTTTTTAAATTTTGATGGCAAATCAGCACAACTACCAGAATAAAGATGATAACAATGGTCATGATAATAACCAGACATTTTTACTGTCAGACCCTCCCAAGTATTTGCGTATACAGCAATAATTTTAGTCGCCATAATTAATTCATTTTACCCTCATTTACTCTTGGTTCATATTTGTCCCAATGTTTTCTATATTTCTTTATTTGATTATCTAAATCGATTTCAAGACCATTTTCTCTACGATATAAAGAAGTAAATATAATCCCACTCATATCATCAGCATGAAATATGCCTTATGAGTTAAACCACGCAACGGCAGGACCGTCATGCCACAGCATTAAAGTATTTCTAATAAATGTACCATAACCATGATGAATCATCATTGCATTATCTTCAGATTTTGATAACCATTCTTTGAAAACTTCATCACCTTCTTCCCCCGAACACATATGGCTTTTAACCCAATCCATACATTCGTCAAGATTTCTGGTTTCTTCGATGTTAAATTCTAATTTATTATCCATTTTTTTATTGTTATTAATTTTAGAACACTCGGAGAGGCTCGAACTCTCAATCACTAGATTCGTAATCTAGGGCATTATCCAATTATGCTACGAGTGCATTTATAGTTTTCTTCATAAACGTAAGGGTGACTAAAAACCTCGTAAATCAATGCCTTATATTTAATTTATTATTTCATTTTATTCTTTTATTTCAGTAAATAGATTTTTTTCAACACCATCGATTGAAAAATTTTCATCGATAATTAAATTAGCATCTTTTAATTGTTCTGGAACGTCAGTTACGTATCCTTCAAGTCTCGCTTTAATATCTTGCATTATAATATAAACATCTTTTATATCTAATTCTTTCTCTGTTTCAATATTAATTGACATTTTAAGTTTACCCATAATATTTATTTTTTTGAACACCTGAAGGGACTCGAACCCCCAACAGTGTTACCTGCTACGACTTTTCAAGAGTCGCCCTTCATCCAGCCAGATTACTTCCAGTGCACTATAGAGAGGGTTTCACTCTCGATTTCATACGTAGTGACATGTGTATCGTATGAACCCGAACCATTATTTATCGGCATTGTGGTTGTCCTGAGTGGATTTGAACCACCGACCGCCACATTATCAGTGTGGAACTCTAAACCGCTGAGTTACAGGACAATATAGAGTCGGGTGTGAGATTCGAACTCACGTGTGCTTTCGCAAGAAGTTTTGCAGACTTCCCCAATCAACCACTCTGGCAACCCGACATATTTATATAAAACTTTAATCAATCCGAAGATTGTGCAGTAATCACCACGAGCAGGTAGTTTTACACGATTACCATATCCAATACGTCAAAAAACATAAGTGCCAAACCTTTTTTTCTATAATTATAAGTTTTGGTACTTATAATTATTATAATAAAAAACCCGAAACTTTTTTAGGTTTCGGGTTCTGTTTTTTTTTTATTTTTTGTTGTTTTATTTTTCCACAATATCTTTAAAACCAATTCCCGAATCCATATTTCTGCCAAAATTTGAACAGAATATACCATTCCCATTACGACTAATAATTGTCGTTGTCGAGATAATAATATTTATGATTCGTGTTTTCATGATTTATTTTTTTTTATTATTTAATTAAATTTTTATGTCTTGAGTTTATAAATACGTGACAAAGATATAAAATGTTACAATAATACCAAACTTTTTTTTAGTTTTTTACAAATAATTTTTCTTCGATTTTTATAACTTTAAGATTTTCAGGTTCATAAGAGATTAAAGAAAAGGACAAATTTGTTGTATCAGAAACTGTTTTAATTTTAAAATCACCATCAAAATCAGAATAAACGGTATCACAATCGGAAATTATTCTCACACCAGCTAATTCTTCTCTGGTATTTTTATTTAATATTTTACCACTAATGATGTTTTGATTTGTATTAGTAGAATTAATGAATAATAATAATAATAATGAAAATATTAATATTTTTAACATAACTTTTTTTACATAATTACTATAATACTATAATAAGTATGTTATGTATATATTATTATTATATTAAATTGTTATTGGTTAACACAAATATTAATAATATTAAAATTTGTTACTATTCAATATCATGACCATATTTTTTAGTTGTTTCATCAAATAATTTATCAATATCAACTTCATTACCCCTCATTTGTTCATAGAGAATGAATTGAAGTTCATTATCTGTAATAAATTTTACTTTGAAAGTTGAAACTATAATAGGCATTATTTTATTCAATGTATTTAAACCGTATTGACATATAGATTTAAAATATCCATTTTCATCTAAATCGATAATTGGTAAACAACTTCCGTTATATGAAAGAAACTTTATTCCTTTATTTTCTTTTATACGAATATTTGTTTTTTCTTCAATCTCCTTGAGATTGAGTTGTCTTTGAAATCTAATATCTATTGACATGTTATTTTTTTATTTTCATAATATTGAATTATCACTTGAGATTTGTTTGAATCATAATAAGTTTTCATTAAAACCATGTAAGTATCCTTTTCAATTGATTTGCCCGTACCGTCAATTTCATTAAAAAATTCTAAAACCTTTTTGAAATATAAATCCAAAATATGATGAATAAAATTATGGTTATTGTATTTTAATAGTTCTAAAATACTTTCATTTATTTTTTTATTAAATTTAATGAATTGACATTCTTTAAATTCAGGAATTTTTAAATTTAAGAATTCATTTGCTGGTAGAAATTTGAACCCATTATAATCAAAATAATATTTATATTCAACATTTTTATAATATTCAATAAAAGGTGCTGATAGGTCGTACTGATGTTCATTAATTTTTAAATTTGTTTTCATGTTTATTAAATTTTATTAATCTTATTTAAAATAAAGACGGTTGTTATTTCAAACAGATGTAATTATTTTTTATTTCTTTTTGGCATATGGGCAGTACATTCATCTAACCAACCATTATTTTTTGCAGACTGATATCCTGATTTCTTTATATTTTTCCATTCATTTTTTGTGTTATATTTTTTTGCATCTTTAATACATTTTTCTTTTGTCCATGAATTTTGTTTTTTCATGTGCTTGATACATTCATCTAACCAATCATTATTACATGCTGTAGAATAAGCACTACTGTTTTCTCTCCATTTTTTAATTGTATTATATTTTTTTGCATCTTCAATACATTTTTCAAAAACCCAATAATTATTTGGCGTATTTTCCATAAATTCTGCTCTCACATCCCTAATCGTTGTCCGAGCATAGGTATGGAGTAGTGCATCTTTTTTATGATAAAGATTTTTGAAAAATTCAAATGCTGGAAGACCTTCAAAATCTATTGGTTTTATGGTTTTAGGTTTTGATTTTATATTCTTATTTTTATTGTTATTTTGTCGATGATTTTGTTTACGTTTAATTACTGATATTATCATATCGTTAAAATTTTTACCGTTGAATTTGGTAAAAAAGGATTCATCACTTAATGACAGCACTGCTGTCATTATATATTTATAATAATCATTATGAACATTAGGTGCAATCTTAAAAAATAATTTTTTATTACCTTTTGGATGTTTACGAATAACACGACATAATAGTTGATATATTCTGTCTACATTTTGTGATGCTGTCATATCGACCACGTTAACAAGTTCGGGATAATTAAAACCCAATATACCTCGACCAACAACAATAAGAATAAGACAATCTTCTTCGTCTTTAAATCTCTGAATCTCACTACTATCATAATCAATATCAGAAATACTCAAAGCAGATTTAATACCAATTTTATCAAAATATTCTTTAACTTACATTGCTTGTTGTTGACTTTTACAAGGAATCATCGTTTTTTCCAATTTTTTTAATGTTGGTAACCATTCGGGCAATAAATTTTGATAATCGTTTCCACGAATGCTCTTAAGTTTATCAACAATTTTATCAACAAGTTCATCTAAAGTTTTTTTTTGTCTCGGAATTCTTAATATATATTTCAGTTTTTAGTTCATCATTTTGATTGAAATCGTGCATTGGATCAAATGTATATGAACTTGTAGCAATTTCAACATAAAGGTCAGATACCATTCCCTCATCGAAAATAGTATTAAGTGTTATGGGAATAATGTTAAAACCTTTTCTAATAAATGAACTTGGTGTGCCCGTAAGAAGTAATTGTTTATTAGGTTTAGTTTGTTTAATAATGTCTTTCATCATTTTCTCGGCAAAATAAAATTGATGCACCTCATCGACAATAAGTAAATCAATTTTATTCAAATCGTTACCTACTAGAGTTTGTGGTAAACAAACATTAACATCTGTAGTGGGATTATATTGATTGAATTTCTCAACAAGATTATATGTGAAATTAGGTTTTATACCAACAAGTACATCATGAAATTGTGTACGAAGAACGGTTGTTCCGTGTGTTAAAACAATAATTTTATTATTGGGGTTTTGTTTTAAATATTCTTCAATAATATAAATTGTCATTAAAGTTTTACCTGCACTTGGGGCAGCAGCAAGAACTGTAATTTCACGTTCTTCTATACTTTTTTGAACATTAGAAATTGCATCGTTTTGATATTTTAATACTTTTAAATTACGAGATTTGAACCAACTATTATCCTTTTTATTTGTTTTTAATGTTATTCTTTATTTAATAATAAAGACGTTTTAAGTAGTCAAAATTATAAAAATAATTAGAAATTTTATTAGATTTTTGTAGATTTATTATTCAAATGTAAAAACCCCTTGAAATCGAGGGGTTTAAAATAACTATATTTCTATTTGTTTTTCCTTTAGATCAAAGGTAAATTCAATGTTTTTGCCATTTATTTTTAAAATTAATGTATTCTCATCAAAAGAATTAAATTCTTTAAACCATTTTTTAGACAATATTAAAGAAAATTTAATTTGTGCAACCTGTTGCATTAAATTTCTTTTCAACTTATTTAATTCGTTTGATTTATTAATTAAATAAGTCTTCAACATTTCTTTTTGTTGTTCTTCACTTAATGATTTATAAATATCAGATTCTAATTGCTCATTATATTTAATTAAAGCATTGGACATCACATATTCATTTAATTTTAATTCTTTATCCTCTTGTATTTTTTTCCAAACGGCATCAACTTTTGGTAATGAAAAAAGTCCTTTTATTTTTGTTTCTAAAACAACCGATATATAATAATCAGTTACCTCTGCTGCATCTGTTTTTGGTGCAAAACTATTATAATCAGTAATTCCAATAGATTTTAACCAATCAGCACTTTCTTTACCATACTTTTCAGTAAAAGATTCGCTTGTTTTGGGGAATAATCCTTTACGATAATAATTATATACTTTATTTTCGCCTTGTAATTTAGCTAATTCCTATTCATATATTGCTAATTCACCAGCATAAATATTATTAACCATTTTTCTGTTAATGATAGGTAACGATTTTAAATCAATGATAATTGATCGACTATAAGAACCACCATTCACCTCAGAATCATATTCCATTGATCTACTGAAAGCAACACCCTTTTCCATTAATAAATCATCAAGTTCTTGAGTCCAATTAACTGGTAGTTTATTAATATTTATAATACCATCCTTAATTATAGTAAAAGTATTATATTTGTATGTTTCAACTTCTGCAAGATCATATTCATTATCTGGAAGTTCAACATAACCATTCATTTTAATCCTAACAGATAAATTTGCACGTTCTTTATTCCACACAATGTCTTTAATTGGATAACCTTTGTTTGGTTCTGTTTTTACAAATTTTAAATCAACATTGGTTTCTTTTAATTCATTTAAAATTTGATTTGCTTCTTCAACATTTTTGGCTTCTGCAAGTCTTTGCTTATCTTTATCAGATAATTCACTTCCTTTAGCAATTCGTTTTCTACCAATTCTATTATAATTGAAATCCGAATGTGATGGATAAAATAAAACATCATCCATATTACTCAAATCTTCAATTAAATTCATTAAACAATATGCATCGTCAGCAACAGGTTTAATACTTTCCCTTCCTTCAGGGAAACGAGAATTAATATTTTTAACACATTCTTTAATTGCAAATTTGAAATCATTTAATTTTTGTTTTCCAAATGCATTCAATAACTCTTTATAATAATAATTATCTCCTAGAGCATAAAATATTTTTTCTGCTTCAAAATTCATTAATTTATCGGATAATACATATATTGCAGTATACAATGCGGTGTCAATTTCAGGGTTTTTATTTTGTTCTAATTCACCTATCGGGTTTTTGCCGAAAAAATAAATGGTATTGATATCACCACCGACTAATATTTTATGATCTTCAATATTATATAATAAAACACTTCCCATTTCATTAACTGAAAATGCAAAATCATATAAAAATGAATCTGCAATTTCAATAACCTTTTTATCTGAAGAAAGAACACCTGAAGATATTTTTTCATCAAAAACTGGTTCGAAATTATCAAAATCACTTGTTGCAATTTTTTCTCCACCAATAATTGATGCCATTTGTGTTAATTTTTGAGTATCTGCATAAAAACCATACACCACAAAAGTAGCTGCATTTAAGTCGTTTTTCATGTCTTTTAAGACAGAAATAACTTCATGCCATGGACATTATTATAGCCATCGGTTAAAAATATTAAAGAAAATGAGGTGTTTGGTCTGTTTTTCTTTATTCTCTCAATAACTTCTCTAGTTAATTCAAGTGGTTTTAAAAATGCAGTAAGACCAACTGGTTGTAACCATTTATCAATAGTATTGTGTAAATTTGTTAAATCTTATAATGATCTAACTTCTACCTCTTCTTTTAAGACACCACTTTGACCATTACCCGAAAACCAGATAATTGTAATGGTATCTCCTTCTCTCATTATATTAGAGAGTTTATTTTTTAATTATTTTCTAATTAAAGGTAAGTCATAATACATTGAACCTGAAACATCAACTACAAAAATGTGATTAGTACTACTAACGGCATTTATTTTTATTTCATTTTCAATTTTTTGTGTATTAGGATAATAATCATCATCAATTTTAATACTTTTTTTCATAATTTATATGTTTAATTATTTAAATTTCAGTAAAAATAAGTATAAAAAAAGAAAAACCCAAATTATTTTTTGAGTTTTTCTTTAATTTATTGAATATTAGTTTATTAGCCACATCGGGATGAACCACACGACATGCACGTTAAGCACCCCTCTTTAAATTCTAAATTAGTACTACCACAAACAGGACATTTAATATTCTTAGTTTTTTCACCATCTTTAATATATTTTTTCACGACTCTTTCAATACCTGCTTTCCAAGTATTTAAATGTTCGTCATTTAAATTAAGTGACCTAATTAATTCATACACATAAGGAATTGGCATACCATGTCTCAATACTCCAGAAACTAATTTAGCATAATTCCAATATTCTGAATTAAAAGTATGGTTTAGACCAGAATGTACTTGTTTTTCACCATTATTGTCAATATATTCAATGTCGTATCTTTTTGTTCTAGTTTTTTCACCATTTTCATCTTTAGTATAAACAATATTTTTTACCACTTCACATTCAATAACTGAATTTGGAAGATTACTAAGACCATTTTCTAGTTTACCAGTAAAAATTTCATATGGTCTATTGTCAACGATTCCTACGACTGCAATCCATTTTTCAAGATTATTTTGAAAACGATGTATTTCTCCTTTTATTCTTTTTGGTCTTTTCAATGCATGGTTATCGGTGAATATTTTTTCTTTCTCTTTCTTTTCTTTTTCTTTATCTGTAATTAAAACACCACCTCTACTTCCATCCCTATAAACAGTTATTCCCTTACAATTATGGACAATAGCACCATTAACAATGTAACTATCAACATTTTCAATAGCTAAATTATATACATTATCTTCATATATTTCATGTATATTTTTATTTACTCTATAACAAAGATAACCATTAAATTCTTTTGCTGTTCTTTTTGATTTATATTGAATAGATTCATTAACATAATATCCTTCACCATAATTTGGTTTAAAATATGGTTTTTTATTTATTAATATTTTTGCATGAAATAGTTCTTTTGCTAATTGTGTGGAAATAGTTGTTCTACCATCCCCCAAATAGTATGATTCCAATAAAACTACCAATTTATTTGGTTTTAAGAATTGATACCAGTCAGGTAAATGTTTATTTTTAGAATATCTACCAACAAGTTTTTCTAAAAATAAAGAAACAATTCTTGAATGAAATCTTAACCTAATTGCATTTTCAACAGTTTCTTCAATAAATGTTTCAACACCAAATATTTCTTCAA